>JAJEEA010000403.1 GCA_022821235.1 Vicinamibacteria bacterium
CCCCCCGTCTGCGGCCGGCCCCTCGGCGGCGGAGGCCTCCCGGGCCACCGACTCCGCGAGCCCGGGGGTCGCCGTCGGGCCGCCGGGCGCTTCGTCTTCTTCCGCCAGGTCGCGCCAGTCGCGCTCGGCCCGATCGAGCGCGGCGCTCACGGCGTCCCACTCCCGGACCCCGGCCAGCGCCTCGACGCGCTCGCACAGCTCCTCGCGCCGCCGTCGCCGCTCGTCCGCGGTCAGGGGAACGGGCTGGGCGTCGACCTCGGCGAGGGCGGCCCTCGCCCGCCGCGCCACCGGCTTCGTTCGGGCGCGGACGGCGACGGTCCTCAGGAGGTCCCGGTCGGCGGGACCCAGGGGGGCGAGCCGCTCGAACGCGGCGAGGGCAATCTCGCGATGGTCGGTCTTGATCGCCACCGCGGCCAGCTCGCCGCGGTCGTCGAGCCGGTCGAGGGCCGCCCCCCGCACCGCGCGATGCGTCGACCGCCGGGCGACGGCGCCAATCGCCTTCTGCGAATCGAGACGCCCGAGGGCCGAGCGGCTGACCGCCTCGACGCGGGCGGTCCGGGCCACCTCGCCGAGATCGCGCTCCTCGGACAGCCCCGCGAGGGCGGCCTCGCCCGCGTCGGGCTCCGTCGCCTCGACCGCGATCGCCCGCAGCATCGAGATCGCCTCGTCCCGGACCTGGCCGTCCGAGTCGGTCCGCGCGACCCGCGCGATGGTCGCCGGGTCGGACAAGCGAACGACGGCGGCGAGCCGCACCCCGGGGTCGGCGTCCTCCGACGCAATCGCCGCGAACACGTCCTGGGCGTCGTTCTCCAGGTCGTCCACGGCCGAGGCCCGCACCAGCGGATCCTCGTGCTGCCAACCCGGCTGGCCGCGCAATCGGTCGAGCAAACTCATGAGGCTGTATGGTCCCGCTCAGTTCGTCCGTGGGTCCGGGCGCCGAGAGTCGTCGGCGCACCGCCGGCGGCGCCACTGGACAGCGCCAAGGGGAATTATGCATACTCGGGGCCAAAAGTGGAGGGTGGCGCGTACTCGGGACGAGATCGGGCGCCCGGCCACCGACGGGCCGGGAGCCGGCCCCAGAAATCCACACGATTGGATCACCCATATCAGATAATTGGATGAGCGGCATCGGTCGCTCCCGAAACGAAGCAGCTCGCCACTCCCGGCGGGGCGTCGCCGGCCGGGGACTGCTTCATCGCTCCCGAGCGGGCGAACCGCCGCTCCACGGCCAAAGGAGGCCCTTCAATGTCGCATCGACCTCTCTCGTTCCTCGTGATCTGCGGCCTCGCCGCCATCCTGACCGCCCCGCCCGCCGCCGCCCAGAACCCCGTCGTCGTGATCGAGACCAGCCTGGGCTCCATCACGGCGGAGCTCGACCGCCGGGCCGCACCGGTCTCGGTGGCCAACTTCCTCGCCTACGCCGAGAGCGGGTTCTACGACGGCACCGTGTTCCACCGCGTCATCCGGGGCTTCATGATCCAGGGTGGCGGAATGACGGCCGACCTGCAGCGGAAGGAGACCCGCGCCCCGATTCGCAACGAGGCGACCAACGGGCTCTCGAACGACCGGGGCACGCTGGCGATGGCCCGGACGAACGTCGTCGACAGCGCCACCGCGCAGTTCTTCATCAACACCGTCGACAACCCCGGGCTCAACAACCGCGGCACCGACCCCGGGAGCTACGGCTACGCGGTGTTCGGGCGGGTCGTCGACGGCATGGACGTCGTCGACGAGATCGAGGGCGTGCGGACCGGCCGCCGCGGGCCGTTCAACGACGTGCCGGAAACCGCGGTCGAGATTCTCTCGGTGACCGTGCAGTAGCCGCGGACCGGACGGACTGCCGGCCGCCCCGGGAGCCCGCGGTGAAACCCGCGTCGCACCGCGCCCGGAGGGCGCGAGCGAATCCGCCGCTCGAATGCGGCGGGGACTCTCGCCACGGGCTCCCGGCCGGCAGCCGGCGCATCCCCGAAACCAGCGAAGGAGCACGTAGTGCATCTACCCATCCGCCGGGTACCCCGGACGAAGCCCCCCTGCCCACTCCGTCCAGCCAACCGTCGACGAGTCCGCGGGGCCGGACGCCTGCTGTCGGCCTGCGTTCTCGCGGCCCTGCTGGCGGCGCCCGCGACGGGCCAGCAGATGCCGCCCAACCCCCGCGTGCTGGTGGAGACCAGCATGGGCGACTTCGAGATGGAGCTGTTCCGTGACCAGGTCCCCGCGACGGTGGTCAACTTCCTGGTCTACGTGCGGGACGGCTACTACGACGGCACCGTGTTCCATCGGATCCTGCGCGACATCATCGTGCAGGGCGGCGGCTTCGCCGTCGGCGAGGACGACCTGCTCGAGCCGAAGGTCGAAGGGCTCCGCGGCACCATCATCAACCAGGCGAGCCGCAACCTGCTGAACCTGCGCGGCACGGTGGCGATGGCGCGCGGCTCGGCGCCCGACAGCGCGCGGCAGCAGTTCTTCATCAACCTCGACAACAACGACAACTTCAACTATCGGAACCCCCTGCCCTCGGGGGTCGGCTACGCGGTCTTCGGCCGGGTGACCGAGGGCATGGACGTCGTCGACCGGATCGGCCGCGTCCGGACCGGCCGCCAGGGCGGGATGCAGGACGTCCCCCGCGACCCGGTGGTCATCCACGCCATCACCCGGATCGAGGCCGGCTAGTGTCCCGAACCGTGGTTCGTGGAACGTTCTTGCGCGTCATTTTTCCTGTGTTTACAGACATTTACCGCGATTCAGAGCTTTCGCGAACTTCACGGCCGGGACGCTAGGAGCCCGCAGCCGTGGCACGGCGCGGGCCGACGCCGCGCCACGGCTGCGGGCCGGACTCATCCCGTTCCCCGATTCCGGACCGCGACCTCGTCGGTATCGGGGGGCGATCCGATCGCGCCGAAGGCCCGCCGACCATGTCGGATCGCACCCCCCCGCCGGGCGACGACACCGCCCTCCGACGCCGCGTCCTGGACCTGGTGGGGCAACTGGTCGCGGAGCTCCGACCGGGGTCCGCCGCCGCCGGCGTCAATCCCGACGACTCGCTGGAGCGCGACCTCGGCCTGGGCTCTCTCGAGCAGGTCGAGCTGCTCGGCCGCATCGAGAGGGCCACCGGCGTCCGGGTGTCGGACGCCGTGCTCGGCGCCGTCGACACCCCCGCCGAGCTGGTGCGGGCGGTGCTCGCGGCCGAGCCGGGGGCCGCGGAGTCGCCGAGGCCGCGAGCTGCGCCCGGGGCGCGGCCG
>JAJEEA010000452.1 GCA_022821235.1 Vicinamibacteria bacterium
ATGGCGACCGCCGGCGGCGACGCCCGTCCCCGCGAGCTGGCGGGCGCGGCGTGGCGCGGGGCGGCGTCGATGCTGCCCATCGCCGCCGTGCTGGTGCTGGCCCTCGCCATCGGCGGGGTCTGCGGGGCCCTGGGCACGGGACCGTTCATCGCCGACCGCGCCGCCCCCCTCCTCACCCCCGCTCTCGCGGCGCCCGTGGTCTTCGTGACCTCCGCCGTCATCGCGTTCGCGACGGGGTCCAGCTTCGGCACCTTCGCCATCATGATCCCTCTCGCCGTGCCCCTCGCCGCCGCCATGCAGGTCGACGGCGCCGCCGTCCCGCTGCCCCTGGTGGTCAGCGCGGTGCTGGGCGGCGGCGTGTTCGGCGACCACTGCTCGCCGATCAGCGACACCACCGTCATCTCGTCGGCGGCGGCCGGCAGCGACCACATCGAGCACGTGCGCACCCAGGCCCCCTACGCCCTGGCCGCGGCCGCGCTCACCGTCCTGCTCTATCTGCTGGTGGGATTGCGGATGGCCGGCTGACTCAGTCGCGGGTGATCTTGCCGATGACGTAGCCGCCGGACCGCTCGTCGAGGTCGAGCTCGAGGCAGCCGCGCGACTGCGCCTCTTCCAGGAGGTCGTTGAACGACCCGAACCCGTAGGCCGACTCGTTGAACCCGGGGCGGCGCCGCTTGAGGGTCTGCTTGATCATCGACCCCCACAGCTTGGCCCGGTCGCCGCGCTCGGCGTAGATGGCCTCGGCCGTCTGGACCACGAGGTCGATGGCCGGCTGCACGGGGTCGTCCTTCTTCGCGGGCGCGGCGGCGGCCTTCTTCTGCTTCTCCTTCTCCGCCGACCCCTTCCCCCGGCCCTTGCCGCGCGACCGGCGTCGGGCGGGCGGGCGCTCCGCCACGAGGTCGTCGTAGAAGATGAACTCGTCGCAGTTGTTGACGAGGAGGTCCGAGGTGGCCTTCTTCACCCCGACCCCGATGACCGCCTTGGCGTTCTCGCGCAGCTTGCTGACGAGCGGCGAGAAGTCGGAGTCGCCGGAGATGATCACGAAAATGTCGATGTGCTCCTTCGTGTAGCACAGGTCGAGGGCGTCGACGACCATGCGGATGTCGGCCGAGTTCTTGCCCGACTGCCGCGCATGGGGAATCTCGATGAGCTCGAACGCCGCCTCGTGCATCGGCGCCTTGAACTCCTTGTAGCGGTCCCAGTCGCAGTACGCCTTCTTGGCGACGATGCTGCCCTTCAGCAGGAGCCGCTCGAGCACCGGCCGCACGTCGAACCTGTCGAGCTTGGCGTCGCGAACCCCCAGGGCCACGTTCTCGAAGTCGCAGAAGACCGCCAGATTGCCGTCGCCGTTCAAGAATGGACTCCTATTCTGCTCGCCGTCGGCAGGTAAGGGCAGCGACGGGAATCACCTTGCCACGTGCCCAAGGCAGGAAACCGCCGAAAACCGGCTACATCCGGGTTGCAGTTGGCAACCTCAGGTCGATCACCGCCTCGAACCGACGAGCCCGCCTCCCGGCCGGTCATCGGCCCGGGTCGGCCGCGGCCTCCGCGGTCTGCCGGGCCAGCACCTCGTTGAACAGCGCCTCGACGTCGTCGAGCTCTTCCCGGTAGCCGTCGGGATCGATGAACGGGTTGGGGCCGTCGCCGAGCCGCGCGTACTTCTCGGCCATTCGATACATGGCCGGGTGCGATCCCAGGGGAACGTCCGGCCGGAGCGACCGCAGGACCCGGAAGCCCTGCCGGTACTGCTCGACGATGGTGGGGT
Organism: Vicinamibacteria bacterium; assembly: GCA_022821235.1. Lineage (GTDB taxonomy): Bacteria > Acidobacteriota > Vicinamibacteria > Vicinamibacterales > UBA8438 > JAJEEA01. The sequence continues at coordinate 1,766 of JAJEEA010000452.1, forward strand.
TGTCGGGGTTGTCGACGAACCGGAAGTTCGGGTTGCTTCCCATGCTGCCGATGATCACCACGTCGTGCAGCTCGCCGTCCTCCTCGATCTGCATCGTCCACGTGGTGCAGCCGCGCGAGTGCCCCGGCGTCAGGCGCGCCGTCAACGTGGTGCCGCCGAGGGTGACCGTCGCCCCGTCCTGCAGCACCCGGTCGATCGGGTGCGGCTTGCCGCCCGGACGCATGCGCTCGAGGGCCGGTACGTCGCCGGCCATCGCCATCACCTGGGCCCCGGTCATCTGCTTCACCAGCGCGTCGCCTTCCATGTGGTCGGCATGGGCATGGCTCCCCAGGATGATGCGGATGTCGTCGAAGGCGAAGCCCAGCCCCTCGACCGACGACCTCAGGCCGTCGACCGCCCGCTCCCAGTTGGTGTTGATCAGGATGTGCCCCTCGGGCGTCGCGACCAGGAACGAGGCGAGGCTGCGCGTCCCGACGTAGTAGAGATTCCCGACGATCTTGTGCGGGGGGAAAGGGGTCACCTGATCCTCGGGCGACCCGACGTTTCGCCGGAACATCTCCTCGGCCGTCAGCCGCCCCGCGCGCTCCTGCGCCTCGGCCGCAACGGCGCCGAGGAGGGCTGCGCCGGCCATCACCACAACGATCAATCTGCCTTTGACCACCAACACCCCTCCATTGCCGAGCGGGCCACGTCCGCGCCCGCCCGGCGTCTGAATCGCGTCCGGCTGCGAGCACGCCGTGGCAAGGGGCCCGCCGCATTCGAGCGGCGACGCCGCGCGGGGGTTCCGCCGCGGGCCGCGAGCCTTCCCGCACCGGCCCGCCGAGCGCCCGCCTGACGTCTGAATCGCGTCCGGCTGCGAGCAACCCGTGGCAAGAGGCCCCGCCGCATTCGAGCGGCGATGCGACGCGGGGTTCCGCCGCGGGCCGCGAGCCTTCCCGCACCGGCCCGCCGAGCGCCGGCCGCAGAATAACGAAGGCGGGTCCGGGGTCGTCCCCCGGACCCGCCCAGGTGTCGAGCCGGCCAACGGAGCGCCGGCGAGGCGCCGCCGCCCGACAGCCGGCAGTGACCTGCGAGAGCCGGCCGCACCGGCTCTCGCGCCACGGGAACGCCTACTCGGCGGCCGGCAGCCGCAACGCCGCCAGCGACGCCGGGAAGACGCCGCCCTGCGCGATCTGCACGACGATGTACTGGTCGCCCTCGTGCTCGTAGGTCATCATGCCGTACTGACCCGGCGCGGGCAGCTCGACGGTGCCGACCAACTCGCCCGTCGCCTTGTTGCGCGCGTCGAGCACGGCCGGCCCGTTCATGCCCCGCGTGGTGAGCAGCAGGCTGCCGGTGACCATGGACACGGCCCGGCTGCCGCCGCCGACCCCGGTCAGGTCGACGCCCTGCAGGGCCGGGTGCCGCCGCATCCGCTCGTTCGCCTCGCCCACCGGCTGCCACCACAGGTGCTCGCCGGTGTTCATGTCGATGGCGGTGATGCGGTGGTAGGGAGGCTTGTGCATCGGCAGCCCCTGGGGGCCGCCCCAGCCCACGCCGCCGCCCTGCACCCAGTCGGACACCGTGGTGCCCGTCGTCCAGCAGTCGCCCTCGGACGAGGTGCACGAGTGGGTGTCGCCGTCGGTGTTGGTGCCCGGCTGCACGAGCCGGCCCGAGCACTGCGGCCCCGACGGCTGGTAGAGGATGCCGGTGGTGGGGTCGAGCGACGCCGGGTTGGTGATGTTGAGCCCGCCAGAGCAGCCGATCCAGCCCTGCACCGGCTCGTTGTGGCCCTCCGGCAGCGGCGGCATGTAGGGCCCGCCGATCCGGAAGTTGCTCATGATCTCGAGCGCCTCGGCCCGCAGCTCGGGGGTGAAGTCGATGACGTTCTCCTCGGGCAGGCCGAGGGCCTCGAGCGGCGCGGGCCGGGTGGGAATCGGCTGGGTCGGCGAGAGCTGCTCGCCGGGCACGACCGACTGCGGTACCTCGACCTCCTCGATCGGCCACACCGGCTCGCCGGTCTCCCGGTTGAAGGCGAACGTCAGGCCCTGCTTGGTGGTCTGGATGGCCATCGGCACCTCTTCGCCGTCGACGTTGACGTCCACGAGGATGGGCACGTTCGGCAGGTCGTAGTTCCAGATCGGGTGGTGCACGGTCTGGAAGTGCCAGACCCGTTCTCCGGTCTCGACGTCGAGGGCGATGATGCTCGTGCCGAACAGGTTGTCCCCCGGCCTGAACCCGCCGTAGTAGTCGATGGTCGGCGCGTTGGTGGGAATGTAGACGATGCCCCGCTCGAGGTCGGCGGCCATCGGCGCCCACTACGAAACGTCGCCGGTCCCCTGCCAAGCGTCGTTCTCCCACGTGTCGAACCCGAACTCGCTCTCGGTCTGGGGAATGACGTTGAACTTCCACTTGAGCTGGCCGTTGCGCAGGTCGTAGCCGAGGATGTCTCCCGGCACGTTCTCGACGCGGCTCTGGCTGTAGCCCTGCTCGTGCGAGTTGCCGACGACGATGGTGTCGTTGACCACGATGGGCGGCGACGAGTTGGTGATGTAGCCCAGGGCCGGGTCGAGCCCGCTGTAGGGGTCGTAGGGGTGTCCGAGGCCCGCCAGCAGGTCGACGACCCCGGACTCGGGGAACCCGGGGATGTCCACCGGAGTCCCGAATCCTTCGATGTGGTCGCCGGTCTTGGCGTCGAGCGCGTGCAGGAAGAACGCTGGCGTCACGATGAAGATGACCCCCCGCCCGTCGACCTCGGAGTAGGCCACGCCCTTGCCGTAGGCGGCCCGCATCGACTGCTCCCACCGCTCGGTGTTCGGCTCGCGGTACGTCCACAGCGTCTCGCCGGTCGCCGGGTCCATGGCCACCACCGTGCGCCGGTAGCCGGCCACGGTGTAGAGAACGCCGTCGATGTAGCTGGGCGTCGACCGCGACGCGTAGTTGGTGTGCGGGCTGTAGTTGTCGCCCCGCCAGACCCACGCCACCTCGAGGTCCCCGAAGTTCTCGGCATTGACCTGGTCGAGCGGCGAGAACCGCGTCCCCCAGGCGTCGCCGCTCTGGTACCACCACTCACCGTGGGGCGTGCCCCGATCCTGCTCCTGGGCGGCCGCGCCGGTGACGGCCAGGGCCAGCGCCAGCAGCGTGATCCACCCGAGGCGTCCGGCCCCCCTGCGACGTCTTGCCTGTGCTCTCATCCGTTCCCTCCGAACCTTGGTTGCCGGGACTGCGGGCACGGGACACGACCGCGGGGACAGGCGCTCCGCCCGCCGCGGCGCCGGCCGGCGATGGCCGGGCGCCCCGTACCGTTGACGAGCAATTCCGAGGAGACGATTATACGCGCGTCGGGCGCGGTCGCGTTATCCTCTGCCGCATGACGAACCCCTTGACGCCATGGCGGGTGCCCCCTTGCAGCCTGAAGAAACGCACCTCCCCATGGCTGGTGCTTACGTCCGAGGCCGGAGTCTGCCTCGGCGTCGCGGCGGGAGACGCCATCGCCCAGGAGCGCCGCATCGCGAGCCCGCCGGGGCGGTCGGCCACCCAGGTGGGCGGCGCCTACGACGCGCGGGCCGGCAACGTCGGCGGCCGCTGGGTCGAGATCCGCTACGGCCGGCCCATCCGGCGGGGCCGGGACATCTTCGGGCCCGACGACTACCGAGAGTTCCTCAACGACGGCGCCGACGTGTGGCGGGCCGGCGCCAACCAGAGCACCCGCCTGATCACCGAGACGGCGCTGGTGCTCGGGGACACGACGGTGCCGCCCGGCGAGTACACCGTCTTCATCGACCTCCAGGCCGACCCGTGGGAGCTGATCGTCTCGCGGTGGCCGGCCCAGCTCACCTACGACTTCGACAACCGCGAGGCCCTGTGGGGCGCCTACGAGTACACGCCCGACCGCGACGTGGCGCGGACGCCCATGACCGTCGAGACGCTCGACCACTCTTTCGACCAGCTCTCGTGGCAGTTCCTCGACGTGACGGCCGACGGCGTCACCCTCGCCCTCCTCTGGGAGCGGACCCTGGCGTCGGTGCGGTTCACCTTCGAGGGCGAGTAGGCGTCTCTGCCGCAGAACGGCGCGCGCTGGTGGTTGGTGCAGGCAGCCGCAGGATTACGACAGGAGCCGGTCAGCGAGCGACATGAGCCACATCAGGCCGTAGGTCACCACGAACAGTACGGCAACCGCGGCGACCATACAGACCAGCAGCACGACGACCGTCGCCGCGTCCCGCGCGATCGCCTTCAGCAAAGCGCGTCCTCGCGCCGCCCCGCTCACGGACGCAAGTCTTCGACCGCCTCGAGCAGGGCGCGGTAGCGCGCATCCGCCTCCTCGACCCGCGGCGCGAGCAGGCGCCGCTGGCCGGGCCACATCTCGGACAGCAGGCTGCGCGTCTCCCACGGCTCGAGGTCGCGGTCGGGGTCGACCGCCTCGGTCAGCAGCTCCCGCAGCCGGGCCCGCTGCTGGGCGACGAGCTCGGGGACGCGCTCGTCCCGGTAGAACGGCCGCCCCGCCACGATCACGTAGACCGGCGCGCTGTGGGCGACGGTCAGGTTGCCCGGCTCCTGCCGCTCGCCGAACGCGCGGACGGCCAGCCACAGGCTGCGGTCGGCGGTCACCGTCGCCCGCAGCCGGACGCGGTCGCGGCCGCGGGCCGGCTCGGTGGCGACGACCTCGCCGTGCACGACCAGCTCGAGCCGGTCGAGCCGGTCGAGATCCGGGTTGAGCGACGCCTCCGCCACCACCTCGACCTGGGCGCCCGGCTCGACGTGCAGCTCGTCGCCCGGCGCCCCGCCGTTGGCGGCGACCTCGAGCAGGGGACCGTTGGTGACGTAGACGCGGCCGGCGCGGAAGGCGGCGAACCAGGCGTCGACGCTGAACGGGCCGTCGATCCGCACGTAGCTGCGCACCACCCCCGGCAGGTCCATGTAGGGGAAGTCCGAGCCGGCGGCGGGCAGGAGCTTGTAGCCGAGGTCGAGGAACCCGTACCAGAGGTCGGTGGGCAGCCGGCCCTGCTGGAGGATCTCGATGAAGTCGACGATGCCGAAGGGCACGTCGAGGGCGATGCCGCGGCGCCCGTTGAACAGCTCGGCCTGGTGGGCGTAGCCGGACACGCCGCCCTGCCGGCGCGACTCCTCGAAGACCCGGTGGTAGAGGAAGTAGCCCTCGGGGCCGACGTGGAGCGGCCGCTGCAGGTTGTGATGGATGGTGTGGCCGCGGTGGACGGTGCGGGGGTCCTCCTGGCCCGAGACCAGCGCGTGGCCGTCGCGCTCGAAGCGGCCCGCCTCGCCCCACGCCGGCTGCCCGAAGTGGGTCCCCGCCATGTTGCCCATCTGCAGCAGGTTGGCGACGTGCACGTCCTCGGCCGCCACCTGCGCCCAGGTGTTCTCGTCGCGGACGGTGTGGCGCTCGACGTGGATGTGCGCGTCGCCCGAGTACCAGCCCCGCGCCGGCTGGTCGGCGAAACGCTCGAGGGCGACGGGGACGGCGGTGGTGTCGCCGGGCCGGACCTCGACCTCCGCGTGATGGACGCGGTACTCGATGCCGCGGGTGACGACGAGCTCGTAGGTCCCCGTGGGGACCCGGGCCTCGTAGCCGCCGTCCACGTAGAACGCCTGGCGGTGCGGCGACGGCCAGAAGGCGCGGCGGGTGAGCGAGAGGCGCCGGACCTCGTCGGTGTAGCGGTGGACGAGAATCGCGTCGTCCGACGGCAGGGGCATCCGGCCCGTCGCGTCGTAGAGGCCGACGCGGGCGGGCACGGGGCGCCCCGACGCGGCGTCGGTGACCGCGAGGCGGACGCGGCCGAACGCCGCCGGCGCCTCGGTGGCGCCGCTGCGGGCAACCTCGACGTCGCACACGGCCAGCCCGTCGCGGCTGCCGGCGGCGACGTCGATCCCCCGCGTGCCGTGGCCGGCGAGCCGGGCGCGGTCGAGGGTGAGGGTGACGCTCTGCAGGGCGTCTCCGGCTTCTCCTGTTTCCGGGCGGACCTCGGTCCGGCCCAGGCCGTCGCCGCCGTTCCGGTCCCAGACGACGGTGAAGGGCGTGGTGAGGGCGGTCGCGTAGGTCAGGGTCAGGGTGACCGGCTCGTCGACGTCGAAGGCGTAGGCGTCGTCGACGTCGAAGCCGATGAGCCCGCCCACCACGCACCGCCGTCCGGCGACCGTGCGCGTCTCCACCTCGTTGCGGTAGGCGCCCAGGCCCAGCTCGGAGTAGCTCAGCCCGTAGGTGTGGGCGATGCGCGGCCGGGTCCAGTCGACCTCGACCACGTAGCGGGCCTCGCTGCCGTGGGCCCTGACGCCGGGCCCCGGCGCGGCCATCAGGGCGGCCACGGCGGACCCGAGCGCGCAAAGGGCCGGCAACCGGCGAGACGCAGGCTTCATCTCCGACTCCTTACCCGGGGCCGCCCCCGCACCCCGTCACTCCACGCCCCCCGGCGAAGGCGGACCTTTCGCGATCAGAAGCCGCAACTCCCCCGCCATCCCCCGCCGGCCCGCAACACCAGCAAACTCGGTGGACGGGTTCCTCCGCAAGACTCCGGTGCCAAGAAACAGCCACCGCAATCAGCCACTTCCGCCGGAGTCGGAACGGAGGCCGCGATGATCCCGCTGCCGGGAGCAACCGCCGTGGACCGCGGAGCAACGCGGGTCCAGGACCGGGCCCGAAGACCCCGCTGCGGGCGGGCGGCCGCGCGGCCGCCCGCCCGTCGTTGAACGCCTACCAGGGCATCTCGCGCCCGGTGTGGCGGCGGCCCATGTCGGCCGCCTCGGCGCCCGGGTTCGACCCGATGCGCACGCCCTCGTCGATCATCGCGATGATGTTGTCGGCGTTCATGCCGTTGAGGAAGGGGATGCCCGCCGCCCTCGTGGCCGCGAACACCCGCGCCCGCGCGTCGACGAGCACCTGCGGGTTCTCGGCCCGCGACACGTTGTAGGACATGCTCATGTCGCCCGGCCCCCACTCGGCGAAGCCGACGCCGGGCACCGCGGTGCTCGCCTCGGCGTTCTGCAGGGCGTGCCGGTCCTCGATCTTCAGGCCGACGAGGAGCTCGCCCTCCGGGTTGAGGGGCCACGGGTCGGCGAGCCGCTGGTACTCGGCGTTCGACACGCCCCAGATTCGGGCCGCGAAGCCCTGCCCGCCGCTGCCGCGCAGGCCCTCGTCGAGGCCGTCGGCCTTCTTCGCGTGCGGATAGCGGGCCGACTCGACGAGCACCTTCACGACCTCGGGCGAGCGCGCGTGGGCCAGCAGCACCCCGTGCACCCCCGAGCCGAGCAGGTGCTCGACCATCCAGAAGTTGCCCCACATGACCGTCTCGTTGACGCCGCCGAACGGCAGCACGGCGATGACCGTCGGGGTCCGGTGCCCGCTCTTCGTCGGCCCCCCGTCGACGAGCCCCTGCATGAACGCGCGCAGGTCGGTCATGTCGAACGGGCTGTGCTCGAGGTTGTAGGTGATGTAGTCGGCCCACGTCCGGGCCAGCGCCTTGCCCTCCTCGTAGCCGCCCCCGCTGACCTGCGTGTAGTAGATCGGCTGGTCCTGCTCGAGCAGCTCGATCGCCTTGTTGATCCGCTTGGGGGTGTAGTCGCTCGACCCGCCCCCGCCCTGGCCTCCCAGCGAGACCACGCCGACCGCCGCCGCCAGCGCGACCAATGCGAGCTTCTTCAGCATGGCTTCCTCCTCGTTGCTCTCGTTGCCGGTCATCGTCGCACAGCCCGGCGCGGTCGCAAAGCCGCCCCTCACGCCAGGTCGAACCACCGCTCGCGGAGGGGACGGACCGTCGCGATGACCGAAAAATCCCGGTCCCGGTGGAGGAGCAGCGCGTCGTGGGCAATCGCGATCTCGGCGATGCAGCAGTCCACGGCGCCGCGTACGGTCTTGCCCGCGCGCCGCAGATCGAAGAACGTCCGCGCCGCCCGCCGCCACGTGTCCGGGTCGGCTTCGACGTAGCGCTGCCCGTCGAGATAGCGTTCCAGCCGGCGCCACTGGTCCTGGCGGACGGCGCCCGTCAGCAGCTCCAATTGCGAGAACCGGGTCAGACAGGGGTCTTCGCCGGGGTCCGCGCCGGCTATCGCGCTCTCGAGACGCCCCCGGCCGCGGGCGCCGCGCAACACCTCGATCCAGACCGAGCTGTCAACGATCACCATCGCCGAGCGGCCCGCGCAGCTCGCGCCACGCCTTGTGGTCGAAGTCCGGCGCGAACTCGATTTCGCCGGCCAGATCCAGGAGGTTCTTGCGCTTCCGGCGCTCGACCAGGTCGGAGAGCGCCACATGCACCGCCTCCCGCTTCGTGCGGGCGCCGGTCAATGCCATCGCCTGCCGGACCAGGTCATCGTCGATCACGATGTTCGTTCTCATGGAGGGTGTATCATACACCTTCCATACACCTTCGAGCGCATCGGGCTCCGCACCGGCCGCCACGGCCGTTCCGCCACCGGGCTCGCGAGGCGTGACGACGGATTGACAAGCGCCTGCCGCGGGCGCATGATTACGCAGATCAGGAGGACACCCCGATGAACACTCGCGTCAGAACCCTCGGTTCCGGCTCGCTCGGCGTCGTCGTCGGCGCACTGCTCGCGTTGGCGGCGCTGCCCGCCGGCGCGCTCGCACAGGATCAGGAGGTCACGTTCACCCGCGACGTGATGCCGATTCTCCAGGACTCGTGCCAGAGCTGCCACCGGGACGGCGCCATCGCCCCGATGTCGCTGATGACCTACCAGGAGACCCGCCCGTGGGCGCGGTCGATCCGCGAGAAGGTGTCGACCCGCACCATGCCGCCCTGGTACATCGACCCCAACGTGGGCGTCCAGGGCTTCAAGTACGACCGCTCGCTGAGCCAGGAGCAGATCGACACCATCGTGGCCTGGGTCGACGCCGGCGCCCCGCGCGGAAACCCCGAGGACCTGCCGCCGCCGCGGCAGTTCGCCGACCGCGACATGTGGCACATCGGCGAGCCCGACTGGGTCGTGCCGATTCCCGAGCCGTTCCTGGTGCCGGCGGAAGGCGCCAACTGGTGGGGCGACCTGTTCTCGCCGTCGGGGCTGACCGAGGACCGCTGGATCAAGGCGGTCGAGACCAAGCCGTCGGCCGAGGGCTTCCCGGTGGTGCACCACGCGGTGACCCGCCTGCAGGAGCACGAGGACGCCGAGGAGGGCGACTTCCTGAACGAGTACGCCCAGGGCAAGAACGGCGACATCTTCCCGCCGGGCACCGGCCGCCTCGTCAAGGCGAACTCGATCATCCGGTTCAACATGCACTACGCGTCGATCGGGCGCGACGTCACCGACCGCACCAGCGTGGGGCTGCAGTTCTATCCCGAGGGCGAGGAGCCCGAGAAGGAGCTGTTCTCGCGCGCCCTGGCCCAGAACTTCGACCTCGACATCCCGCCCGGCGAGGACAACGTGCGGCACGACAGCTATCACCCGTTCACCACCAACGTGCGGCTGACCGGGTTCCAGCCCCACCTGCACAACCGCGGAAAGCGGCAGTGCATCGAGGCCATCCTGCCCGACGGGAACACCCAGACCATCAGTTGCGCCACCTGGGACTTCGGGTGGCACATCGTCTACAACTACGCCGACGACGTGCAGCCGCTGCTGCCGGCGGGCTCGTTCCTGCACACCATCACGTGGCACGACAACTCGGCCGGCAACCGGTGGAACCCCGACGCGGAGAACTGGGCCGGCTTCGGCCAGCGGTCGAGCGACGACATGTCGTTCACCTGGACGAGCTACTACGAGCTCACCGACGACGAGTACGCGGCCGCGGTCGCCGCGCGCGAGGCCATGAACGCGGACGACAACTAGCCCGGAAACCGTCGCCGGCGGCTCCGATTGCCGCCCTACCGACCCTGTCAGGCGTCTGCACCGTTCTACGGCGCAGACGCTTGGCCCGGACATCGTCGTCTTGCGGCGCCGATGTCCGCCCAACCAATCCTGCAGGCGTCTGCGCCGCGGACACGGCGCAGACGCCTGGAGCAAGAGACCGATGACGATACGCACTCCTCAACCGATCGGGATGGTGTGCGCGGCGTTGACGCTGCTCGCGCTGGTCGCGGCCCCCGGGGCCGACGCCCAGATTCGTTACGACCGCGGCCAGAACGTGGCCCCGGTCTTCGAAGGCTGGGAGCGAAACTCGGACGGCACCTTCAACATGGTGTTCGGGTACATGAACCGGAACTACCAGG
>JAJEEA010000208.1 GCA_022821235.1 Vicinamibacteria bacterium
CGCGTCGGCGAGCGCCTTGGCGCGGTGGTGGCGCGGTGGCGGGGCGGCGCCCTGACCGAGGCCGAGGCGGCGTTCCTCGACGAGTTCGTGCGCGCCGACGTGCTGCCGCGCTCGCTGGAGGACCTCGAGGCCCTGCGCGCGCAGGCCGCCCGCTACCGGCTGCTCGAGCGCGACGTGCCGGTGGCGCGCCGCGCCCCCGGGGTGGTCGAGGAGTCGGCGCCGGACCATCCGCTGCTGGTGCGCGGCAACCACAGGAACCTCGGCGAGGCGGTGCCCCGCGCGTTCCTCACCGCGCTCGACGCGCAGCCGTACGCCGACCCCGGTCTCGTCCGGCTGCGCCTCGCCGACGCGATCACCGCGCCCGACAACCCGCTGACCGCGCGCGTCGCCGTGAACCGCGTGTGGCGCCACCTGTTCGGGTACGGCCTCGTCCGCACCGTCGACAACTTCGGGCGGCTGGGCGACCCGCCGACCCACCCCGCCCTGCTCGACCACCTCGCGGCCGAGTTCGCCGGCGACGGCCACTCGGTGAAGCGGCTGGTGCGGCGCCTCGTGTCGACCGCCGCCTACCGCATGAGCAGCCAGGGGTCGCCGGAGGCCCTCGCGGCCGACCCGTCCAACCGGCTGCTGCAGCACGCCAACCTGCGCCGGCTCGACGCCGAGGCCATCCGCGACTCGATTCTCTCGGTGTCCGGCCGGCTCGACCCCGCGATGTACGGCCCCTCGGTGCCGGTGCACTACGCGTCGCGGTACGGGCTGACGGAGGGCGACCCGAACAACGGCCCCGTCGACGGCGACGGGCGGCGCAGCATCTACCAGGAGATTCGCCGCAACGCGCACAACCCGTTCCTCGACGTCTTCGACCTGCCGCGGCCGGCGGCGACGCGCGGACAGCGCGACGTCACCAACGTGCCCGCGCAGTCGCTGACCATGCTCAACAGCCCGTTCGTCATCGGGCAGGCGGCCGAGTGGGGGCGGCGCCTCGCGGAGGGCGAGGCGGGGTCGGTGGAGAGCCGCATCGACCACATGTTCGTCAAGGCGCTGACCCGCCGGCCCTCCGGCGAGGAGCGCGCGCGGGTCGCCGGCTACATCGACGCGGTGGCGGCGGAGCGCGGCGCCGCGCCGCACCTGCTGCTCTACGACGCGCAGGTGTGGCAGGACGTCGCGCACAGCCTGTTCAACCTGAAGGAATACCTGTTCATCCGCTAGCGGCATGTCTGCGAAACGGGTTTACGGAACCGCCCCTGGCCGACAAGACCGCGAGTGCCGGCAGCCTTGGACGCTTGAGGTTCGCCGTGTCGAGCGCATGAGGAATGAACCGCAAACTATCCCCGGCCGACGAGACCGCGAGTGCCGGTGGCCTTGAGCGCCGCTTGATGTCCGCCGTGTCGAGCGCACGGAATGAACCGCAAAGCTATTCCTGTGACACACCAGTAGGCGAGGACTTCCATGTGTCTTGACCCGCGCCGCCACCCGGCCCCCCGCCCGTTCCCCACGCGCCGCGAGATGCTGCGCCAGACGTCGACCGGCTTCGGCCTGCTCGCGCTGTCCGCCCTGATGGCCGATTCGTCCTATGCCGGCCTCGCGCAGGAGGCGGGCGACGGCCCGCTGGCGGCAAAGCCGCCGCACTTCCCGCCGAAGGTGAAGAACGTCATCTTCTGCTACATGTCCGGGGGGCTGTCGCACGTCGACTCGTTCGACCCCAAGCCGCGGCTCGCGGCCGAGGCGGGGCAACCCATGCCGTTCCAGACCGAGCGGACGATGTTCAACCAGGACGGCAACATCTGGCCGAGCCCCTGGGCGTTCACGCATTACGGCGAGAGCGGCATCCCGGTGAGCGCGCTCTTCCCCCACATCGGCACGGTGGCCGACGAGCTGACCGTCATCCGCTCGATGACCGCGCCGTTCATGGAGCACGCCCAGGCGAACTTCTACTTCCACAGCGGCATGCCGTTCAACGGGTTCCCCAGCATGGGCGCGTGGGTGACCTACGGCCTCGGCACCGAGAACCAGAACCTCCCCGGGTTCGTGGTCCTCGGCAGCGGCGGCATCCCCCTGGGCGGCATCAACATCTTCGGCAACGGCTTCCTGCCCGCCGTCCACCAGGGCTCGATGCTCTATCCCGAGAACGCCGAGCCCCTCAACAACGTGCAGCCGCGCGAGACCGACCGGCGGCAGCGGGACCGGCTGGGCCTCGTCGGCGACCTCGACGCCGGCTTCGTCGACCGCATCGGCGGCGACCGTCAGGTGGAGGCGGCCATCGACAACTACGAGATCGCCTACCGCATGCAGACCGCGGTGCCCGAGCTCGTGGACCTGTCGGGCGAGACCGAGGCCACGAAGCGCCTCTACGGCATGGACTCTCCCGTCGCTTCCACCGCCGCCTACGGTCGCCAGTGCCTGGTCGCCCGCCGCCTCGTCGAGCGCGGCGTCCGCTTCGTCGAGCTCACCATGGTCGGCACCGACGGCATGGGGCAGGCCGCCAACCCGTGGGACCAGCACACCAAGCTGATCGAGGGCCACACCGCCAACGCCCTCACCGTCGACCAGCCGGTGGCCGGCCTCGTCAAGGACCTCCGCGCCCGCGGTCTCCTGGACGAGACGCTGGTCATCTTCTCGGGCGAGTTCGGCCGCACCCCGTTCGTGCAGGGCACCAACGGCCGCGACCACAACCCCTACGGCTTCAGCCTGTGGCTGGCCGGCGGCGGCCTGAAGAAGGGCTTCATCTACGGCCGGACCGACGAGTACGGCTACCGCGTCGTCGAGAACTCGCACACCGTCCGCGACCTCCACGCCACGGTGCTCACCCTGCTGGGGCTCGACTACCGCAACCTGACCTACCGCTTCGGCGGCCGCGACTTCCGGCTCGCCGACGTGGACGGGCACCCGATCCGGGGGATTCTGGCGTAGCAGGACGGCGGGCGGCTCGGCGGGGGCTCCTCCGACGATGGCCGGGGGACATGGACGGCCATGGAGCTCTCGGCGCCCGGTGCCTGCGGCGCGGAACGGCGCAGGCACCGGGCTGGATTTCGAGGTCGACAGGAGCGTCCGACCGGGCTGTGCCCCCGCGGTGCTGAACGCGTGGAACGGCGCGGGCTCCCGGTTGGACAGCCGGTGGGGGCTCAAGTGGAGCCGCGGGCGACATTCCCGACTGCGGAACTGTTGCGGGTCCCACCCGGCGCGGGTCGTCATCATCGCCCGGATCCGGTCCGCCTATCGTCGTCTTCGGCCCCCTTGGCGCCCGGCCCGTGCGGTCCCCGCCGTTCTGCGGCCCGGACGGCCATGCGAATCGAAGATGACATATTGCATTCGCATCGACCCGGCCTCTCGGCGCAAGCTGGTACACTGATGCCCGATGCGTCCCGCCTCGACCGTTGCGTCCCTATCCGGCCCGCGTCTTGCACGTTCCACGTCGGAACCGATGGCGCGTGATGACAAGACGCTCGGGGCCTACTACACGCCGGAGGCGGTGGCCGACGCCCTGGTGCGGTGGGCGGTTCGAGACGCGGCGGACAGCCTGCTCGATCCGTCGAGCGGCGACGGCCGCTTCGTGGCCCGCCACCCGAACAGCGTGGGGGTCGAGAGGGACCCGGCGTCGGCCGCCGACTCGCGCGGGCGGGCGCCGGAGGCCACGATCGTCGAGGGCGATTTCTTCACGTGGGCGGCAGCCGACCGGCGCCGGTTCGACTGCGCCGCCGGCAACCCGCCGTTCATTCGGTACCAGCGATTCGCGGGTGCGACCCGGCGGGCGGCTCTGGATTACTGCCGCCGTCTGGGCGTGGTCTTCAGCGGGCTCTCGTCGTCATGGGCGCCGTTCATCGTGGCGGCGGCAAGCAAGGTGCGCCCCGGCGGACGGATGGCCTTCGTCGTGCCGGCCGAGATCGGTCATGCACCGTACGCCGGCCCGCTCATGGAGTATCTGGTCGGCAACTTCGGTTGCGTGCACCTGATCGCCATCAAGGACAAGATCTTCCCGAAGCTGTCGGAGGACTGCTGGTTGCTGTTGGCCGACCGCGCCGGCTCGCGCTCCGGAACCATCCGGCTGTCGCGAGTCGAGCGGTTCGATCCGCGCGCGATGCCGCCGCCGGCTTCGGAGGAGATCTCCGTCGAGGCATGGCGTGTCCGATGGCGCCGCCGGCTGCGGCCCTTCCTGCTGCCGCCGCGTGTTCGGAGCCTCTACGAGCGCATGGCGGCCGAGGCGGACGCGGCCCGCCTCGGACAGATCGCGCAGGTCGGCATCGGGTACGTCAGCGGGGCCAATGCGTTCTTTCATCTGCGCCCGTCCGACGTGCGACGTTTCGCGATACCCGACGAGTTTCTCGTCCCGTCCATCCGCAACAGCCGTTACCTCACCGGCGCGGTGGTCGACGATGCCGACGTCGAGCGCTGGGTCGCGAAGGACGAGCCGGTGTTCCTGCTTCGCATCCCCCCCGGGGCCCGGGTGCCCGGCGCGGTTCGCGCCTATCTGGACACGGCGGAGGGGCAGCAGGCCAGGGCTTCCTACAAGTGCCGCAACCGGACGCCCTGGTACACCGTTCCCGACGTCCGGCGTCCCGCGTTCGTCCTGACGTACATGAGCGGCAGGTCCCCTGCGCTGGCCGTGAATCGCGGCAGGTGCACGTGCACGAACGCGTTTCTGGCGGTCGACTTCCGGTCCGACCTGTTCGGCAATGGCGGCATCTCCGAACGGAGGCTCTCGGCGGCGTGGGGCTCGCCCGCCGGCCGGCTCAGTTGCGAGCTCGAGGGGCATCCGCTCGGCGGCGGCATGCTGAAGCTCGAGCCGGGCGAGGCCCGACACGTGCTTCTGGTACCGGATGACGCGGTCACCGAGCGCGACCGCGTTCTGCTCGAAGAAGGCATCGAGGTGATGCAGCAGTGGCGACATCTGGCGTGAGCTCCTGCGAGTGGGTGTCGCTCCGTTCGGCGCTGGCCCACTTCGTGACGTTCCGCGGTTCGACGCAGAGCCAGCGGCACATCAAGCCGCTCCACTGGTACGTCGCCTGCCGTCTCGTCGTCGAGGGCGGGTTCGACCCTGACGACATCGTGCCGCGACCGCCGTTCCGCGTGGAGCGGAAGGGCGGGCGCTTGGCGCTCGTCCACGACCCCAGCCGAGGCGGCGCCGGTGAGCGCACGGTGTACGGCGGCCTCAAGACGAAGAACGTCGACGTTGTCGTGACGAAGGAGGGGATCGGTCCGGTGCTCGCGGTCTCCTGCAAGGGCGCCATCGGGGCGTTCAGGAATCTCACCAACCGGATGGAGGAGGCGGTTGGCGACTGCACGAATCTGCACATCGCCTACCCGCCGCTCGTGTGCGGCTATCTGTTCGTCATGCGCGCGAACCGCGCGGAGGAGCTGGGGCGCAGCTTCGGCGAGACTGGAGCCGACCAGGACGGGGCGGTTCGAGAGCTCGTGGAGAACGACGTGGCGATCGACGGCGAGGGCCAGCCGGTCGAGGCCGTTCGTCGATTCCACTCGGCGCTCCGCGAGCTGGCGGACAGGCGCGGCATTCGGAACGACGTCAGCCGCTACGAGGCCATTGCGCTCGCGTTGGCCTCGACGCGAACGGGGCACACGGGGACGATCATCGACGAGTTCCCCGCTTCCGACAGCCCGCTGAGGTTCGAGCAGTTCTTCGGTTCGCTCTATCGCCAATACGACGAGCGGTTCGTCTATGCCGCGCCGGACCTGAAACGGTTGACGGCTCGACGTGAGTGGGATCCTGCATCGACGGCCTTCAGTGCGCCGATGATGGGGGATCTGGACTACGATTCGAGAGTGTCTTCCTGATCTGACCGGTATCGCGACTTGGCAGATCGACCTCGGGACAGGTGCGTGGCTGTCGCAGTGGAGGATGGAGAGGCGGGATGACTCGGAGACGAACGCTGGCGGTCACGATCGTGGCGGTGGTGCTTGCGGGGCCGGCGGTGGCGCAGAACACCGTGGACATCTTCGACACCGCCACGGGCACGGAACGACTGGGAACCATCACGCTTCAGGAAGAGGCCGGCGGCGGCGTGCGCTTCACGCCGGATCTCGGCGACATCCTCCCGGTTGGCGATCACGGCTTCCACGCCCACGTGAATCCCGACTGCGGGTCGGGAGGCCAGGCCGCCGGCGGGCACTACGACCCGGCGAACACAGGCGTGCACGAGGGGCCCGAAGGCAACGGTCACCTTGGCGATCTGCCACGCCTCACGTCCGACGGCGGCCGCGTGACGACGGCGGTGGTCGCGCCTCGGTTGGCCCTGAGCGACCTGTACGGACGCGCGCTGGTGATTCACGAGGGCGGCGACAACTACTCGGACTCGCCGGCGCCGCTGGGCGGTGGCGGCGCGCGGCTGGCGTGCGGCGTCGTGGCCACGGCGACGCCCGTCATGCCCCCGGCCGCCCTCGCCGCGCTGATGGCGCTTCTGCTCGCGATCGTGGTGCATGCCCGCCGGCAGGCGGCCCCGGCGCCGAATCGGAGCTGACCCTCGGCGCTTCGGCACGAGCCTCGGCGGTATCCGTGCGGCGGTCCACCCGGCGCGGGTTGTCATCATCGCCCGGATCCGGTCCGCCAATCGTCGTCTTCGGCTTGGCGCCCGACCCCTGGGGTCCCCGCCGTTCTGCGGCCCGGACGGCTATGCAAATCGAAGATGACATATTGCATTTGCATCGACACGGCGTCTCGGCGCAAGCTCGCGGCCCGGAAGTCCAGGCTGAAGACCGGGGCCGAACCGCCCGACACCGCAGGGCCGGCATGAGGAGCCCCTCGTGAACCAACCGGCGCGGGCGGCACCGGCATTGTTGGCCGCGATGCTCGGCGGATGCTCGGGAAGTCCGGTCGCGCCGACGGACACGCTGACGTTCACCTTCGACTTCCGCCGGGGCCCGCAGGGGTTCGTCGCCGGCTTCGCGGACTACCCGCCCGGCAATGCGGACATCTACGAGCTGACCTCCGACCACCGCGCCCTCCCGCCGCCGTTGGCGCCGGAGCCCGCCCTGTTCATCTCGGGAGTCAACCGGAGCGACGACCTCTTCATGTTCTTCAAGGGGCCCGTCGACGGGCTGTCTCCGGGGGCGCGCTACGACGTCACCGTCGGCGTGGAGATCGCCACCGACGTGCCGGCCGGGTGCGTCGGCGTCGGTGGCGCGCCGGGCGAGAGCGTCTGGGTCAAGGCCGGCGCGACCGCCGTCGAGCCGCTCGCGGTCCGCGACGGGGCCTACCTGCGCATGAACATCGACATCGGCAATCAGTCGGCGGGCGGCTCTCAGGGCGTGGTGCTCGGCAACGTCGCGAACTCGAGACCCTGCGAGGAGTCGCGCCGGTGGGAGCGCAAGTCCTTCGAGGGCAGACCGGTACCGGCACCGGTCTCGGTACCCACCAGTGGTCGGGCCTGGCTGTTGTTCGGTGTCGACTCGGGATTCGAGGCGAGGACGGGGATCCACTTCATGCGGGCGGAAGCCGTGTTCGCGCCGCTGTGACTCAGCGAGCTGAGGAGTCGATATGGGCATCCGTATTCGGGAATAGGGTAGAGTGAGTTCCATGAAGACCACCCTCGAACTGGCGGACGACTTGGCGCGGGAAGCCAAGCGGTACGCCGCTCGGCACGGCCTCACGCTTCGGGTCGTGATCGAGGACGCTATTCGCTCGACGCTACGCCGCGAGGCCGGGGCGCGAGACTCCTTCGTCCTTCGGGATGCCGGCGTGGACGGTTCCGGTCTCCAGGCAGGGTTCCGCTACGAAGCCTGGTCGAGACTTCGGGACGCCGCGTACGAGGGGCGGGGCGGTGACGCGCGGATGGTCACGGCCCCAGGGCGCCGATGGGGATGACCCCTACCTCCCCGGGTCTCACGTAGCCGTATCCGGTCGGGACGATCACGGCGAGGGCGGAGGGCTTGCCGTGGTCGCTCTGCTCCAGGCGGCGGGCGAGCCGGTTGAGGCTCTTCGCGCCGTCGTCCACCCAGCGTTCGCCCAGCTTGATCTCGAAGGCCGCCCAGCGGCCGTCGGCCGCCTCGACGACGGCGTCCACTTCCAGGCCGTCCTTCTCGCGGTAGTGGAACACCTGCGCGTCCGCGGCTTGGGCGTGGACCCGGAGGTCGCGAACGACCAGCGATTCGAACAGCAGGCCGAGGAACTCGAGGTCGGCGGTCAGGCGGGCCGGCGTCGCTCGCAACGCGGCGACGGCCAGCGAGGGATCGACGAAGTGTCGAACTGCCGCCTGCCGGAGCGTCGCGCGCGACCGCAGGTGGGGCGACCAGGCGGGCTGGTTCTCCACCACCATGAGCCGGTCGAGCGCGTCGAGATACTCGGCCACGGTGTCGCTCTTGATGGACCGGCCGTCCCCGCCCACCTCGGCGGCCAGCTTCGACAGGGTCACGGGGGTGGCGACGTTGCGTGCCAGCGAGGTCAGCAGGCGGCCCACCTGGACGGGGTCGCGCGTCTTGCCGCTGACTCTCGTGACATCGGTACGGCGGACTTCGTCCAGATAGCCGCGGTTCGCGCGCAGGATCCCCGGCAGCCGCCTGCCGACGTGGCCCGGCCAGCCGCCGGCGCAGACGAGCTCTGCGACATCGGCGATCGGCGTCTCGGACCGGGGCGCCCGTTGCTCCGCCCCGTCGAGGAGTCGCCGCAACGAGATGTCTCCGCTGGAGCGCCCGCTCTCGTAGAGCGACAGCGGGCGCATGCGCAGCCGGACGAAGCGTCCGGCGCCGGTGTGCCGGGTGACGTCGTCCGCGGGAACGGCGGAGCCGGTGAGGACGAACTGGCCGGGGGCGCGGCGCCGGTCGACCTCCCGGCGGACGTGGTTCCAGATGGCAGGCTCCAGTTGCCATTCGTCGATCAGCCGCGGCGCGTCGCCGGCCAGCACGGCCGCGGGGTCGGCGCCTACCATGCGCCTGGCGTTGTCGTCGACGTCGAGCAGCACTTCGCTGGCCGCCGCTCGCGCCGCGGTCGCGGTCTTCCCCGATGCCCTGGGCCCTTCCACGAGAACTGCCCCGGCCGCCTCCAGCAGCTCGGCCAGCTCGGCGTCGACGATTCGCGGCAAGTAGGTCATGATCGTTCCGATCGCCAGCACCGGTTGTACTCCGGTCAGTGTGGGGAGCGCAACACCAGGGGGTGATTCGGCGAACGTTCAGGGGGTGATTCGGCTAACGGTGCCGAGGAACATCAGGGAGGAGATCGATGGCTGAGGCGGGACGCGACATCGGTCAGGAGATTCTGGAGGGCATCCGGCAGCTCAAGAGGGGCGAGCATGGGCGCATCATCAACGTGCCGGCCATCTCGAGCATTCGCGAGAAGACGGGGCCTGTCGCAGTCGAGGTTCGCGGAACTGCTGGGTGTTTCAGTCCGCACGCTGCAGGAATGGGAGCAGGGGCGACGCATGCCTTCCGGGGCGGCCCGCACGCTGCTCCTCATCGCGGAGAGGAATCCGCGCGCGCTGGTGGACGTGGCGTGATTCACCCGGCCAGGTACGGCCGCAGGGCCGTCTCGACGTGACGGCGGGCACAGGCTCGGGCGTAGTGAACGGCTGTTTCGTGAATTCCCGGAGACCCCCATGCGACTGGTGCGATACAGCGTCGCGATGAGCTTGGACGGCTACATCGCGGGCCCGAACGGGGAGTTCGACTGGATCGTGATGGACCCCGACCTCGACTTCTCCTCGCACGCGGCGCGGTTCGACACCTATCTGCTCGGTCGCAAGTCGTTCGAGGCGATGCAGCGCATGGGGGGCGCCCCCACGCAGTCGGGGGCGCGCGAGATCGTGTTCTCGCGCACGCTGAATCCGGCGGACCACCCGCGGGTCGTCCTGGAGACCGACGCGGTGCGGGTGGTGAAGGCGCTGCGTGAGCAGCCGGGGAAGGACATCTGGCTCTTCGGGGGCGGAGCGCTCTTTCGCGGCCTTCTCGACGCCGGTCTCGTCGACCGTGTCGAGGTGGGGATCATCCCCGTCCTGCTCGGCGGCGGCGTCCCGCTGCTGCCGCCGCCCGCCGGGCGCGCAACGCTGAAGCTTCTTTCCCACAAGGCGTACGAGAAAACTGGAACCGTGGGTCTCGAGTACGAGGTGGTGCACGCCCGATAGTCGTCGGCGTGTTCGAGCCGATCGGCGCGGTCCGGCGGCGGTCGGTGTATCCTCACGGAATCGAGGGTCCGGGTTTCGGCGCTGGCGAGACCCGCGCCGCGGGGATGGACGCAGCGTTGCGCCGGGAGTGGTGAGGACGCCGGCGAGATGCAGGCCCGTCGGAGCCTGACAAGAGGCGACCTTCCACCTCGGCCGGGAGGCCGGCTCCGACGGAGCTCGACCCTCGCGAACCGAGGAGGTTGACATGACGCGTCGATGGTTGATGCGGTCGGTGGCCGCGATGGTCGCGGCGGCGTGGCTGGTCCCGGCCCTGGCGGCCGGTCAGGAGGCCGCGTCGGAACCGGAAGCGACGACGTTCCGGACCCCGTGGGGCGATCCGGACCTGCAGGGCGTCTGGTCCTACGCCACGTTCACGCCGCTCCAGCGGCCGGCGGAGTTCGCCGGGCGCGAGCTCCTGACCCCGGAGGAGGTGGCCGCGCAGAACCTGGCCGACGCGACCCGGGCGACGTCCGAACGCCGCGGCGAGCTCTCGGCCGAGCGCGACCTCGCCCTCGCCTACGACCAGGTGTGGTGGGACCGGGGCGAGTCGACGGGACGCACGTCGCTCATCGTGGACCCGTCCGACGGCCGGCTGCCGCCCCTGACCCCGG
>JAJEEA010000275.1 GCA_022821235.1 Vicinamibacteria bacterium
ATCGGGGTGAACGCGTTCGCCTACGCGGGTCACGGCGCGATCCGCGAACGGGTGATCGGCCAGGTCGACCGCGCGCCGACGGCGGCCGAGCTCGGCGAGATGCGCGCGCTGGTCCGGCAGGCCATGAACGAGGGAGCGTTCGGTCTCTCGACCGGACTCTTCTACGTTCCCGGCTACTACGCGACCACCGCGGAGGTCGTCGAGCTGGCGCGGGTCGCCGCCGAGTTCGACGGCATCTACGACACCCACGAACGCGACCTCGGGGCTAGCTACCGCGGCGTCGGCTACCTCGCCTCGATACGCGAGGCGATCCGCATCGGCGAGACCGCGGGCACGCGCGTCATCTTCAGCCACTTCAACGCGCAGGGCGCGGC
The DNA here is from genome assembly GCA_022821235.1 of Vicinamibacteria bacterium. Lineage (GTDB taxonomy): Bacteria > Acidobacteriota > Vicinamibacteria > Vicinamibacterales > UBA8438 > JAJEEA01. The sequence continues at coordinate 375 of JAJEEA010000275.1, forward strand.
CAACTACGGCCGCGCGCCCGAGGGGGCCCGCCTCGTCGAGGAGGCGCGTGCGCGGGGCGTCGAGGTGGCGGCGGCGCAGCACGTCTACACCGCGACGCAGTCGAGCCTGGCCGCCTACGCCATTCCGCGGTGGGCCTCGAACGGCGGCCGCGAGGACATGCTCGAGCGGTTCCGCGACCCCGAGACCGTCCGCCGGCTCGACGTCGAGACCCTCGAGATGCTGGCCATCCGCGGCGGCGCCGACAAGCTCCTGTTCGCCGACCCGCGGCCCGAGCTGAACGGCCGGACCCTCGCCGACGTGGCGGCCGGGTGGGCGCTGCCGGTGCCCGCGGCGGTGCGGCGCATCCTCGCCGACGGCAACGCCGCGGTGATGAACCTCGACCTCTACGACATCGAGAACACGCGCTACCTGGCCCGGCAGCCGTGGATGATGACCAGCACCGACGGCCGCACCCCGTCGCCCGGGCAGAACGTCACCCACCCGCGGGTGTTCGGGGCCTTCACCCGCAAGCTCCGCCAGCTCGTGCTCGACGAGCAGGTCATCACCATGCCGTTCGCCGTCCGCAGCATGACCGGCCTCGCCGCCGACTTCCTGCGGCTGGACGACCGCGGGTACCTGCGGGCCGGCGCCGTCGCCGACGTCGCGGTGTTCGACCCCGGCCGCATCCGCGACCGCGCCACCTACGAAGACCCGCGGCAGCCCGCCGAGGGGACCGTGCACGTGCTCGTCAACGGCCGTTTCGCCATACGGGACGGCGCCCCGACGGGCGCGCTGGCCGGCCGGCCGATTCGCCGGCCGGCGCAGACGGGCGCGGGCGCGGCCGCCCCCGGCCAGTGACCTCGCGCTACGGAGGAAGTCGACATGAAGCGTCGCGCCTTGCTCGCGTTGTCCGTCTTCGCCGGAGCCGCCCTGGCGACCGGCGTCGTCGGCCAGGCGCAGGTCCGGGAGCCTGCCCCGGTCACCGACGCGATGCTGCAGGACCCCGACCCCGCCGACTGGTTGAGCTGGCGGCGCACCCTCGACGGCTGGGGGTACAGCCCGCTCGACCAGATCGACCGGGGCAACGTCGACGGGCTGCGGCTCGTCTGGTCGTGGGGCCTCGAGCCCGGGGTGTCGCAGACGACGCCGCTCGTGCACGACGGCGTCATGGTCGTCGCGAACCCCGGCAACGTGGTGCACGCGCTCGACGCGGGCACCGGCGACTTCATCTGGGAGTACCGCCGCGAGATGGACGAGCGGCGCCGGAGCGCGGCGCAGATGCGCAGCCTCGCCGTCTACCGGGACCTCGTCATCCTGAACACCGTCGACGCGCACGTCGTCGGGCTCGACGCCCGGACCGGCGAGGCGCGCTGGGACACGCCGGTCGGCGGCGGCCACGACGGCTACACCTTCTCGAACGGGCCGATCGTCGTCGACGGGACGGTCGTCGCCGGGCTGACCGGCTGCGGGCGCTACCGCGACGACACCTGCTACATCGTCGGCGTCGACGCCGTCACCGGCCGGCTGCTCTGGCGGACCTCGACCATCGCCCGCCCCGGCGAAAGCGGCGGCGACACCTGGGGCGACCTGCCGCTCATGTTCCGCGCCGGCGCCGACGCCTGGATGACCGGCAGCTACGACCCCACCACCGGGCTCGTCTACTGGGGCACGTCGCAGCCCAAGCCCCACAACCGCGACGCCCGCGGCACCGCCGGCGACGCCCTCTACAGCAACTCGACCCTCGCGCTCGACCCCGCGACGGGCGAGCTGAGCTGGTACTACCAGCACATCCCCGGCGATTCGCACGACATGGACGAGTCGTTCGAGCGCATCCTCATCGACTACGACGGCCGGCAGTCGCTGTTCACGATGGGCAAGCTCGGCATTCTCTGGGAGCTCGACCGCGTCACCGGCGCGTTCCGGCGCGCCGTCGACCTCGGCTATCAGAACATCGTGGACGTCGACCCGCGGACCGGCGCGGTGACCCACCGGGAGGGGATGCTGTCGGACGTCGGCGAGGAGCTCTTCTTCTGCCCCAGCACCGGCGGCTTCAAGAGCCTGCGGGCGATGGCCTACCACCCGGGGACCGGGGCGCTGTACGTGCCGCTCAACCTCAACTGCGAGACCGCCGCCTTCGCCCCCGTGGAGCGGCGCCCCGGGGGCGGCGGGGGCGGCGCCGTGCGCGGCCGCGTCAACCACTTCCATCCCCAGGCGCCCGACCGGCTCGGCGAGTTCCGGGCGCTGGACGTGCGAACCGGCGAGACCCTCTGGCAGCGGCGTCTCCGCGTGCCCTACAACACGTCGGCGCTGACGACCGGCGGCGGCCTGGCGTTCATCGGCGACTGGGGGCGGCGCGTCCACGCCTACGACGTCCAGACCGGCGAGCCCCTCTGGCAGAGCCGGCTCCCGACCATGGCTAACGGCTTCCCAATCACCTACGCCGTCGACGGCCGGCAGTTCGTCGCGTTCGTGGCCGGCCCGTCCATCGGCGGCTCGAGCTGGGCGACGATTCTCCCGGCCGACCTCATTCCCGACCAGCGCAACCCGCGGGGCGGCAGCGGCGTCTTCGTGTTCGCGTTGCCGTGACCGTCAGGCAGTTGTGCGGGTCGAGCAGCATGGTCGAGTTGCGCAAGCGGGTCCTGCTTCAGCTTCCGAGCGGTTGGAACTCGTACGGCGCCGAGCCGGTCTCGGTTGCGGCGTTCGAACAGGTGACCGAATTCCTGACGATGTACCTGGTCGAATGGGTAGCCGATCCGGTCCTCGTCCCCACGGTGCGCGGGGGGGTGCAGCTCGAATGGCACCGGCAGGGAGTGGACGTCGAAGTGGAGATCGGTCCCGACGGGTCGGTGTGGTGGTGTGCCGACGACCGGCGGACAGGCGAGGAGTTCGAAGCCGCCCTGGCCGGTCAGGAGGAGACGATTCGAACGTGGCTCAGACGGGCCTCGGACTGATCACGTGACGTCCCCGGAGGATTGCAGGAGTTCCCCGGCGATCATCGGTCCCGCCGCATGCCGTCGAGCGAGCCCTCCCAGTGAAGCTCGCCGCGCAACGCCCGGATTCGCCCCTGAGCCCGCGTTTGCACCAGGAGGCGCAGGGCTGCCTCCACGGTCGCCTTCTTCGTCTTCAGGCCGGCGGCCTTCAACGCCGCCGCCATCAACCGGTCGTCGATGTCGATGTTGGTTCGCATCGCGCTGGTGGTGTATGCACCGTCCCAGCATACACATTCTTCGGTCAGGACGTCCGCGATCACTGCGGCGGCCTCCCGGCATTCCGACGAGACGGTCGCCGGCAAACCCTACGAAGCTCTGCTGCGGGAGCGGGTGCTCGCGCCGCTCGACCTCGCCAGCGCGGGATTCGGTCCGGGCCGAGAACGCGTTCGGCGAGCTGGCCCGAGAGTTGACCGTGCCGACGCCTCCCGGGTCACGACGCCGTTGAAGCAGTGTCGCCCGCCGCATCTCGGTCTGGTGCGTTGGCCTGATTCTTGCTCGACAAGTACCGAAGCGACAGGGCGGAACAGCCGCATCGTGGGTCCATGGATGCACGGAGGCCGGATGGCGTACGACGTCGAGTACACGGACGAGTTCGAGTCCTGGTGGAACGAGCTGAGGGTGCGCGAACAGCGCAGTGTGACGGCGGTCGTGAACAACCTGAAAGAGCGTGGTCCGAACTTGAAGAAACAGTACTCGTCGTCGGTCCGGTCGTCGAGACACGGACACATGCGGGAGCTTCGCGTTCAGAGCGGCAGACGGCCGATCCGGATCTTCTACGCTTTCGACCCGCGGCGGACGGCGATCCTGCTGATCGGAGAGCACAAGAGACATCCGGAGCGGTTCTATCGTGAGTACGTCGCGCGCGCAGATGCGATCTATGATGAGCACTTGGGAGAGTTGCGACGGGAGAGAGTTCTGGAGTCGGAGACGAGGGAAAGTCGATGAGTCAACGACCGTTCAGCGACCTGACCAGGCACTTCACGGCGGAAGATTGGGCAGTCGTGGATGCTGAGACGGAGAGGATTCGCATGGAACTGGATCAGCCGGTTCCGGAGGAAGAACCGGCTGCCGCCGGCGGTCGAACGCATGAGACAGCCGTGGAGGCTCGCCGAGCGCAACTGCGGCCGGCGAGCGCCGCCGCTGAGCGAACACGATGAGCGGCATGGCAGCCCGGACGGTGGAGGACCGAACGACGAGCAACTGGAGTGGTCGTTCAGGTGCTTCAACTCGCAGACCTCGTTGAGGCGCTCGGCCCGGCGGCGGATTCGGCCAACGGCTCGGGGGAGCCGCCAATGCCGCGGCTCCCGCTGCCGAGTTGCCCGATGCGCCCAGCGGCCTCGATGACGCCTCTGAGGGCGGACAGCCGGGCATTGCCGGTGGCCGGCGCCACGCCGGCCTCGACGGCGTTCAACCTATTGCCAGTCAGCATCTTACGGGAATTATTCCGAACGGGCTCGGACGCTGACGGACCACTATTGGCTGTCAGGCAGGGCGAACACGAACAGCGTGTTGCCGTCGCTCGGGCGCAGGTCGGGCGTCAGCCGCCGCAGCCCGCTCGTGTTCAGCGAGCGGCCGGTGCTCACCGCGACGTACTGGCGGCCGCCGGCGGCGTAGGTGACGGGGAAGCCGGTGACCGGCGAGCCGAGGTTGATCTCCCAAAGCACCTCGCCGGTCTCGTGGTCGAGGGCCTTGAAGCGGCCGTTGGCGTCGCCGCCGAAGACGAGGCCGCCGCCGGTGGCGACGAGCGACATCGTGAACGCGGGCTGGTCGTGGGTCCAGACGGTCTCGCCGGTCTCGGCGGAGATGGCCTCGATGGTGCCGAGGTGCTCCTCGCCCCGCGTCACCTCGGTCCGCACCGTCAGGGCGTACCAGCCGACGCCGGCCGTCGCCAACATGCGGCCGCACGTATGGCGCAGGGGCATGTACATCAGGTTGGTCAGGGGGCTGTAGGCGCCCGCCTCCCAGTCCTTGCCGCCGTTCCAGGTGGGGCACGCCATCACCTCCTGTCCTTCGCTCCTGAACACCACCTCGGCGTTCTCGGTCACCGCCCCGGTGGCGCCGTCGATGGCGCTGATGACGGTCTGGGCGACGGTTGGCCGCGCCCACAGGAACTCGCCGGTCTCGCGGTCGAGGGTGTAGACGACGCCGGTCTTGCCGGGGATGCCGGTCACCACCCGGCGCCGCTCGCCCGGCTGCAGGCGCGGGTTGATCCAGGTCACGGCGGCCGGGTCGGGCGCCACCGCGGTGTCGACGAGGAGCCGCTCGAAGGGGTGGTCGAGGTCCCAGTGATCGTTGAGATGCTGGTAGTACCAGACGATCTCGCCGGTGTCGGCGTCGAGCGCGAGGGTCGAGTTGTGGTAGAGGTGGGTGTTCTCGACCCCGCCGATCAGGAACTTGGGGGCCGGCGAGGTGACCGACGTGCCGATGTAGACGAGGTTCAGCTCGGGGTCGTAGCTCGGCACCATCCACGCGCCGACGTGGCGCCGCTCCTCGAACGGCACTCCGCCCCAGGTCTCGTCGCCCGGCTCGCCGGGGGCGGGAATCAGTCGCGTCCTCCACAGCTCCGCGCCCGTCGCCGCGTCGTGGGCGGTGACGACGCACGCGTTCGGACCCGCCTCGGGCATGCAGCCGCGGCCCGACACGACCTTCCCGCCGGCGACGATCGGCCCCGACGACTGGTGGGCCGGCAGCGTACGGTAGTCGAGGATCTCCGTCTCCCACGCCGGCTCGCCGGTCGCGGCATCGAGGGCGAAGACATAGTCGTCGACGCTGGTGTCGATGATGAACCGGTCGTGGATGGCGACGTTCCGGTTGGTGCGCGACAGCCCCGACACGTGGTCCGAGACATCGTCCGGGAGGTCGCGCCGGTGCTCCCAGCGCAGGTCGCCGGTGACGGCGTCGAGGGCCTGGATGACGTCGCCGGGGTTCGGCATGTACATCACGCCGCGGTAGACCAGCGGCGTCCCCTGGTTGCTGCCGGGGGCGAGGCCGCGCGACCAGACCATGCGGAGGTCGCCGACGTTGCCGCGGTCGATCTGGTCGAGCGGGCTGTACCCCCAGCCGTCGAGGGTGCGACGCCACATCGGCCAGTCCTCGGGCGCCGGGTCCTGGAGCATGGCGTCGGTGACCGGCACGAAGTCGTCGGCCGGCGCCTGCGCGTGGAGGGCGGTCGGCGCCAGTGCCGTCGTGGCCAGCAACAGAAGGCCCAGCCGAACGGCAGCGGCTGCGTGCGCATATCGGTTCATGGATGTGCTCCTTCAGCTTCGGAGGTTGCGCCCGATGCCAAGCCCCAGTTCACGTATCATCGATCCAAGCCCGGATCATGTGAGGATCCCGCGTTGAAGAAAGCCACCATCACACCATCGCCGCGCGTACGCCCGAAACCGGTGTCCGAACGCCTGGAACCGGTCCATGGTTCGGTGGAGCCATCCGGCAAGTCCAGGGACTTCGTAGAGCTGTCGCGAGTCGCCAGGGACGCCAAGGCCGAGCGGGACCTGCAGAAGACGGGCTTCACCGGACGGTGACGGCGACGTCGTGCTCGGTGGTGAGCAGGTTGTCGTTCGCGGTGGCCCTGAGCACGTAGTCGCCGGGCACCGTGAACGCCGCCGTCACCGACGCCTGTCCGTCCTCGACGGCGACGGTCGCGGCGGGCTCGAACGACACCCCGGCCGGTCCCCGCCAGACGATCCAGGACACGCGGAGGCCGCGGACGCGGGGCTGCTGCACGCCGCTGCCGCGGCGGTTCGGCACGCTCGGGACGTTGTGCGGCGGCTCGATGTCGTCGGGGCCGCGCTGCAGCGTGGGGGGATCGTTCGAGCCCCTGCGGGGCCTGTTGGGGTCGAGCTCGCGCACGACCGGCAGACCGTCGTCCGTCACGCGGGCAACCAGCGTGGCGCCGTCCTGGAGGGCGACGACGGCAGCACCATCGACGGCGATCTCGGGCGCGGTGTTCCTCGCCGCCTCCGGGCTGAGCCGCCGGCCGCCCGCGGCGCGGGCCGCGGTCTCCCACGTCGGCTCGAGCCAGCCGATGGCCCGCAACGTCTCGCCCTGCGTGGTCAGGTTCCAGACCAGCCGCCGGTCGCCGAAGTCGCTCGGCACGTCGATGCTGAACACGCGGCGGTGTGCGCGCGGGTAGAAGAACGTGGGCTGTCCGGCGTCGGGCAGGTCGGGGTCGTCGAAGTGGTTGTCCGGCCCCACCGGGACGTGGACCTCCTCGACGAAGTTGCGGTTGAAGTACCCGAAGTGCATGGTGAAGCCGCCGTCGGCCTTCCGCGACCAACCCTCGAAGATCGGCTGCACCGTCTGGCCGGTGCGGTACTTCAGGTTGTAGGGGTTCGGCTGGGCGTCGGCGATGGGCGCCGCCGCCAGCGCCAACCCGAGCAGGCCCGCTCCGAGACGCCGGGGGGAACTCATCGTCATGGCAGCACCTTCCTGCAAGGGCATCAATCGCTGACAGGTTGCCGACTGCACTCGGCCAAGCCCGTCTGCCGCGGCCCTGCGCACCCGCACCGAGGGGTCATTGCCGCCGGCGTTCTCGGGGGAACCGCGGTTGGCCCCCTCAAGAATCTGCCGCGGCCCTGCGCACCCGCACCAAGGGGTCATTGCCGCCGGCGTTCTCGGGGGCACCGCGGTTGGCCCCCTCAAGAATCTGCCGCGGCCCTGCGCACCCGCACCGAGGGGTCATTGCCGCCGGCGTTCTCGGGGGGACCGCGGTCGGTCCCTTCAAGAAATCGAGCTCTACCGGGCGGCGGCCCGGCAGAGCTCTCGGAAACCAGCGCTCTCCGCCGGCCGGGGGGCGGGTTTGCCCGAAGAGCGTCGACTGCGGCCTCCGCTCCCGCCGCAACCGACCCCGCCGGTGAGTCGGCGCCTCCCGGGGGAGGCGTCACCGTTTCGACGGCGCACCTACTCGTCGTCGTCGGTGACCGCGGCCTCCCGTCTTGCCTTCCGGGCGGCCAGCTCCTCCTCGTACTCCTCCTGGGTCAGGTCGTACCAGCCGATCCAGGCGAAGCCCATCTCGTCGATGGTGCGGCCCCCGTTGCCGGTCCAGTTGGTCGGATCGGGATTGGCGCGGTTGCCCTCGGTGTTGTCGTGCCAGCTTATGGTGTGCAGGATGGTCCCCGCCGGCACGAGCGGCGCCGCGTCGTCGGCGTAGTTGTAGACGAGGTGCCAGTTGTAGTCGAAGTTGGCGCAGCTCACGACCTCGCTCGTGATCGGCGTGGTCGGGTAGATCAGCTCCAGGCACTGGTACTTGCCGAGGATGTGCATGTGGGGCTGGAACGCGGTCAGCTTCGCGGGGTTCTTCAGCCGCTCGTAGCCGTCCTGCCGGACCACGGCGCCGGCCGGGATGTCGAGGTCGGTGTTGTGCCGCGCAAGCTGCTTCGACCAGCGGATGTACTGGGGCACGACGTCCTTCGGGTGGAACACGATGCCGAGCTCGATGCCGGCCTCGACGGGCTCGCCGATGGAGTGCAGGTGATAGCTGGCCCGCGCCTTCATGTCGGCGGGCAGCAGCTTGCCCGAGTCCTCGGGGTAGATCTCGGCGCCCTTGCCCGAGGCGTACTCGACGAGGAAGACGCCCTGGTCCTGGGTGCCGTCGTTCGTCAGGTCGTCGTAGTCGGGGTCCACCGCGTAGGAGAGCGCGTGGTGGACGACCTGCCGCGAGCGCTCGTCCACGGGCCGGGTCTGGATGGCCTTGATGTAGCGGTCCTCCTCGAGGCCGAAGGGGGCGTAGAGCGAGCCGAACAGGTCGGGCCCCTCCGCCGGCACCAAGTAGTCGGGATAGCGCACGACGAGGTCCGGCTGGCCGATCTGCCACTCGGACCAGTCCGGGAACTCGGGCATCTCGGGCAGGTCGGCGGGGTCGCCCATCGGGGCCCCGGCGTCGACCCAGGCCGCGATGGTCGCGATCTGCTCGTCGGCGAGCGAGATGTCCTCCTTGAAGTCCTGGATGCCGATGTTCTTGTCGATGTGCCAGGGCGGCATCTCCCGCGCGACGACGCGGTTCCTGATGGACCGGGCCCACGGCCGCACCTCGGCGTAGGTCGTCAGGGACATGGGCGCCATCTCGCCGGCCCGGTGGCAGACGACGCACGACTCGTAGAGGATGGGCGCGACGTCCCGGGTGAACGTGACGTCGCCCGAAGCGCCGCTCTGCGCCGCCGCCGCCGGCGCCAGGGCCAGCACGGCGATGGCGGCCGCGAAGACCGCGACCTGGGAAGCCGACCGCCGCCGGGCTGCTCTTCCGTCTCTCATGGTCTCGCCCTCTTCCGACTGTTCCGGTCCACGTACGGAACCGGCGAATCCCGGCGGTCGCCCTCCCGCGCGAGCCGCCTGCCGCTCCGGCCGCCCCTCGTCGAGCCGCTGCGAGAAGGCCGCCCTGATCGGCAGGTGCGCGCAATGAGCACAGAAATGCACCTTCCGATAGCAGCGACACAGTATCACCTTGCCGCGGGGCGTTCAACGGGATCGCGGGCCGGCCCGTCGGCGGTCTCGAACACCACGCCGATCGCGGTCCGCCGGCGACAGGCAGCCGGGTAGCGCGCGGGGCGCGGCACGGCAGGCGCGGCGCCGCCGCGGGATGCCGTCGTATGGCGGGATGCCCTTGTATACTGGCGCCGACGAGGGGCGCTCGAGCGCCCGCCGGCCGGTCGGTGTCTCGTTTCGAGCGGGGTACCGATGCAAGGGCATTCGCTCGCCGTGGATTTCGGCCGGCAACGTGTGCGTCGGCGAGACCTGCAAACGGCCGGCGCGTGCAGGAGTTCATGGCGGCCGGTCGAGTGACGCCGGACCAGCCGATCGGTCGTTCACCCGGCGGCCGCCGTTCAGAGCGCCGGGTTGTGCGGAAACGTCGCGATCCACCTGCCGATGGACCGGAGCATGCCGCGGCCGCAGCCACCGCCTCCACCCAGCCGGGACCGGTGGCGCGGCGTGAGAGCGCCGGCCGGTCAGGCGGTACGGGAGTCGAACCGATGCCAACCACGAGATTGCCAATCATCCTGATGTCCGCCGCGGCCCTCTGTCTGGTGCCGCCGCTCGTCCCGGCGAGCGCGGGCGCACAGACCGGGACCTCGCTCCCCGCCGACGTCAATGCGGAGTCCCGCAACCGGCTCGCCATCCCCGCTCCCGACCCCGCCGGCGGCCCGTCGGCGGCCGCGGCCGCGATACGGGGCGCGGGCACCGGCGTGAACGCCCGCTGGGACTCCCCGGTGGGCCGCCCGCTCCTCGAGCTCGCCATCCTCATCACGGCGCGCGAGCACGACGCCCCTTCGAGTGGTCGCTGCACGAGATGGAGGCGGTGGCGGTCGGCCTCGATCCGGACGTCATCGACGTCGTGCGGAACCGCGAGCCGCTGTCCGGGCTCGGCGACCGGGAGGCGGTCATCATACAGGCGGGCCGCGAGATCTTCGGCGCGCACCGCCTGAGCCCCGAGACCTATCGGCGCGCGGTGACGCTGTTCGGCGAGGCCAACTTCGTAGACGTCGTCGACCTGATGGCGCGCTACGCCGGCACCGCGGCCCGGCTGGCCGCGTTCAACCAGCAGATGCCCCCCGGCTGGCCGCAGTTCCTGCCGCTGCCGTTCACGCCCCCCGACGACGTCGACCCGCGCTCGCGCAGCCGCCTGCCGTCGCTGCCCGCCCCGGCCCAGACGACGCGGGCCACCCCCAGCCTCTACGGCCGCACCCTCTCGCCCCAGGGCACGGGGCCCGGACAGATCCGGGGCCACGGCGCCGGGCGCGCGTCGCTCGAGGCGAACGTCGCGCGGCCGCTGCTCGATCTGGCCGTCCTCGTCACCGCGCGAGCCTACGACGTGCAGTACGCCTGGACCCTCACGGAGCCGGCGGCGGTCGAGAACGGTCTGGACCCCGCGGTCATCGAGGTGGTTCGCGCCGGTGGGCCGGTCACCGGGTTGAGCGACGAGGAGGCGGCGGTGATCGGTTTCGGCCGCGAGCTCTTCGGCCCGCACACCGTGAGCCCCGAGACCTACGCGAGCGCCCTCGAGGCGGTCGGGGGGACGACGAACCTGGTCGACCTCGTCGACCTGATGGCGCAGCACGTCTCCGACGCCACCCTGCTCATCGCGTTCGACCAGCACCTGCCGGCGGGGTTGGAGCCGCTGCTGACGATGCCGTAGTTGCGGTTTCCGAGGGAGAGGACGGCGCCGTGGTAACGTGTTTTCGGAGCCACTCATGACAACACTGCTCCTGCGCGGACTGGCCGGCCTCGCCATCGTCGCGGCGTTGGCGACGGCCGGTACGGCCTTCCTGATCGCCGTCTTCGACCTGCAGGTCGAGTGGGCCGGCAGCGGCTTCCGGCCGATGTTCTCGTTCGGCGATCCGGACGACCACTTCGCCGGGCTCGACGCGGACCGCGCGAGCCAGCGCTCGGCCGCCCGGCCCGATGGCGCCGCGAACGCGGTGGCCGGTCCCGGACCGGTGCGGGCGCCGGAACCGCCTGCCGCGGGTGACGCCCTGACGACCCCGGGCGCCGACGC
>JAJEEA010000414.1 GCA_022821235.1 Vicinamibacteria bacterium
CGCCGGTCTGCCGGCGCCCTCCGGGCGCGGTGCGACGCCGCGTTTCGCCGCGGGCGGCCGGAGACGGACGTATACTGACGCCATGTTCAAGCGTAAGGATATCGCGGGTCTTCTTGCAGCCATCTTTCTGTCGGGCGCCGCGCCGGCGTCGGCCCAGACCGGCGCCGTGGGCGGCGAGTGGCCGACCTACGGCGGCGACCTCGGTCACACCCGGTACGCCCCCCTCGACCAGATCACCGCGGACAACTTCGCGGACCTGGAGATCGCGTGGCGCTTCCGCACCGACAACCTGGGGCCGGTGCCGGAGTTCCGGTTCCAGTCGACGCCGCTCGTGGTCGACGGGGTGCTCTACTCCACGGCGGGCTCGCGCCGGGCGGTGGTCGCCATCGACGCCGCGACCGGCGAGCTGCTGTGGATGCACCGCCTCGACGAGGGGCCCCGGGGCGCCGCCGCCCCGCGGCAGCTCTCTGGCCGCGGGCTCGCGTACTGGGACGGTGGCGAGGACGGCGAGCCGCCGCGGGTCGTCTACGTCACCCCGGGCTACCGGCTCGTGGCCCTCGACGCCGCCACCGGCCGCCGCGTCGCCGGGTTCGGACAGGACGGCCTGGTCGACCTGAAGCGCGACAACGATCAGCAGATCGACCCGGTCACCGGCGAGGTCGGGCTGCACGCCACCCCCATCGTCGCCGGCGACGTGGTCATCGTCGGCGCCGCCCACCGCACCGGCGGCAACCCGCGGAGCCGGGCCAACGTGAAGGGCTACGTGCGCGGCTACGACGTGCGCACCGGCGAGCGGCTCTGGATCTTCCACACCATTCCGCGCCCCGGCCAGGTCGGGCGCGAGACGTGGCTGGCCGACTCGGCCGTCTACACCGGCAACACCGGGGTGTGGGGCCAGATCTCGGTCGACGTCGAGCTCGGGCTCGTCTACCTGCCGGTGGAGGCGGCGACCGGCGACTACTTCGGGGCCAACCGGCCCGGCGACAACCTGTTCGCGGAGAGCCTCGTCGCCGTCGACCTGTACACCGGCGAGCGCCGCTGGCACTACCAGCTCGTGCACCACGGCATCTGGGACCACGACATCCCCTGCGCGCCGATCCTGCTCGACGTGGTCATCGACGGGGAAACCATCAAGGCGGTGGCCCAGCCCACGAAGCAGGTGTTCCTGTACGTCTTCGACCGCGAGACGGGCGAGCCGATCTGGCCCATCGAGGAGCAGCCGGTGCCGGCCGGCGACGTTCCCGGCGAGTGGTACTCGCCGACGCAGCCCATCCCGACGCGTCCGCCTGCCTACGACCGGCAGGGCGTCACCCTCGACGACCTCATCGACTTCACGCCCGAGCTGCGGGCCGAGGCGGTGGAGCGGGTGTCGTTCTACAAGCTCGGGCCGATCTTCACCCCGCCGGTGGTCAGCGAGCTCGACGGGCCCCTCGGCACCCTGATGGCGCCGGCCCAGGGGGGCGGCACCAACTGGCCGGGCGGGTCCTTCGATCCGGAGACCGGCGTCCTCTACGTGTCGTCGAACAGCTCGCTGGGGTCGCTGGGCATCGTGCCCCCGTACCCGGGGCAGTCCGACATGGCCTACATCCAGGGGAACGCGGTGACCGGCCCCCGCACCACCGGCGGCGCGGGGTCGGCCGCCGGCGGGGGGCGCACCAGCTTCACGGTGCCGCCCCGCCCGCCCCTGACGGCGGAGCAGCGGCAGCGCGCCCAGCTCACCATCCGGGGGCTGCCGATGCTGAAGCCGCCCTACGGCATCATCAGCGCCATCGACATGACCCGGGGCGAGATCCTCTGGCAGATTCCCCACGGCGAGACGCCCGACCACATCCGGAACCACGAGGCGCTGCGGGGGCTCGACATCCCCCGCACCGGTCAGCCCGGCAGCGTCGGCACCCTGGTGACGAAGACGCTGCTCGTCGCCGGCGACCCCCAGGTCACCACCGACGCCTCGGGCGAGCGCGGCGCCATGCTGCGGGCCTACGACAAGGCGACGGGGGCCGAGGTGGGCACCCTGTTCATGCCCGCGCCGCAGACCGGCTCGCCGATGACCTACGAGCTCGGCGGCGTGCAGTACCTGGTGGTCACCGTGAGCGGCGGCGGCCGCTCGGGCGAGCTGCTCGCCTTCCGGGCGCCTGAGTAGCGGTCGGTCCGAGGCCGGGGTCGGCTCGGCCCCCACCCGAGCGCGGGCCGGGCCATTGGTAGGGCCTCGACGGTTTCTCCATGTCCCGCTTCTTCAACACCACCGGCCCCGTCGTCGCGGCGAACCACTATTGCATTCCGCCTCTCGACCGCCTGGATTTGGGTGATGTTCTCGAGCTGGTCCGCACCGAACGGTATTTCGTGCTCCATGCGCCGCGGCAGACGGGCAAGACCTCGATCCTGCTCGCCCTGCGGGACTTGCTGAACAGCGGCGCTCAAGGCGGCTACCGGTGCGTCTACGTCAACGTCGAGGTGGGCCAGGCGGGACGCGAGGATCCCGGCCGCGCGATGCGGGCGATTCTGGGCCAGCTCGCGACCAGAACCCGCTTGACCCTTGGGGACGAGTTGGCCGGCGGAGTCTGGTTCGACATCCTGGATCGGTTCGGACCCGATGGTGCGTTCCAGGAAGTGCTGACCCGCCTGGCGCAGGCTGATGCCAAGCCGCTGGTCCTGCTCGTCGACGAGATCGACGCGCTCGTGGGCGATACCCTGCTGTCCGTGCTGCGCCAGCTTCGCGCCGGCTACGACATGCGCCCGACCGGCTTTCCGCAGAGCGTCGTTCTGTGCGGCGTACGGGACGTGCGGGACTACCGCATCCGATCGAGTGCGGAGAAGACGGTCATCGCCGGCGGAAGCGCCTTCAACGTGAAGGCGCGGTCGTTGCGGTTGGGCGACTTCTCGGGGGACGACGTGGCGGCGTTGCTGGAGCAGCACACCGCGGAGACCGGGCAGGCGTTCGAGCCGGGCGCCCTGCACGCGATGTGGAAGCAGACCAGCGGTCAACCGTGGCTCGTCAACGCGCTCGCGGACGAGGCCTGCTTTCGCGGCGGGAAGCCGCGAGACCGCCGGCCGATTGGCGAGAACGACGTCCTCGAAGCGCAGGAGCGAATCATCCTGCGACGCGAGACGCACCTGGACCAGTTGGCGGACAAGCTGCAGGAGGGGCGGGTCCGGCGGGTTGTAGCACCCCTGTTGAGCGGCGGCGACGAGCGCGATTTCTCGGCCCGCGACATCGAGTACGTCCGCGACCTGGGGCTGGTTGCACGGGATCCCCCGCTTCGCATCGCCAACCCGATCTACGCCGAGGTGGTCCCGCGCGAGCTCACGGCGGCGGCACAGGAGGGTCTGGTCCAGGAAACCGAGTGGTACGTCGACGCCCGCGGCAACCTCGACCTCGTCAAGCTGCTGGCCGCCTTCCAGGCGTTCTTCCGCGAGCATTCGGAGCACTGGGTCGCGCGATTCGACTACCGGGAGGCGGGACCGCAGCTCCTCCTGCAGGCGTTCCTGCAGCGCGTCGTGAATGGGGGCGGCCGCATCGAACGGGAGTACGGCCTGGGCCGGGGCCGCACCGACCTGCTTGTCGTATGGCCGCGCGACGGCCGGTCGGCGACCCCGGACGCCGAACGACGCCCCGCGGCCAGGTTCGTCATCGAGTGCAAGATCCTGCACAAGGGCCTCGAGCGAACCATCCGTGACGGACTGGAGCAGACCGCGGCGTACATGGACCGGTGTGCGGCCGACGCGGGGCACCTGGTCATCTTCGACCGTCGCGACGGGGCGTGGGAGGACAAGGTGTTCCACCGTCGCGAGTCCGTGGGCGCCGCCGATGTTCACGTGTGGGGCATGTAGTGCCGCTACGGGAGTCATGATGTATCGCGATGGCTTGTGATTGACGGCCTGGGACGCTGTCGCGGCTGGGAGATTGCCGGGGTCAGAAGTCCCGCTCGTAGCGCCAGTCGCCGTCGATCATCCAGATGCGGTGCCGGGGTCCGGCGCAGTCGATGTCGCCGGTCTGGTAGCCGCAGTCCTCCGCGTAGAGGGCGACCCGCCCGCCGTCGGCAGGGTGCAGGCGGCCCAGGAAGCGCTCCCGGGGCCACGTGTCGACGGCCGCGAGCGCTTCGGCGACCGTGGCGTGGCCGGCCAGGCGCGTGCTCAGGGCGAAGGTCGGGTTCGCGAACAGGATGCGCTGTTCGCGGTGCGCCTGCAGCGCGTCGGGCGGCCTCCACCAGCGGTGGTCGTGTATCTCGACGCCGTCGACGCGCACGGCGGCGGGGTCGGCCGCGGCGGCGAAGAACCAGGTGGCGAACCGGATCGGGCTCGTCGCCGGCGTCGTCCATTGGCATATCGGGCGCAGGGCCGCCGGGTCGACGCTGACCCCCGCCTCTTCGTGGGCCTCCCGCGCCGCCGCCTGCCGCGCCGGGCCCAGCTCGTCGCTCCCGCCGTCCCGGGGGTGGTCGCCGGGGTCGATGCGCCCGCCGGGGAACACCCAGTAGCCGCCCATGAACTTGAGGTCGGGGCTGCGGCGCAGGTAGAGGATCTCCGGCCCCGCGGGGGTGTCTCGCAGGAGCACCACCGAGGCGGCGGGCCGCGGCGTAGCGACGGATCGGGGCTGGCGTTCCACTCCCTCTAGTGTACCCGCCGGCGGAGTCGCCCGGTGCGACCGACCCGGCGCGGGGTGCACGTCAGATTCCTGAGATGGCTGCCACGCTGGGCTGTCAGGCTCCCGATTCTCGGTGTTCTCGGCTGCGAACCCCTCCGGAACGCACCGTCCCGGCCTCGGCGGTACGGTTTGCGGGCCGCGTCTCACTTTCTTGGCGTGCGCCCCCCGGCGCGCAGGATCGAGTAGCCGCGAACAGCGGCGTGCCCGCCGTGCGGAGTCGCCCGGCGCGGCGGATCGGCGCGGCGGGTCGGGGAACCGCGGCCGGCCCGGCAGGCAGGATCCGGATCGCGCGTCGCGCGAGGCCTCCGGCCGGCCCGACGCGGGCCTGGCGCGAAGGCTCCCCCGCTGCCGCCGCTGCCGGCGACTCGCCCTGCGTCCGTGGTACGCTCTACAGTTGCCCGCACCCGGTTGGTGATCCTCCTCGTCGCGAAACGACCAGTGTCGGCGCACAGTGGCCGTGACGCGTCATGTCCTCCCTCGATCTCGCCGTCATCGTGTTGTGCAGCGTGGCCGGATTCACCCTGCAGGGGGCCGTCGGCTACGGCATGGGCATTCTGGGCACCCCGATCCTCATCCTGATCGATCCGCGGCTCGTTCCCGGACCCGTGCTCGCGTCGACCATGGTGTTCACCCTGATGCTGACGGTGCGCGAGCGCCGCGGCATCGACCTCGGCGGGGTGGGCTGGGCGCTGGCGGGGCGGGTCGTGGGGACGCTCCCGGCCGCGGCGGTGCTGGCGATCCTGCCGCAGAACCAGTTGAGCCGGGTGTTCGGGGCGATGGTGATCCTGGGCGTGCTGATCAGCGTCTCCGGCGTGCACGTCCGTCCGCGCCCGTCGACCCTGCTGGCGGGCGGCGTGCTGTCGGGCCTGATGGGCACGGTGGCCGCGATCGGGGGGCCGCCCATTGCGCTGCTCTATCAGCACGCCTCCGGCGAGAGGTTCCGGGGCACCCTGTCGAGCCTCTTCTTCGTCGGCACCATCATCTCGATCGCGGCGCTGGTCCCGGCGGGTCGCTTCGGAGGGCCGGAGCTCCGCCTCACCGTGTTCATGCTGCCGGGCGCGTTGCTCGGCTTCCTGGTGTCGCGCCGCCTCGCGAGCCGGCTCGACCGGGGCTGCACCCGGCCCGCGGTCCTCGCGGTGGCGGCGACGGCGGGGGTCATCGTGGTCGTGCGCTCGTTCGTGGCGCCCTGACCGGCGTCCCTGACCGGCCGCTCCGAATCGTGACGGCCCGCCGGCCGCCGTTGCTCGCGGCCGACCAGGAGGCTAAAGTCCGTCGACCGGTTGGCCGAAATCGCGGGTATGGCTCTGGTGGCGTTCCCGGTTCGAACGGCCGGCCTGCGTGCGCCGGCGGCGCGCAGCGAGGGGACCGCCGGCGCGTCGCGCCGGCGCCGGTTCCTGACCCGGCTCCTGGCGGCCGGCTTGCTGCTGGGCGGCGCCTCGGGCACCTCGGCCCAGAGCCTGCGGGGCAGCAGCGCGTCGCTCGACCGCCAGGTCGCCCAGGCCCGGGGGCATGACTTCACCCACTTGACGGGCGCCGCGCAGTTGCGCCGGTTCGTGGACGCCGGCCTGCTCGTGCACCTCGCGGGGAACCGGGACTACACCCTCGTCGACGTGTCGTTCCCGTTCGCCCGCCCCGAGGTGCGGCTCTTCGTCGAGCGGCTGTCGTCCCAGTACCGCCGGGCCTGCGGCGAGCGGCTGGTGGTCACGAGCCTGACCCGGCCGCTGTCCCATCAGCCCCGCAACGCCTCCGACCGGTCCGTCCATCCCACCGGCATGGCCATCGACCTCCGCCGCCCCGCCGGGCGCTGCCGCGGCTGGCTGGAGGCGGTGCTGCTGTCGCTGGAGGCGCGGGGCGTGCTCGAGGCGACGCGCGAGCGCCGCCCGCCGCACTACCACGTGGCGGTGTACCCGAAGCCCTACGCGGCCTACGTGAGAGCGTTGACGGCCGGGGGCGCCGCCGGAAGCTCGGAGACGGCTCGGGCCGCCGGCGGGAGCGGGTTGGCGGCGCGGAGCGCCGGTGAGAGCGGAGAGGCAGCACGGGCCGCGAGCGGGAGCGCGGCGACGGCTCGGGCCGCCGGCGGGAGCCGGGATGTGGCGCGGACCCCCGGCGGGAGCGGAGAGAGGGCACGGGCCGCCAGCGGGAGCGGCGAGGCCCCGGCGACGGAAGCGGCGGCCGTCCACGTGGTTCGGCGCGGCGACAGTCTCGATCTCATCGCCTGCCGCTACGGGGCGACGGTCGAGGGGCTGCGCCGTGCGAACGGCCTCCGGTCGTCTCTCATCCATCCGGGTCAGTCGCTCCGGGTCCCCGGAGCGCGCCCCGCGGTCGCGGACGCGGTCACCCTGCACGTGGTTCGGCGCGGCGACAGCCTCGACCGCATCGCCCGCCTCTACGGGGCGACCACGGCCGCCCTGCGCCGCGCGAACGGCCTTCGCTCGTCCCTCATCCATCCCGGGCAGTCGCTCCGGATCCCCCTGACGCGCTAGTCGGCCCCGGACCGCGCGAGACGACGCTGTATCGTTGCCGCGGGAGCCGGTTAGAATAGCGCGTGCCGCATGACTCTCGCCGCGCCCGGCGGGCCGCGGCGTTTCCTGGAGTGGTGACTAGATGAAGACGACGTCCGTTGCACTGACGGTGGCCCTGGGACTGTTCGGCGCGGCGGCGCCGGTTCAGGCGCAGGACGGCATACCGCGGCTCTCGAACGGCCTTCCCGACATGAACGGCATCTGGCAGGTGCTGAACGAGGCCAACTACGACCTAGAGCCGCACATGGCCCGGCACTCGATGCAGATGCGCCCGGGGCCCGTGAACCCCGTGCCCGCGATACCCACGCTGCGCCTCGGGGCGGTCGGCGCGGTGCCGGGGAGCCTCGGCGTCATCGTCGGCGGCGGCCGGATTCCCTACACCGAGGAGGCGCGCGCCCTCAAGGAGGAGAACCGCGCCAACTGGATCGACCGCGACCCCGAGGTCAAGTGCTACCTGCCGGGGGTCCCGCGCGCCACCTACCTCCCCATGCCGTTCCAGATCGTCCAGAGCGAGGAGGACTTCTTCATCGCGTACCAGTTCGCGGGGGCCGTGCGCGACATCTACCTGGACGACCCCGGGCCCTCGCAGATCGACTCGTGGATGGGATGGTCGGTCGGGCACTGGGAGGGGGACACGCTGGTCGTCGAGGTGACCGGGCTCCACGACGGCACCTGGTTCGACCGGGCGGGCAGCCACCACAGCAACCAGCTCCGCGTGGTGGAGCGCTACACCATGCTGGGGCCGAACCACATCGACTACGAGGCGACGATCGAGGACCCGGTGGTGCTGACCGAGCCGTTCACCATCAAGATGCCGATCTACCGCCGCATCGAGGAGAACGCCCGGCTCATGGACTTCCGCTGCGTCGAGTTCGTCGAGGAGCTGCTGTTCGGCGAGTGGCGCCGCGAGCCGCTGCCGCGCTAGGAGTCTGCGCCGTGGTTGGCGGGCGAGGAGTCGCCGTAGAACGGCGCGGACTCCTGGCAGGGGTTGGTTGGGCGGTCAGCGGAGCCGCAGGCGACGACGGGCGGGCGAGGAGTCGCCTTAGAACGGGGCGGGACTCCTGGCGGTTTGGTTGGGGCGGTCAGCGGAGCCGCAGGCGACGGCGGGCGGGCGAGGAGTCGCCTTAGAACGGGGCGGACTCCTGGCGGTTTGGCTGGGCGCCAAGCGGAGCCGCAGGCGACGATTGGCGGGCGAGCCGGCGGCTTGGCGTCGGGCCGAGAGTTCACCGGCGCGAGTTCCTGTACGGTGCAATGCACGTATCGGCGGGACGGTCGGAGGATCGATCGGGTCGAACGCCGAAGCGGTGACGATTATCGGGAGGTTGAGAAGATGGGTACTCGAATCGCAGTCGGTCTCGGCGTGCTCGCGGTGGTAGGCCTGACGTCCCTGCCGGCGGCGGCGCAGAGCGGCGACATTCCCCGGACCCCGAGCGGCCGTCCGGACCTGTCGGGCACCTACGACGTGTCGACGCTGACGCCCATGCAGCGGCCCGTCGAGCTCGGAGAGACGATGTCGCTGACCGACGAGGAGGCGGCGGCCATCGCGGCGGCGGAAGCGCAGCGCATGGCCGAGCGCAACGCTCCCAGCGACCCCAACCGCGGGGCGCCGCCCGAGGGCGGCGACGGGTCGCGGGGCGCCGCCGGCAACGTCGGCGGCTACAACTCGTTCTGGATCGACCGCGGCACCGGCGCCTACCGGATCGACGGCGAGTGGCGGACGTCGATTCTCGTCGACCCCCCGAACGGCCGTTTCCCGCCGATGACCGAGGAACGGCAGGCGGCGCTGAGGGCGGCCGCGGCGGCCGGCCCGCCGCGGCGCGCGCAGAACGACGGGACCGCGTACTGGCTCGAGGCGGGCCTCGACGCCCCCGGCCCCTACGACAACATGGAGCAGCGGCCCTACGCCGAACGGTGCATCCTCAGCTTCGGCTCGACGTCGGGCCCGCCGATGCTGCCCGCCCTCTACAACAACCACAAGCGCATCGTGCAGGGCGAGGACACCATCGTCATCCTGATCGAGATGGTCCACGACGCCCGCATCGTCCGCATGAACGCCGAGCACGATCCGCCCGAGATCAGGAAGTGGCTGGGCGACTTGATCGGCTGGTGGGAGGACGACACCCTCGTCGTCGAGACCACCAACTTCGTCGACCGGCCCGCGTTCCGCCAGGGGAGCGGCAACATGAAGGTGACCGAGCGCTTCCGTCTGGAGGACGCCGACACCCTCGTCTACACCTTCACGGTCGAGGACCCGACGGTGTGGACGGCGCCGTTCACCGGCGAGTACGCCTGGCCGCGGAGCGACAACAAGGTGTTCGAGTACGCCTGCCACGAGGCCAACTACGCGCTCGAGGGCATCATGAAGGGCGCCCGCCTGCTGGAGGCGGACTTCCGGGGCGAGAACCCGGAGGGCGTCGTGAACCCCACTCGTTAGGAGTCTGCGCCGTCAGGGCGGTGCAGGCGTCTGGCAGGTGATTCGGGCGGCGAGCGGAGCCACGAGCGACGCTCTCCGGGCGAGCCGGCTGGAACCGGGAGCCCGGATTCGACAGTCAGGAGAAAAACGATGCGCAAGCAGACCCGTGTCTGGTTCGGAATCGGTATCGCCACCACGCTCGTGCTGGCCGGACTCGTGCTGACGGGCGGCGTGCCGGCGCAGGCCCATCACGCCTTCGGCGCCGAGTTCGACCCCAACCGCCCCGTCGTGCTGCGGGGGCCGGTGGTGCGCGTGGAGTGGGTGAACCCCCACACGTGGATTCACATGGAGGTGACGACCGACGACGGCGGCACGCAGGTCTGGATGGTCGAGGGCGGCACGCCCAACACGCTGCTGCGACGCGGGCTGACCCGCGACTCCATTCTCCCCGGCACGATGATCGTCGTCGACGGCTACCAGAGCAAGGACCGCAGCGCCCGCGCCAACGGCCGCGACGTGACGTTCGAGGACGGCAGCAAGTTCTTCATGGGCTCGTCCGGCACCGGCGCGCCGCGCGACGGCCGCGATCCGACCGAGCGCTAGGAGTCGGCGCCGCGAAGGCGCGCCCTGCGGGCGCGTTGGGAGTTTCGCTCCGCGAACGCGCGCCCTGCGGGCGCGTTGGGAGTTTCGCTCCGCGAAGGCGCGCCCTGCGGGCGCGTTGGGAGTTTCGCTGACGCGAAACTCCTCGCGAATTACGTCGTCTCGGCGGTAGTCCGTGTGGGGCGCTCACGTCTGCTCCGCACGGACTGCCGGTTCGTCGCGACTCGAACTCGTGCACGCGGCGTCCGGCGCGCACGAGTTGACAGGGCCGTCATCCAGCGTCCAATCCCCCTTGACCAACCCGGCACCCTCGGTCTGGGCTCGCTGGCTCCGGCAGCCGCAGGCGTTCCGGCTGCGCCGGGCGCTGTTCCAGATCCACCTCTGGTCGGGCATCGCCGTGGGGCTGTACGTCATCGCCATCTCGGTGAGCGGCAGCGTCCTCGTCTACCGGAGCGAGCTCCGCCAGACGTTCGAGCCGCAGCCGCGGTTCGTCACCGTCTCGGAATCGCGACTCGGCCGGGACGAGCTCACGGCGGCGGCGGAGCGCGCGTATCCCGGATGGGCCGTGTCGCGCGTCATCGAGCGCGACGACCCGGCTCGCGCCGTCACCGTCACGCTCAATCGCGACGGCTCGGCGCAGCAGATGCTGTTCGACCCCTACACCGGCGAGGACCTCGGCCACCGGCTGCCGCTGCCCTACCGGCTCACGACGTGGCTCCTCGAGCTGCACGACAACCTCCTGTTCGGAGATACCGGCCGGGAGGTGAACGGCATCGGCTCCGTCCTGCTGACGGTCCTCGCCGTCACCGGAGCCGTGATCTGGTGGCCGGGCGTCGCCGGCTGGCGCCGGGCGCTGGGCGTGGATCTCAGGGCCAACTGGCGCCGGCTCATCTGGACCCTGCACGGCGCGATCGGCATCTGGACCCTCTTGTTCATCCTCATGTGGGGCCTCACCGGGATCTACCTGGCGTTCCCGGACCCGTTCAATGCGCTGGCCGACGCCATCGAGCCGTTCGACGAGGAGACCTTCGAGCCCCGCACCGTCGACGACGTCCTCTACTGG
>JAJEEA010000062.1 GCA_022821235.1 Vicinamibacteria bacterium
CGCCGGACATCCCGCCCCTGCCCGCCGGGGGCGAGGCGGGCGAGCCGCGCACGGTGCGCGAGCGCCTCGCGCGGCACCGGGCCAACCCCGCCTGCGCCGCGTGCCACGCGCCGATGGACCCGCTGGGCTTCGCCCTCGAGAACTTCGACGCCATCGGCCGGTGGCGGACGAGCGACGCCGGGTTCCCCGTCGACGCCTCGGCCGTGCTCGCCGACGGGATCACGGCGTTCGACGGCCCCGGCGGGCTGCGGCGCGTGCTCCTCGACCGTTCCGGGCAGTTCGTCGAGACGGTGGCCGAGAAGCTCCTCGTGTATGCCCTGGGGCGCGGCGTCGAGCACCACGACCGCCCGGTGATCCGCGCCGTCGTGCGTGCGGCGGCCGAGGACGACCACCGCTGGTCGTCGCTCATCCTGGGCATCGTCGAGAGCGCGCCGTTCCGGATGCGGAGGTCGGAGTCATGATCATCAACAGGAAGGCGATTCCCCGCCGGACGGTGCTGCGCGGGGTGGGGGCGGCGGTGGCCCTGCCCCTGCTCGACGGCATGGTGCCGGCGGCGACCGCCCTCGCGCAGACCGCGGCGCGCCCGGTCCCGCGGTTCGGCGTCGTCTACGTCCCCAACGGGGTCGTCCTCGACGAGTGGACGCCGGCCGGCGACGGCGCGGGGTTCGCGTTCTCGCCCATCCTCGCCCCCCTCGAGCCGTTCCGAGACCGGGTGACGGTGCTGAGCGGCCTGACCCAGAACGTGAACGGCCTCACCGCGCGGAGCGGGGCGGTGCACGGCCGCTGCGCGACGAAGTTCCTCACCGGGGCCATCCCGCGGCCGTTCGGGCAGGAGGGGAACGACTTCCTCGCCGACGTCTCCCTCGACCAGCTCGTCGCGCGCGAGATCGGCCGCGAGACGCCCATCGGCTCGCTCGAGCTGTCGCTCGAGTCGGGCGACAAGGGGGCGGGGACGTGCGACGGCGGCTACAGTTGCACCTACAGCCACACCATCTCGTGGCGGGGGCCGCGCACTCCGCTGCCGATGGAGCACAACCCGCGGGTGGTGTTCGAGCGCATGTTCGGCGACGGCGGCAGCACCGACCCCGCCGCGCGACGGGCGCGGGCCAGGCGCCGCCGCAGCCTCCTCGACTCGGTCCGCGGCAAGGCGGCGGACCTGAGCCGCGGCCTCGGCCCGAGCGACGCGGCCCGGCTGGGCGAGTACCTCGACGCGGTGCGCGACATCGAGCGGCGCATCCAGGGGGCCGAGGCGCAGGCGGCGCGCGAGCTGCCGGCGTTCGACCAGCCGTCCGGCGTGCCCGCGGGCTTCGCGGACCACGCGCGGCTCATGTTCGACCTGCAGGTGCTCGCGTGGCAGAGCGACCTCACCCGGGTCCTCACGTTCATGGTCGGCCGCGAGTTCAGCAGCCGCACCTATCCCGAGATAGGCGCCCCCGGCGGGCACCACCCGCTGTCGCACGAGGGCAGCGCGGCGAGCCGCGAGCAGCTCGTCCGCATCAACAAGCACCACGCCGAGCAGTTCGCCTACTACGTCGGCCGGCTCGCCGCGACCCCCGACGGCGAGGGGTCGCTGCTCGACCACGCCATCGTCTACTACGGCGCGGGCATGGCCGAGGGCGACCACCGGCCGTGGAACCTGCCCCTGGTGGTGGCCGGCGGGGGCGGGGGACGGCTCGCGGGCGGCCGGCACCTCCGTTTCGCCGGCGGCGCCGGCGGCGGCCGGTCGGTCGACGGGGGCACGCCCCTCGCGAACCTGCACGTGACGGTGCTCGAGAAGCTGGGGATGCGCGTGGACCGGCTGCACGACAGCACCGGGCGGCTGGACTTGTAGGATGGCGCCGCCAGCATCGGCGGCAACCACCCAAGAAGTCAGGACGTGGGCTTCTATCTCAGGAAGTCGTTTCGCGCGGGACCGTTCCGGTTCAACCTGTCGAAGAGAGGCATCGGCGCGTCGTTCGGCGTGACTGGGGCCCGCGTCGGCTTGTCGTCGCGCGGGCGCGCCTACGTGTGGGGGGCGCGGCGGCGTCTACTACCGGAGGACTTTCGGAGGTGGCCGACGCCGTGCGGGCGGCGCGGACATGGACGCGCCTGGATGTCTGGCGCAGGGTTGCGGTTGCCTCATCCTCATTGGTCTTGTGGCGGTAGTGGTACTGGTGTTGGGGAGTCTGCTGGCATAGCCGGAACCGGAATCGAGCGATCTGACGGCGAGCGTGTCGCCGAACCGGTGCTGCGTACATCGACCCAGGAGTCTGCGCCAGGGAACGGTGCGGACACGGAGTAGAGATCAGTGCTTCACCCAGGTCGCGTTGGTGCACATGGGGTCGATGAGAAGATCCTTGCCGAGTGCTGCCGGTACATGTGGCGGTCTGGCTCGAGGCTCCTGCTGGCGGCGGCGTGCTGCTGCGCTTCCGCTGTCGCCCTCGCCCAGCCGGCCGTTGCACCAACCGTGTCTTCGCTGATCACGGCGGTGCGGAACGGCGACGCGGCCGAGCTGCGCGCCCGGCTGGCCGGACCGGTCGACGTAAACGTGCGGCAGCCGGACGGCGCGACCGCGCTCCACTGGGCCGTGCACCATGAGGACGTGGCCGCGGCCGACCTGCTGATCGGGGCCGGTGCCGACGCGAACGCGGCCAACGACCTCGGGATGACGCCGCTGCTCATGGCCTGCCGGCGGGGCCACGGCGCCCTCGTCGAGCGGCTGCTGGCGGCTGGGGCCGACGCCAACGCGGCCCTCCCGAGCGGAGAGACGGCGCTGATGGCGGCGGCGCGCGCGGGCGGCGTCCGGGCGGTTGACGCCCTGCTGGCGCGGGGGGCCCGGGTGAACGCGGCCGAGGGGACGCGCGGCCAGACCGCCCTGATGTGGGCGGTCGCCAACCGGCGGCCGGCGGTCACGCGCGTGCTCCTCGACCACGGGGCCGACATCGGCGCCCGCACCGTCACCCGGCGGCGCGTCTACAACATGGGGGGCAGCCGGTCGGCCGGGTCGGCTTCGCGGGGCATCGCCCTCGAAGAGGTGGTCGAGGGCGGCGGCACCGCGATGTTGTTCGCGGCCCGCTCCGGCGACGTCGAATCGGCCCGCCTGCTGCTGGCGGCCGGGGCCGACGCGAACGACGCGGGCGCCGACGGCAACCCCGCCCTCGTCGTCGCCGCCCACGGCGGCCACGGATCGCTCGCGGCGCTGCTCCGCCGCGCCGAGGCCGACGCCAACGCCGCCCCACTGGGCTACACCGCGTTGCACGCGGCGGTGCTGCGCGGCACCCTGCGCGACCGCGGCGTCCCGAACGACGACTCCGGCGCCGGCGTGCCGCTCGTGCGCGCCCTGCTCGCCCACGGTGCCGACCCGGACCCGCGCCTCGTCAAGGGCACGCCGGTGCGGCGCTGGAGCCACGACTTCGCGTTCATGGACCGCTGGGTCGGCGCGACCCCCTTCTGGCTCGCCGCGCACTTCCTGGAGACGGAGATGATGGAGGTGCTCGCCGACGCCGGCGCGGACCCCCGCGCGCGGAGCCGCGACGGCGCCACCCCGCTGATGGCCGCGGCGGGGCTCGGGTACAACCGCGGCGGCGGCAGCGCGTTCATCCGCGACCGGCGCGACTTCTCGTCGTACAACCCGGTCGAATCGGCCGTCCTCGGATCGATGATCCCGGCCGCCGAGGAGCGGCGGACGGTGGAGGCGGTGGCCGCGGTCCTCGCCTTGGGCGGGCGGATCAACGCCGCCGCCGACGACGGCGACACCGCCCTTCACGCCGCCGCCGCGCACGGCATGAACCGCGTCATCGAGCTGCTCGCGGACCACGGCGCTGACGTCGGCGCCGAGAACCGGCGCGGCCAGACCCCGGCCGACCTCGCCGTCTACGCCGACGGCATCGCCGGCGACCGCTACGTCCGCGAGGACACCGCGGCGCTGCTGCGCACCCTGTCCGCCGCCGCGCCGGCCCGTCCCGCCGCCCCCGATCCCCGTCCCGCCGCCCCTCCCGAGTCGCGAACGCCGGCCAACCCGGTGGCGGCCACCCCCGAGTCGGTGGCCGCGGGCGCCGCCGCCTACGCGGTCCACTGCGGCGCCTGCCACGGCGCCACCGGCCGGGGCGACGGCGCGCTGGCCGCCGCCG
>JAJEEA010000323.1 GCA_022821235.1 Vicinamibacteria bacterium
CGTTCTCGTCAACCGGCGCGCCCTTCTCGGCCTCTTCGTCGTCGGCGTGCTGGCCCTCGTCGCGTGGCTGCACCGGCGCGAGGACGACCGCGACGTCTCCCACCGCGAACCGGCTCTCGCGGCCGCCGTGGTCGGCGCCAACGGGCTGCTGCTGTTCACGCTGTCGATGGAGATCCGCGCGTTCTGGGAGCTGCGGCAGGGCATCGCCGCCAACGCGGAGCTCGCCATGCAGATGATGCTGTCGGCGACCTGGGCCGCCTATGCCGCGGCCCTTACCGCGGCCGGCATCCGGCGGCGGTACGCCCCCGTCCGCTACCTCGCCATCGTGGTCTTCGGCGCCACCGTCCTCAAGGTGTTCCTCGTCGACTTCTCGCAGCTCGACTCGGTCTACCGCATCGCCAGCAGCGTGGTGCTGGGGCTGCTCCTCCTGGCCGCGTCGTACCTCTATCAGCGGCAGAACGACGGCCGGGGCGGCCTCATGGATACGCCTGCAGAGCCGGTCGCGCCGACGCCCGCACCGTCGGCCACCGCCACCGCGTCGAGGCCGCCCGCACCGGAGCCGCCGCCTCCGCCGTCCCCCGCCGAGCCCCCGGCTCCGGTCGAGCGCACCTCGCCCCCGACTATTGCCGAGCCTTCCGCACCCGCCGGGACGACCGCGGCCGACGACTGAACCGATGGCAGCGCGAACAGTACATTTGTTTGGCATTTGTACGTTCTTGGAAAGTGACATGGATGCCTTGAGCATGGCGACGGTCCGGAAGGACCTTGCGGAGTTGATCGGCAAGGTCCAGTACGGCAAGGAACGCATGATCATCACGCGGCATGACAAGCCGGTCGCGGCCCTGGTGCCGGTGGACGACGCGGCGTTCCTCGAAAGGCTGGAGGATCGCCTCGACCTCGTCGAGGCGCTGGAGGCCATCGAAGACTACGACGTGAACGGGGGCGTCAGCCTCGAGCGCCTCAAGGCGGAGCTCGATCGTTGAACCATGGGGTCGAGTTCACGAGGCGAGCCGAGCGGGACCTGCGCCAGATCGCCGATCGCGCCGTCAGGCGTCGGATCCTGGCGCGTGTGTCGAAGCTGGCAGCCGACGCCCGCCCTCCCGATGCCGTCAGGCTTGCAGGCACAAGGACATCTGGCGGGTTCGCGTCGGCGATTGGCGCGTGTGCTACCAGGTTCGCGACCGCGTGCTGCTGGTGCTGATCGTGGTGGTCGGGCGGCGGGGCGACGTCTACGACCGGTTGACCCGGCGACTGCGATGAGGCTCGCCGGTCAGCCTGGCGGGCCTGCCCGGGCGCGGGCGTCCGATCCGAAGCGCAGAGCAGGATGTCGGCGCCGCCGGCGCAGCCCACGACGGTCGAGGACATGCCACACATGAAGATCGCCATCGAGTTGCCCGACGCTACCTTCCGGCAGGCGAAGGCGCTCGTCGCCGCCCGCGGCACGACCCTGCAGCAGTTCTTCATCGACGCGCTCCACGAGGGGCTCCGACGCCGCGCCCGTGAGAACGCGGGAGAACAGGAGGCTCCCTGGATGGCCGGCTTCGGCGGGCTGGCCGATCTGTCGAGCGAGCACCGCCGGGTCAACGCCATCATCGAGGAGGAGTTCGAGAAGCTGGAGTCCGAAGAGATCGCATGAGCCCTCCGGCAACCCATTCCGTCGAACGACATCTGGATCGCCGCGCTCGCCCGCCAGCACGCGCTCCCGCTCTTGAGCAACGACACGCACTTCGACCGGGTCGACGGCGTCGAGCGCATCGCGTTCCGAGGCCCGGCGTCCCCGCTGCCGCATTGCCGTACAATGGGGCGACACTCGGAAAGGAAGGTCCAGATGAAGATTCTCACTTGCGCCTCGCTGCTCGCGTTGGCGGTGACCGCCGGCGCGCCCGCGGTTTCGTCCGGACAGGACTGGGAGCCCCCGAGGCTCGCGAACGGGCACCCCGACATCAACGGCATGTGGAACAACGTGGGCTCGTCGCACGTGCCCCTGGAGCTGTCGCCCGACCTGGTGGGCCGGGACCTGACGGCGGAAGAGCGCCTCGAGCTGTTCACGGCGCGGTCGGACCGGGCCAAGGCGGTCGAGTGGGAGGGCCACGAGAACAGCCGCGGGGTCGGCGCCTACGCCAACTACTGGTTCGACTGGTTCTGGAAGGAGCCGGTGGCGGGCGAGGCCCCGGCCCTCATCGTCCATCCCCCGGACGGCCGGAGGCCGGACCTGACGCCCCGGGCGCAGGAGAGCGTGCGCTACTACCGCGACCACCTGCACGATCAGGCCGCGAACATGGAGTCGGGCGACCGCTGCCTGTCGCGGGGGGTCTTCGGCATGATGATGCCGACCGCCTACAACAACGGCAAGCTGATCGTGCAGAACGAGGACCACATCATCATCCACAGCGAGATGATCCACAACGCGCGCATCATCCCCCTCGAGGGCGGTGACCACGTCGACGCCAAGATCACCCAGTGGGAGGGCGACCCCCGAGGCCGCTGGGAGGGCAACACCCTCGTCGTCGAGTCGGCCAACTTCAAGGCCGTCGGCAACATGCGGGCCCCCGGCTCGCGCGCGCCCCAGCACGAGGGCCGGCGGATGGTCGAGCGCTTCACCTTCGCCGACGCCGACACCCTGAACTACACGCTCACCGTCGACGACCCCGAGACCTACGCCGAGCCGTGGACCGTCGCCTTCCCCTACAAACGCGACGACGCCTACCAGCAGTACGAGTACGCCTGCCACGAGGGCAACTGGGCCGTTCCCAACTCGCTGAGCGGCGCCCGGGCCGAGGAAGCGGCCGCCACGCAGTGAACGATGCGGAACCATCGGGCCGCCGAACGACCGGTCCTGCGGCGAAGCGACGCCGGCCGGAGTACCGCCGCAAGCGACAGCGCGGCGAGACGCCGCGATGCCTGACGGAGACGTAGTGAGCAGGACCGGCGATGGCAGGCATCCAAGGCCGATCTGACCATCCGTAGGGCTTCGACGGCGCCCGGGGCACCTGCTTGCGGCGCCGGAATCGTCGGGCGGAGCCGGGATTCTCGGCTGTTACAGGAGGAAGGGTGAAACTCGCAAGCTATCTCACCGCTCTGCTCGTGCTCGCAGGCGCGGCCGGCAGCCCCGCGCCTGCCTCGGCGCAGGCGCCGTCCCTCGACTGGTCGAGCCAGAACCTCAACCTCGACAACAACCGGTTCGCCCCCCTCGACGAGATCGACGCCTCGACCGTCGGCGGGCTCGTCGAGCGGTGGACGTGGGTGGCGGGGCCGGCCGACAACATCACCCAGGCCACGCCGCTGGTCGTCGACGGCGTGATGTACCTGCACTCGCGCTCGACCCTCTTCGCCCTCGACGCCGCGACCGGGACCGAACTGTGGTCGTCGCCCCTCGACGCGGGGTCGCCCGGGGGCAGCCCGGTGCGCGGCCCCACCTTCGCGGGCGGCAACATCTACGCCTACCGCGGCGCCGACCTCTACGCGCGGGACGCCGGCACCGGGGCCGCGGTGGAGTCGTTCGGCGACGGGGGCGTGCTGCCCGTCGTCAGCAACGCCCTGCAACTGAAGTACCCCGACGACTTCCCGCCCACCCTCGACCCCGTCCAGATCGGCTACCGCATCACCACCCCGCCCGCCCACCACGACGGCACCCTGTACGTGGCGGCGGCGCTGTCGGAGGGGCACATCCCCGGCGGGCTGGTCATCGCCACCGACGCCGACACCGGGGCCATCCGGTGGGTCTTCAACACGATTCCCCAGGGCCCGCAGGACGAGGGCTGGGAGATCGCGCGCGACACCTGGGGCTACGGCGCGCGGGCCGGCGGGGGCATCTGGACCCAGCCCGCCGTCGACGCCGACCTCGGCCTGGTCTACGTCAACGCCGGCAACCCGTCGCCCGACTACGACGGGTCGGCGCGGGCCGGCATCAACCTGTTCACCAACGCCACCATCGCCCTCGACCTCGAGACCGGCGCCCTGCGCTGGTACTACCAGGCCGTGCACCACGACCTCTGGGACTGGGACCACGTGACGGGGCCGGTGCTCTTCGACGTGACGGGCGAGGACGGCGAGACCATCCGGGGCGTCGCCGCCGCCGGCAAGAACTGCCTCTTCTACCTGTGGGACCGGGAGACCGGCGAGCCCCTGCACCCGATGGTCGAGACGGTGGTGCCGACCGAGACCGACGTCCCCGGCGAGCAGGTCTGGCCAACCCAGCCGATTCCCTACAACGCGGCCGGCGTGCCGATGACGCCCCTCTGCGCCACCTTCGTCGAGGTCGACGACCCCGAGCTGATGGCCCGGTCGAGCCAGCTCTACAGCCCCTACTGGATCAGCAGGGAGGTCATCGTCCCCCACGGCGGGTCGAGCTTCGGGGCCCCGTCGTTCAGCCCCGCCACCGGCCTCGTCTACGTCACCGGCAAGAACGGGGCGATCGCGCTCGTCGTCAACCCCGTCGGCGACACCCTCGAGCCGGGGCCCGACTCGCGCGGCCACACCGAGAGCCTGTCGAGCCTCGACCGCCTCACCGAGGCGTTCCCGCCCGAGGTCACCGTGTCGGCCTACGACCCCGTCACCGGCGAGCAGACGTGGCAGACCATCCTGCCCGCGCAGAGCGCCATCGGGGCCAGCGGCAACATGGTGACGGCCGGCGGCCTCGTGTTCCAGGGGGTCGAGGACGGCGGGTTCTACGCCCTCGACGCGGCCACCGGCGAGATCCTGCTCCGCCACGACGCCCCGCGGCCGATCCGGGCGAGCCCGATGACGTACCAGATCGACGGCCGGCAGTACGTGACGGTGGTCGCCACCAACACCGTCCTGACGCTGGGGCTGCCGTAGCCGCGGAACGGAGCAGAATGCACGGCGGCATCACGCGACCGGGAGTGGCGTCGATCGTCATCGGCGCCGCTCTCCTGCTCGGGCTCCTGCCGGTCGCCACCGCCTTCCCGAGCGCGACCGGGCTCGCGTCGGAGTCCACGCAGCAAGCCACCCGGGAATCGACGTTCAGCGTCTTCGGCCTGGTCGAGTCGCCCGGACGCTACGACTGGTCGGCGGGCATGACCGTCGGGCGGGCCGTCGCCGCCGCGGGCGGATACGCCGACGGCGGCTCCCCCGACGAACTGCAGATCCAGCGCATGGTCGACGGGCGGCTGGTCCCGCGCGCGGTCACCGAGGACCATCCGGTGCAGCCGGACGACGTGATCATGGTGCGCGGGAGGGCCGTCGAACGCCCTGACGACGGCGACCGGAATCGAAGCCCGGGCGCTCAGATGTCGCGGAGCAGTTCGTCGCGGAGCACAACCTGCAGCACTTTCAGCACGTCGTCCCGATCGACTCCGAACTCGTAGGCGCAGGCAGCGACGCGTTCTTTCAGATCGTCGTTCAGGCGCGTCTGCACGTGGCTGCGGCTGAATTCGTCGACTTCGAATGCACGTTTCCCGGCAACTTCGGCACGCAAGGATGGTGCGAGATCAGATGCCCACGGCTTCGCTTTCATGAAGTCGGCCATCCTGGTGCCGAAATCGGTAAGGTGGAGCGGGCTGCTGGAGACAACGGGCACGGGCGGGAGCCGCAGGAAAATCTGCTTGATGTCGTCCCGCACTTCCTTGGCGAAAGCCGTGAACTGATCCAGCCTGAGATCGACCGTTGCGGTCCAACGTATGACCTTCACGGCGGCAATGATGACCGCCAGCGAAGCCGTCACGATCAGGGGTGTGTTCAACCAGTCTGCCATTCGTCCGTCTCACGGCATCGACCCGGGCTGCGAGGGCCGCTGATCCGATTCTTGATCTACCCGCATGCCGGTCGCAATCGGTCCCGGCGTTGCGACGACCGGCATCCTCGGGTCAGTCCAGGTCGGCGAACACCGGGGCGTGGTCGGACGCGATGTTGCCGTCCTTCTTCTTGCGGTACTCGCGGTCGATCTCGACGCTGCGCACCCGCGAGGCCACCGCCGGGGTGCCGAGCAGGTGGTCGATGCGCAGCCCCATGCCACGGTGGAAGGCGCCGCCGCGGTAGTCCCACCACGAGAACTTCCGCTCGTCCGGATACAGGTGGCGGAACAGGTCGGTCAGCCCGAGATCGAGGAGGGACTGGTACCGGGAGCGCTCCTCGACGGTGCAGAAGATGGAGCCGTCGGCGTCTTCGCCCTCCCAGGCGTCGAGGGGAACGGGGACGATGTTGAAGTCGCCGCCGATGACGAACGCGGCGTTCCGGTCGATCCCCGCGAGGTAGTCGCGCAGCGCCTCGAACCAGGCGAGCTTCATCGCGTAGTCGGGATGGTCGAGGGTCTTGCCGTTGGGACAGTACACGGTGGCGAAGTGGAGGCCGGCCACCCGGACCTGCAGCAGGCGCGCCCCATCGTCCTCGCGGCCGGGCAGCCCCCGCGCCTCCGCCTCGGCCGGCACGCGGCTGAGCACCGCCACGCCGTTCCAGCTCTTCTGGCCGTGGACCACGGCGTGGTAGCCGAGGGCCCGGAAGTCGTCGTGGGGAAACTCGTCGTCGGTCGTCTTCAGCTCCTGCAGGCCCACCACGTCGGGCTCGCGGCTCTTCAGCCAGTGCGCGATGAAGTCGAGGCGGGCGCGCAGGCCGTTGACGTTCCAGGTCGCGATGCGCATGGCCCATCAGTATCGCACCTCCACGACGCCGGCGCCCGTCGCCGGCGACGGGGCGAGCTCCGCGATCGGCTGAAGACCGCACCGACGCACCCGGTTGACATCCAATCTCCCGAACCGTAGCGTGTGCTTCATGAACGTCACCCTGTCCATCGACGATCGCGTCGTGGCCAAGGCTCGCCGCATCGCGGCCGCGCGAGGAACGACGCTGAACCAGCTCGTCAGCGATCATCTCGACGAGCTGACGCGCGGCGACGACATGGACGCGGTCGTTCGCGAGCTCGACGCGATGTGGTCCGAGCGAAAGTACCGCTCGTCGGCGCCGTGGTCCCGCGAAGAAGCGCATCAGCGGTCATGAGGGACCTGCGACCCGGCTGCGTAGTCGACGACTGCCGCTTCGGTCCCTTCGACGGCAC
This sequence comes from Vicinamibacteria bacterium, assembly GCA_022821235.1. GTDB lineage: Bacteria > Acidobacteriota > Vicinamibacteria > Vicinamibacterales > UBA8438 > JAJEEA01. The sequence continues at coordinate 7,010 of JAJEEA010000323.1, forward strand.
CGGATGATCCCGCGTGATCTCGATGTATGAACCCTCGTGGCGGCCGCGGCGGCCCCTGCGGCCGTTTCCGCGGATCGACCCCGCCGAGCGGCGGGTGCTCGACGGCTGGGTGCGCGTCGCCGGCGGCGTCGTCGTGCTGCACGCCCTGCTGATGCTGACGCTGTGGGCACGCCCGGGCCGGATCGCGCTCTGGATCTGGTACGGGGCGCCCATCGCCCTCGCCGTCGTCACCGCGGGGCTGCTCGTCGCCTCGTTGCGGTCGGCCCGCCGCTGGAAGCACGGGATGAACGGCTGGCACGTGCTCGGCTACGTCGGGCTGGTGACGGTCGTCTTCACGCTGCCGGTGTACGACCCGTACCCGTCGTCGTACGACGACCGGCCGAGCCGCGTCGCGTTCCGGCTGCCCCTCGACGGCCCCGTGACCGTCGCGTGGGGCGGGCCGACGGCCGACGTCAACTACCACGTGTTCCTGCCCGACTAGCGGTGGGCCTACGACCTCGTCGTCACCCGGGACGGACGCACCTACCGCACCGACGGGGTCGCGCTCGACGACTATCTGGCCTACGGCCTCCCGGTGTACGCCCCGGCCGAGGGCGCCGTCTTCGCGACCCTCGACGGCGAGCCCGAGGTCGAGATAGGCGCGCGGCGGTGGGGCCTCGCCGGGCTCGGCAACCACGTCGGCATCGAGGTCGCCCCCGGCGAGTTCCTCTTCGTCGGCCACCTGCAGCCGGGCACCGTCGCCGTCGAGGTCGGGGACCGGGTGGCGGCAGGCCAGTTGCTCGGACGGGTCGGCAACTCCGGCAACAGCAGCGAGCCCCACGTGCACCTGCACCTGCAGGACTCGCCCCGCCAGTGGTTCGGCGAGGGGATTCCGTTCCACTTCCACGGTTACCGGCACGCGGGCCGGCTGATCGAGCGCGGGATGCCCCGCGGGGGCCGGGGGCGCGGCGAGTACCGCGGCGAGCTCATCGAGCACGCGGGCGCGGGGGTGGCCGCCGGCGGTGGGTGATCGTTCGTGCATCGCCTCGGGGAGGAAACCGTCCCGCCTCCGCCACCCTACGACCGGATACACGCTTGTCGCCTTCAGGCGCTCCATGATGCAGGTGGGGCTGCAATCGCCGTCCACGGGCACGGATGGCTGGCGGCAACGCCGGTCGAGCGCCCCGGCACCGGCTCACCCGCCGAGCGCGCCGGTATGGCACCGAAGGCTGGCGGCAGCCCCGGTCGAGCACCGAGACCGGCGGTAGCGCCGAGCACCGAGGCCGACGGCTCACCCGCCGAGGGCGCCGATCTCGCGGTAGAGCGCGGCCGAGGCGACGATGCCGTTGTGGAAGTTGCCCAGGTCGAGCTTCTCGTTGGGAGCGTGGGCGTTCTCGTCGGGCAGGCCGACGCCGAAGAGGACGGCGGGGAGGCCGAGGACCTCCTGGAAGGTCGCCACCACCGGGATCGACCCGCCCTCGCGGTTGAACACCGGGGCCCGGCCGAACCCCGCCTCCATGGCCCGCCCCGCGGCGCGGACGAACGGGTTGTCGAAGTCGGTCATCCACGGCTTGCCGGTGTGCATGCGGGTGACCGTGACGTCGACCGTCTTCGGCGCCACCTTCCGGGCGTAGGCATCGAACAGCTCGCCGATCTTCTGCGGGTCCTGGTCGGGCACGAGGCGCATGCTCACCTTGGCCATCGCGGTGGCCGGGATCACGGTCTTGGCGCCTTCCTCCGTGAACCCCGCGAGCACCCCGTTGACCTCGAACGTGGGCCGCCCCCACAACCGCTCGAGCGTGGTGTACCCCGTCTCGCCGAACAGCTTCGGCGCCTCGAGCTCGGCGCGGTAGCGGCGCTCGTCGAACGGCAGCTTCGCGAACTCGGCCCGCTCGGCGTCGGAGAGGGGCCGCACGTCGTCGTAGAAGCCGGGGATCTTCACCCGGCCGCCGCGGTCCTTCATCTGCGCCAGCATCTGGGCGAGCACGAAGGCGGGGTTGGCCACGGCGCCCCCGAACGAGCCCGAGTGGAGGTCGCTCGCGGTGCCCCGCACGTCGATCTGGCAGTAGGTCAGCCCCCGCAGGCCGTAGCAGATCGACGGCACCCCGCGGTCGAACATCGGGGTGTCGGAGATGACGACGACGCTGGCGTCGAGCTCGTCCTTGTGCTCCCGCACGAACCCGTCGAGGTGGGTGCTGCCCACCTCCTCCTCGCCCTCGAGAATCAGCCGGATGTTCACCGGCATGCGTCCGCCGTCGCGCAGGCAGGCCTCGACGGCCTTGAAGTGCATGAAGATCTGGCCCTTGTCGTCGGCGGCGCCGCGGGCGTAGATCTCCCCCTGCCGCACCGTCGCCTCGAACGGCGGCGACTCCCACTGGTCGACGGGGTCGACGGGCTGCACGTCGTAGTGCCCGTAGAACAGGATGGTCGGCGCGCCCTCGGCGTGCAGCCAGTCGCCGTAGACCACGGGGTTGCCGGGCGTCTCGACGAGGCGGACGTTCTCGAGGCCGACGCGCTTCAGCTCGGCCGCCGTCCACTCCGCGCAGCGGGTCACGTCGGCGGCGTGGTCCGGCAGCGCGCTGACGCTGGGAATGGCGAGGTACTCGGTCAGCTCCCGGACGTAGCGGTCGCGGTTGGTGTTGATGAAGTCGGTGACGGCGTCGAGTGTCATGGTGTCTGTCTCGCTGGGTCCAAGGCTCCAAGGTGTCAGATCGCTGCGTCCCGGGCGCCGGTGCCGTCGACGCTGGCGGCGGCGACCACGTCCACCCGACCGCCGTGCGCATGAGGATCCACAAGGTACGCGCTGGCGGGCCGACCGCTGCCGAACGCGCGTCCGCCCCGGGTCGACGCAGTCGACCGACCCGGCCCCGATGTGCCCGTTCACGGTATCATTCCTCCATGCTCGTTCGATCGACTTCCCGTCAACCGGAGTTGCCCCCTCCGCCCAAGACCGCCCGCCGACATCGACGACGTTGCAGGCAGACCGCGGGACCGAGGTCGACGCCATCGACTGGCACGGCACGTGCATTTCCATGGCCGGGACCGTGGAGGAGCTCTTGGCGAACCGCGGGCTGCGCCCTGACCGTCAGCGGCACCGCGCGTTGAGGACCGCCATGGACGGCTTCGCGAGCGCCAGTGTCGAGCGATCGCTCGCTATTGGGAACGAATGCCATTCGAGATCGAGCAGAAGCTCGTCGTCGCGGTCGCGTCCAGCGCCCTCTTCGACCTGGGCGAAGCAGACCACGTGTTCAGGCAGCAGGGCGAGGACGCTTATCGGCGGTACCAGCGGGAGCACGAAGATGAGGTGTTGGAGCGTGGCGTGGCGTTCCCGTTCGTCAGGCGGCTGCTGTCGTTCAATCGGCCGCCGGATGACTCCCCGGTCGAGGTCGTTCTTCTGTCCAGAAACGACCCGGACACGGGTCTGCGCGTGTTCAATTCCATCGAGGCGTACGGTCTCGACATTACGCGTGCCGCGTTTCTCAACGGCAACCCGCCCTTTCGGTACATCCCCGACTTCAACGCCAGTATTTTTCTTTCAGCGAACGAGCATAACGTGGAGGAAGCGATCATGGCCGGATATCCTGCTGGCCTCGTGCTCGACAGCGTGATCAACGACGACTCCGATGACGTCGAGCTCCGTGTCGCCTTCGATTTCGACGGCGTCCTGGCAGACGATTCCGCAGAGCAGGTGTTCCAATCGGACGGGCTCGAGGCGTTCCACCAATCCGAGAGCGAACAGGCGGATGTCCCGCACGACACCGGCCCCGTCCAGGAGCTCTTCGTCAAGATCGCCAAGCTTCAGGAAATCGAGAAGGCGCGGGCCGCAACCGCCCAACACTACGAACGCAGGCTCAAGGTCGCCATCATCACCAGCCGGAACGCGCCCTCTCACAAGCGCGTGGTGACATCGCTTCGAGCGTGGGGCATCACGGTCGATCAGACGTTCTTTCTCGGAGGCATGGACAAGTCGCGCATACTCAAGACCTTCCGCCCTCACATCTTCTTCGACGACCAGAAGCTGCACCTCGACAGCGCGACCGCCGTGGCGCCCTGCGTCCACGTTCCCGTCCGCCGCTGACGGATGTCCTTGGGCCGGCAGCGCACGGTTGCCGATGACCGACGCCGACATGAGTACGCAGCCCAGTTGGCGTACGGTGCCCAGGCGCAGACATGACGGCCGCGTCCGTGGGCGCCGCTGTCGCAGTTCCGCACGGCTACCCCCAGACGGCCCCGTTGGCGGTGCTGGTCGCCTTGGAACCCCGACGAGGGTGAGCCGAGGCTGGTCGCAGAGGGCCTCGCCGTCAACGGAGCGCGGGCCTCACAGCAGCTCGTTCAGCCTCGCGTAGCCGCGCCGGCTGACCGGCAGCTCCGTACCGTCTTCGAGCACCGCGACGAAGCTGTCGCGGGTGGCCGGCCCGAGCCGGGTGAGGCGGTCGACGTTGAGCAGGTACGAACGGTGGATGCGCACGAACCGGGCCGGATCGAGCTGACTCTCGAGGTCGGTCAGCGTCTGCTGCTTCAGCCGCTCCCGGCCCCCGGCGACGACGCCCAGGTAGTCGTCGCGCGCCCGGACGTAGTCGACGGCGCCGACGGGGACGACGTCGACGCGCGCGCCGGTGCGGATGAGGATGCGCCGCAGGTACGCGCCGGCCGGGCGCGCGCTGGCGACGACGCGCGAGACCGGCGTCGGCCGCGCGCGCGCCAGCCGCCCCCGCGCCTCGTCGAGGGCCTCGGCGAACCGCTCGGGGCCGAAGGGCTTCAGCAGGTAGTCGACGGCGTGCACCTCGAACGCGCGCAGGGCGTGCTCGTCGTGGGCGGTGACGAAGATCACGCCGACGCCGGGCCCGATCAGCTCCAGCACCTCGAACCCGTCGAGCTTGGGCATCTGGACGTCGAGGAAGACCAGGTCCGGCCGGAGGTCGTTGACGGCCCGGACCGCCTCGAACCCGTTCGCGCACTCGGCCACGATCTCCATGTCGTCGTGCGCGGCGGCGTACTCGCGGACGAGCACCCGCGAGAGCTCCTCGTCGTCGACCACGACGGCCCGGATGCGGCGCGCGGGCGAGGTCACCGGCTGCCTCCGCGGGGCGCTGTTCTCGCCGGGCCGGCATCCTCCCCCGGCGCGCGGGCATCCCCGCCCCCTGCATCCGCATCCTCGCCCGACGCGCGGGCATCCTCCCCCGGCGCGCGAGCTTCCTCTCGTGCGCGGGCATCCCAGATCGCCCCGCGAGCCTCCCCCACCGGGTCGACCTCCTCTCCCGACGCGCCCGCCTTCTCGATGCGCGGGAAGCGCAGGTCGACCTCGAACCAGCCGCCCTCGCGCCGCCAGCGGGCGACCGCCTCGCGGCCGAAACGCGCGGCGAGGCGCCGCTCGACGTTGGCGAGGCCCACGCCGGTCCCCGCCTGCGCCGCCGCCTCGGGGTCGAACGGGTTTCGGACCAGCACGCGCACGGCGGCCTCGTCGCAGCGCGCGGTCACGCGGACGACGCCGCCGTCGACGAGGGGGCGGATGCCGTGCCGCACCGCGTTCTCGACCAGGGGCTGGAGAATGAGCGGCGGGACCCGGCACGAGCCGCACCCGGGCTCGAGCACGACCTCGCTCTCGAGGCGCGGCCCGTAGCGGACGTTCTCGATGTCGAGATAGGCGCGCACCATCGCCATCTCGTCCTCCAGCCGTATCTCGTCCTCGCCCCCGAGGCGCACGCTGCTCCGGAAGAAGTCGGCCAGCCGCAGGCACATGCGCCGCGCGCCGGCCGGATCGGCCGCGGTCAGGGCGCTGATCGACTGGAGGCCGTTGAACAGGAAGTGCGGGTCGATCTGCGCGCGCAGGGCCTTGAGCTCGGCCTCGCGCGCCAGCACCTCGAGGCCGAGCTCGCGCGCCTCGGCGCGGCGCGACTGCTCGAAGGCGGCGAGCAGGTAGTGCAGCAGGCTGGAGAGCCAGAACAGCAGCACGCCGGCGGTGGCGACGGCCGCGAGCTGGGCGGGCGTGAGGCGCACCGCGTCGCCGAGGCCCGGCCGGCCCGCCAGCACGCCCGTCCAGCCGGCCCACGCCGCGGCCCACACCGTCGCCGCCACCATCCCCGCCCCCGCGTGCATGGCGAGCGTCCGGCCCAGCGACGCGGCCTCCAGCGGCGCGGCGCGGCAGACGTACCGGGCGGACAGGCAGACGAACGCCAGGACCAGGCAGGGCGGCACGACCACCGCGAGGGCGACGGCGATGCCGGCGCCGGCGTTCGCCGCCGACCAGGCGACGGCGCCTAGCGTTCCGATCACGCCCCAGGACGCCAGGTAGAGGTTGCGCCGCCGGGCCGACCCGAGGATGTGATGCACGGCTCAGTTCCCGACCACCACCGCCCCCATGAGCATGGGCCCGCGGAGGGTCAGCACCGGTGCGCCGGCCATCGCCTCGGGACGGGCGGCGCGAATCCTGGACGCGCCGCCCAGCCCCGGGCCCAGGTTGGACGAGACCGCCCAGTGATCGGGCACCCGCAGGTCGACCCGGCCCATCGCGACGCGGACGTCGATGACGGCCGAGTCCCCTTCCATCTCCGCCTCGCGCAGGTCGACCACCAGGCGCCCCATCAGCGCCACCGCGTCTCCCCCGCGGAACGCACCGGTCACGACGCGCTGCTCGTGCCCGCCCATGAAGGCGAAGGCGTCGAGACGGCCGGCGCGCGACACCGCCGACTCTTCGCCGCCCGCCCCCCGCGTGGCGCCCATCTCGGCGAGCGCCGCGCCCAGGAGGACGATCGCCGCGATTCCCATCAACCCCCGTCCCACGTACGGTCCTCTGGTCATTGTCCTTCCCCCGGCAAGCCCGTGGCCGGCGACTCCACGGCCCATCAATTGCGGATCTCTATCCCGCCCATGAACACGGTCCCCTTCAGCACCAGGCGCTTGGACGCCACCGCCGGACCCCGCGTCTTGTCCTCCACCCCGCCCATCAGCGACGTCACCCCCAGCTCGACCGTCCAGTCCTCGGGCACGCGGATGTCGACGCCGCCCATCATCGCGAAGACGTGGATGACGGCCCGCCCCTCGGCGATGTCCGCCTCGCGCAGGTCGAGGTCGACGCCGCCCATGAACGCCGACGCGGACCCGCCGCGGAAGTCGGCCGACCGGTTCCGGCGCTCGACGGCGCCGAGAAACGCCGCCGCCGACTCCTCCGACTCGGTGACCGCGGCGAGCCCCTTCGAGTCGGACAGCACGTTGATCAGGGCCCGGACGCCGACGGCGACGAGGACGAGGGGCCAGAGGTCCCAGAGGTCCACGTCGATCAGGTTCAGGCTGTTCAGCAGCAGCAGCGCCCCCGCCGCGGCGAGCAGGGTGCCGCTCACCGCCGACGCGCGGTCCCGGGCGTCGACGAGGTTCCTCACCCCGACCGCGAGCAGAATCACCGGCCAGAACCGCAGGATGGCCCAACTGTCGACGAGGCCGAGGTTGTCGAGCAGGAACGCGAGGCCGACGGCGGTCAGGACGATGCCCGGCAGGAGCGGTCCGAACGCGATGCGCGATCGACGCCCGGAGCGCCGGCCTTCGTCGTGGTTCTGGAGCGTATCGGTCAACGTGCACCTCCTCGGTGGTCGTCGACATCCATCCTGCCGCCCCGTGGCGCGTCGACGCCAGCGCTTTTCGGCGAGTGACGGATCCGCGCCGGTGAACGGCGCCGGCGAGAGCGAGCCCAGTACTGGATTCGGTCCGGAATGGGTGTTGACCGTACGTCGTGAACGGGGGCGCCGAGCGGCTCCCGAGGGAGCACGGACTGCAGGTCACCGACCGGCGGCTCGCGGTGCTGCGGGCGGTGGGGACCCACCCGCACGCCACCGCCGATGAGATCGCCGACGACGTGCGGGGGAGCATCGGGTCGATCTCCCGCCAAGCGGTGTACGACGCCGGGCGGTGGCGCACACCTCACCGCCGCCGGGTCGACCCCGGGGCCGTGCGAGCGCCCGCGTCGTCTGCGCGCCCGGCCCCGGAATCGTCGCGGGCCCCGGTCATCAAGGAGCGGTTCGTGTCCAGCGGCTGCGAATCGTGATGCTGTCCGTGGCGCCGGGCAGCGTCACGTCGAAGACCTCTTCGAAGCCCGCCTCGGTTCGCGTCATGGCGAGCGTCGCGCGCGCGCCGCGCGCGTTCTCCGACGCCTCCAGCACGAACACCATGCGCTGCGGCGGGGTCGACGCGTCGTCGAGCACGAACGTGTTCACGAATCCCTCGCTGTTGAACTGTCGCAGGATGTACGTGTTGCGCTCGGTATCGTAGCTGACCACGCTCCAGTCCTCGTGCACGTCGCCGTCAGGCAGACCGTCCTGCGGCGGGAAGATCGACCGGTTTCGTCCCAGCAGATACCGATCCTGCAGAACGAGCTCATACGTGCGCTCGCCACGACCCTCGCCGAACGTGGCGGATTCCTCGCCGCTCCACGCACCGATGAAGAACTCGAACGCGGACCAGCGGTCCGGCGCGCCGGCCGGTTGGCCACTGGCGGGAACGGCGATGCACGCGAACAGCAACAGCGTCAGGATGGCTCTCATGGAATCCTCCGGGTGAACACGACTGCGCGGCAGCGTTCACCGTACCGCGCCCGCCGGACCGGGGATTGTAAGGAACCGACACGCCTATTCCACGTCGAGCGCCGACACGCGGGGGCTGGCCGCGAACTCGCCCGGCGTCATGCCGGCGAAGGTCCTGAACTCGTGGATGAAGTGGGCCTGGTCGTAGAACCCGGCGTCGTGAGCCACCGCGGTCAGGCGCGCGTGCGGTGCGCGCCGCAGGCGCCGGCACGCGCGCAGGAACCGGGCCAGCCGCGTCAGGTGCTTCGGCGTCATGCCCAGGGCCGTCGCGAACGTACGCTCGAGACGCCGCTGGCCGACACCCAGCGACCCGGCGATGCGATCGATGCGGACCGGCGCGGGTGTCCGCCAGAGCGCCCGAACGAGCGCCGAGACGTCCCTCTTCCGGTGAGCGTCGAGCCGGCGGCGCAGAAACGCCGTTACCGCCCCGACCCGATCCTCGTCCGTCGCGGCCATCGCCAACCGGTCCTCCACCTCACGGATATCACTGCGCGACCACACTTCGTCGGCGGGCGTGGCTCGATCCCCGAGCACGCACATCGGCACCGGCACGAAGTGGTACGCTCCCCACGGGTGAAACCGCACCGAGACGAACCCGCCGGCGCCCGCCGGCTGGATCTCGACGTACCGGCTGATCTGGGAGACGAGCACGCTGTCGGGCTGCGACACGACGTCCGCCCCCGCGAACTGCAGCCTGAACGGCCGGCGGTAGTGGAAGATGGCCTCGACGACGCCGTCCGCGACGATCCGCTCCGGCCCGCCGAACGCCGCCGGTCGATCGCACTCGAGCAGCCAGATCTGCCGGACGTACGGGGCGAGCGCCTCGTCGACGGGAAACTCGCGATAGCGCATCGGCACGATCAGGCATGGTAACCCGGTCGGCCACCGCGCGCCGTCGCCGCGATTTCGCTGTCGACTGTCGATGAAGCCGCAGCAGGCCGATTGCGCATGGGCTGCTTCGGCCTGCGCCGGACTCCGTAGGCTACTCCGGCAGCGCGCTGAGAAGGATCGACGCTCCATCTTGCGCAACCACTGTCATGCCGATAACCAGGACCGTGGCCAGCCAGACGCTCCCAGAACCCGAGCCAGAAGATGGGCCTGCCGAAGATTGTCGAGTTTCATGGTGCAACAAGGGGATGGTGGCCCGGCCCTGACTCAAGGCAATGCGAACACGAACAGCACGCTCCCGACGCTGGGGCGCAGCTCGGGCGTCATTCGGAGGTTGATGCCGCCCCCGGCGCCGGTGTTGACGGCCACGTACTGGCGGCCGTCGACGGCGTAGGTGATGGGGAAGCCGACGACCGGAGAGCCGAGGTTGATCTCCCACAGCACCGCGCCGGTCTCCTGGTCGAGGGCGCGGAAGCGGCCGTTGACGTCGCCGCCGAAGACGAGGCCGCCGCCCGTGGTCATGACCGACATGGTGGCCGCGCGCTGCTCGTGCAGCCACACCGTGCGGCCGGTCTCGGCCGACACCGCGTAGACGGTGCCGAGGTCGTCCTCGCCGGGGGTGATCTGGTGCCGGGCCGCGAGGGCGTATATCTCCAGGCCCCCCTGCCCGCCCGCGGTCAGGGCCCGCGCCCGCTCGCTGCGGACGTCGTCGGTGGCGAGCATGCGCGCGCAGGTGTTGCGCAGCGGCATGTACATGGTGTTGGTCAGGGGGCTGTAGGCGCCCGCCTCCCAGTCCTTGCCGCCGGCCCAGGTGGGACACGCCAGCACCTCCTGGCCGAGCGCGGTGAAGGTGACCTCGGCGTTCTCGGTCACCGCGCCGGTGGCCCCGTCGATGCCGTTGATGACATTCTGCGAGACGGTGGGGGTGGCCCACAGGAACTCGCCGGTCTCGCGGTCGAGCGTGTACACGACGCCGGTCTTGCCGGGGATGCCCGTCACCACCCGGCGGACCTCGCCGGGCTGCACGCGCGGGTTGATCCAGCTCACGGCGTCGGGGTCGGGGGCGACGGCGGTGTCGACGAGGAGGCGTTCGAAGGGATGGTCGAGGTCCCAGTGGTCGTTGAGGTGCTGGTAGAACCAGCGGATCTCGCCGGTCTCGACGTCGAGGGCCAGCGTCGAGTTGTGGTACAGGCGGGTGTTCTCGACCCCGCCGAGCATGAACTTGGGGGCCGGCGAGGTGACCGAGGTGCCCTGGAAGATCAGGCGCAGCTCGGGGTCGTAGCTCGCCGGGATCCACGAGCCCACGTGCACCCGCCGCTCGTAGGGCACGCCGCCCCAGGTGTCGTCGCCGGGCTCGCCCGGGGCCGGCACCGTCCGCCGGCGCCACAGCTCCTCGCCGGTGCGGGCGTCGTGGGCGACGACGACGCACGACTCGGGCCCCCCGCGGGGCCGGCAGCTCCGCCCCGAGACGACCCGGCCGTCGGCGATGATCGGCCCCGAGCTGTGGCCGGCCGGGGTTTCCCGGTAGTCGAAGATCTGCGTCTCCCAGACGACGTCGCCGGTCTCGACGTCGAGCGCGTAGGCGTAGTCGTCGTCGCTGATGTTGATGATCTGCCGGTCGTAGATGGCGATGTTGCGCATGCTGCGGGCGTTGCCGCCGACGAACTCGTAGACGTCGTCGGGCAGGTCGCGGCGGTACTCCCAGACGAGGTCGCCGTTGGTGGCGTCGAGGGCCTGGATGATGTCGGTGAGCGTGGGCATGTACACCACGCCGCCGTAGGCGAGGGGGGTGACCTCCTGGGTGCCCTGCGGCAAGGCGCGCGACCACGCCATCTGCAGCTCGCCGACGTTGTCGCGGTTCACCTGGTCGAGGGGGCTGTAGCCCCACCCGTCGAGGGTGCGCCGCCACATCGGCCAGTCGGCGGGGTCGGGGTCCTGGAGCATGGCGTCGGTGACCGGCACGAACTCGCGCGCGGGCTGCGCCAGCGCGGCGACCGCGCCCAGGGCGAAGGACGCGGCGGCAGCGAAGACGAGCAGGGCCGAAACGGAGGAACCTGGTTGCGGCATCTGAGGACTCCCTTGCGAAACGGGGCGGAGGCCGAGTGAACGGCGTTTTGGTCCGTTTCCCGACGAGATCTGCCGGTCGGCCCGCGGCTGACCGGATCTACTGGTCGTTCGGCGCCGACCGGGTCCACTGGTCGGCCGGGGCGCCGACCGCGACCATGGTCGACCCGTCTCCGACCGGTCCTGCTGGAACGAGATTGCCTGCATCCGGGTCGAGCGTCGCCCGGCGGAAACCTGGCGGCGGGCGGGACGCGGAGCCGCGGCAGCGCGCGGGGCGTCGGCGGACCCGGCCGCGGTCGACCCCGCCGCGTCGGCGGAGACCCCGGTCGCGAGAAACGACCGTCGATTCATCGGTTGCTCCCCTGCAGTGTTCCGGAACCGCCACGCGAGCAGGAACGCCGATCCGATACTGTACTTCGCGAACGGCCGCCGAGGCGAACGTCGCGGGTGGAAAGGGGCGATGCTCAAACGGCGCGGCGAGCCCGTGGCGACAGCTCGCGCTCGGCGAGGACACGGCTCTTCCGACCGCCGGGTCGAGCGTGCAGGCGTAGTCGTCGCTCCGCAACCGCACGAGTTCGGCAGGAGCGCGTGGGGAACCGCCGCGGCGAGCGTGCAGGCGCAAGCGTCGGCGCCCGGGCTTGAGATCACACCAGCGGACCATCCGCGGCGCCCCCGTGTCGAGGCGGGACGCCCACCGGGCAGCCACCGCTCCGGGAGGCCGAGCCGGCCGATCTCCACGGTTCTGTCGCACGGTTGGCGAGGGCTGACCGGGACGGCGTCGTTGCCCGTCGATCCGGCATTCGCACGGATTTGTTCTGTACATGTCCTGCCTATGGCATGACATTGCATGTCCTGTCTCGCTATCGCCTGCGGGTGTGCGAACCCGCCGGTCGTCGACCCATCACGCGGCAATCCGGACACTTGGGAGGGCGTCCGCCGGCTGGCATGATCCATGCGTACTACATCGATGTTCGCAGCAATACCCGAACCGAAGGACCACGAAGATCGCGAACCGCGGCCCGCGAGACCGCTCGGGACGCCGCGGAGCGGCGGCGGCCGGCCCGGCGGTGACGGGCAGCCCCGAGGCGGCGGCGAGGCATCGCCGCCGCTCCGCGGAAGGAGGCAACGAGGATGGCGCTCAACCCGGAGCTCGTCGGTTTCGTCAGGGAGGCCCTCGACCGGGGGCTGCCGCGGGAGCGGATCGAGGACATCCTGGTCCGCGCGGGGTGGCCGGCGGACCAGGTTCGCCGGGCGCTGGCCGGGTTCGCCGACGTCGAGTCGCCGATCCCGGTCCCGCGGCCGGCCGTCTCGACCCGGCCGCGAGAGGCCTTCCTGTACGTCGTGATGTTCATGGCGCTCTTCGTCAGCGCCTTCAACCTGGGGGCGGTGCTGTTCAGGCTGATCGACATCGCGCTGCCCGACCCCGCCGGCCTGCCCCCGCAGGTCATCCGCGAGATGCTCCGACTGTCGGTGTCGGCGCTCGTGGTGGCGAGCCCGGTGTTCGCGTTCGTCACCCGGGTGATCCGCCGCGGCGTCGAGGCCCAGCCCAGCGCCCGCGCGTCGCGCATCCGCGTGCAGCTCACCTACCTGACCCTCTTCGTCGCTTCCTGCGTCCTGGTCGGCGCCGTCACCGCCCTCGTCTACAGCTTCCTCGGCGGCCAGCTCACGGCGCGCTTCGTGCTGAAGTCGCTGACGGTGACCGCCATCGCCGGCGGGGCGTTCGGCTACTATCTGCGCGATCTGCGCGAGGCGGAGCACGAACCCGGGAAGGCGCGGGCGCCCAGCCGCCGCGACCCCCTGCCGGCGCTCGGCGCCGGGGCGGTGGCGCTGGCCGTGGTCGGGGGCCTGGTGGCCCTCGGCTCGCCGGCCGACCAGCGCCTCGAGCGGCTGGACGCGCGGCGCGCGCAGGACCTCGACGCCATCTCGCGGGCCGTCGACCGCTACGAGGCGACGCGCGAGCGGCTGCCCGAGTCGCTCGACGAGCTGCAGCGCGGCTCGGACGTCCAGTTCGCCGTCACCGATCCGGTGACGCGCGAGCCGTACGGCTACGAGGCCGGGGAAGGAACCGCCTACGAGCTGTGCGCCACCTTCGCGCTGGCCACCACGGAGCGCGAGCTCCGCCGCGGGGGGCCGTTCTCGCGGCACGAGGCCGGGCTCCACTGCTTCCCGCTGCGCGCCGAGCCCGACCGCGGCCGGTGACGCCTGCGCTCGCCGCACGCGGGCTCCGGATTCGCGGCAGGATTGGAGGCCCGCCTGGAGGGAATATCCCCGGCCGGGCGCAGGTCCACAGGAGTGTCGCGGACAACCCGCCGGGAAGCGGGTTGGAGGCGGACCTCGACCGCTCGTGCAAGCGCGACGCCGTCGAGCACCGCGGTGGAAGATGCCGCGCGGCGGGGCTATGATGGCGTCACGAACGGGACGCAACCGACCGCGGAGTCGAGCGGCAAGCTCGGGAAGCGCACGCAAGGAGACGACCATGACCCAGCCGATTCGTCCATTTTCGCGAGGTGACCGGCGGCTCGCACGCAGGCTGCCGCGCCGCGTCTTCCTGGAGCGAACGCTGCGGGCCGGCACGGTCGGCGCCGTCGCCCTGTGGACCCCGGGGGTGCTCGCGGACGAATTGACGGCGACGCCGAGCAGCCGCTCGCTCGAAGGGCCGTTCTACCCCGACGAGATGCCCCTCGACACCGACAACGACCTGCTCATCGTCAACGACTCGATCACGCCCGCGGTCGGCGAGGTCACGCACCTCCACGGCACCGTCACCACCCGGGCGGGGACGCCGCTGCGCAACGCGTTCGTCGAGATCTGGCAGTGCGACGCGAACCAGAACTACCGGCACAGCAACGGCCTCCACGAGAGCCAGGCGCCCGACGCGAACTTCCAGGGGTACGGCCGCTTCCTGACCAACGTGAAGGGCGAGTACTACTTCCGCACCATCAAGCCGGTGCCGTACGTCGTCGGCAACACGTTCCGCACCCCGCACATCCACTTCGCGGTCAGCCGGCACGGGGAACGGCTCTTCACGTCGCAGATGCTCGTCAACGGACACCCCGACAACGCCCGCGACCGGTTGACGCAGCGCATCGAGGACCCGGTGGCGAAGGAGACGATTCTCGTCGACTTCGACCCGTTGCCGGGGTCGACGATCGGCGAGCTGACCGCCCGATTCGACATCGTCCTCGGCCAGACGGTGGAGGAGCTCGAGGACGGGTCCCTGGGCTGGGGCCTCGGGCGGGTGTAGGCCCGGGAGAGTCGCCGCTGCGCTTCCACCGGCGGTGCGACCCGCCCGCCGGTGTCGATGCGCGCAGCTCGGCCCACGCCCTGCCGGACACCGAAGCGAGAGCGGTCGTGCGCCGCGCACGGGAGCCTCTCGGGGAGTCGACGATGCAATCACGGACGCTGACGTTGGGAACGGCGGCGGCGTTGGCGGTGGCGCTGGGGCTGCACGGTTGCGCCGCGCCGGACCGGGAAACGGGAGGCGGCCCTCCCGGGGCGGCCGGGGACGGCGACGGCGCGCTCCGCGCCCTGCCGGCCTTCCGCGCCCTCGACACCGACGAGGACGGCGCGATCTCGGCCGTCGAGATCGACGCGGCGACGGCGGCGCTCGCCTCGCTCGACGGCGACGGAGACGGGCGATTGTCCGGCGGCGAGCTGCGGCCTCCCCGCCGAGGCGGCCCGATCGGCGGGCCGGCGCGGACCCCGGCGGAGGCGACGGCCGCATTCATGGCGATGGACGCCGACGCCGACGGTGCGCTCGCCAGCGAGGAGCTGCCGTCACAGTTCCGGAGCCTCGTGTCGCGCGCCGACGCCGACGCCGACGGCGCCGCCTCCGAGGCGGAGATCCTGGCGCTGATGACCGAGGAGGCCGGCGGTCCCGGCGACCCGCCGCAGGCGGGAGCGGAAGGACGGGCCGCGGCGCCGCCGGGAGCCGGGGGCTCCGGCGCGCCGGCGCGGCCGCCCGTTCCGCTCATGATCGCGCTCGACGCCGACGGGGACGGCGCGGTCTCCGAGGCGGAGATGGCATCGGCCCCGCAGTCGCTGCGCGCGCTCGACGCCGACGGAGACGGCCGGCTCACGCCCGACGAGCTCCGGCCCCCGGCTGGTGACGATTAGCGTGGCGGCGACCCGCTCCGGGCGATATGGCCGGGGCGCCGTCCGCGCACGCCGACCGCGCCGCCGGACGAGCGCCGCACCTCGGCGTCAGGCGGACGGGCTCGAGCAGGCGCACAACGCCCCGGGGGCATCCCCGATCACCTGGACGGAGCACGGCTCTTTCTCCCGCCATCGTCGACTTGGCGATTCGGCCAACCCCGAGCCGCGGCCCCGCTTCACCTTCCGGGCCAACCAGCTTCGGCGGGGCGCACGTCGGATTCGTGAGATGGCTGCCAGCCTGGGCTCTCAGGCTCCCGTTTCTCGGTGTTCTCGGCCGCGAAACCGCTCCGAAACGCGCCGGACCGGCCTCAGCGGTGCTGTTTGCGGGCCGCGTCTCACTTCTTGACCGTGCGCCCGCTTCGGCGGGACAGCGAGGGCCGGCGTGTCCCGAACCGCCGGGATGCGCTATGATTCCCGTTTACGGGTGGAGAGTCCTCCGGCCCGGCCGGAGCCGCCCCGGAACGCAATGAGACAGACGCGACCGGCAGCGGCCGCCCTTGCGGCGATCATCGTCGTGACGGGCGCCGCGCAGGCCCAGGCGCAACGCTCGTCGGAGCGGCGGGTGGCCAACCCCGGCGAGACGCAGTTCGAGCTGCAGTTGCTGCGGTCGTCGGGCGGGCCCGTGGTACCGATCTTCGAGGGGTGGTACCGGAACCCCGACGGCACCTTCGAGCTGTCGTTCGGCTACTTCAACGTGAACACCGAGGAGACCCTGGAGATTCCCCTCGGGCCCGGGAACTTCATCGAGCCGGCCGAGTTCGACGGAGGCCAGCCGACCCGGTTCGAGCCGGTCCCCGAGAACGACCGGCGCCACCAGGGCGCGTTCACGGTGACGGTGCCGGCCGACTTCGGGGCTGGCGACGTGGTGTGGACGCTGCGCTCGCACGGGCAGACGCTGTCGGTGCCGGGGCGGCTGACGAGCTCGGCCTACGAGCTGGCCGGCTGGGAGTTCCCGGGGCGGTCGAGCGTCTCGCCGCGGCTGCGCCTCGCACCCGACGGGCCGGAGGGGCGCGGGCCGCGGGGCATCACCGCCGCCGAGAGGCGGCGCGCGACGGTGGGCGAGCCCCTCGACCTCGCCGCGTGGGTGGCCCGCGACGCGGAGGCGGGCGGCGAGCGCCCCATCAACGTCAAGTGGTTCAAGCACCAGGGGCCCGGCGACGTCGCGTTCGCGGAGCGGACGGCCAGCGTCGAGCCCGACGCCTGGGCGGACGAGGGCGGGGCGCGGGTGGCCACCACCGCGACGTTCTCCGCGCCCGGCGACTATCTGTTGCGGGTGCTCGCGTTCAACGTGATCCGGGACTTCGAGTTCCAGTGCTGCTGGACCAACGGGTTCGTGCCGGTCACGGTGACGCCGTAGGGACGGCGACGGGAGACGCGAACGCCTCACCGAGTCCAGGCGGTTCCGAACGAGAACCTGCCGGTTGCGCTTCGCGAAGCCGAGTCCAGGCGGTTCCGAACGAGGACTTGCGAGTTGCTCTTCGCGAAAGCGGGCGAGACCGGCATCGATAACGGTCCCAAGCGTCGATCGTGACCAGCCGGGAGACCGGTCGGAGGGAGAATGAAGACCATGGCCAAGGCGGACAGGTTCGATGTCGGGCATCAGGGCCGGACGGTTCCCGGCGACGCGCGTGCAGGGTTCCATTCCTGGCGGTCC
>JAJEEA010000063.1 GCA_022821235.1 Vicinamibacteria bacterium
CCGTCGCGGTCGCGCAGCGCCCGGCCGACGCGTTCGAGCACCGCCATCGTCTCCGCCGACAACACCGGCTCGTTCATGGCCCGATGGATCTCGGCCGCCGTCCAGCCGGGGAACGCCCGGCTCTCGGCCGCCGGACGGTAGCCGCCGTCGGGTTGCAGGACGTGGATGGTCATCCCCGGCTCGCGGTTCGCGGCCCGGCTCGGCGCCCGCACGTCGGGCACCTCCACCCACACCTCGGGCAGCATCCACGACTCGTACATCGCGAGCTTGCGGCGGCGCACGTCGGTGGTGTGGTCCACCTCGACCACCACGTCCGGCATTACGTCCTCGCCCATCACGATGGCGGGGCCGTCGGGCCGGTCCCGTTCCAATTGGAGATAGACGGTCTGGTCCGCCTCCATGATCCGGCGTCGCGCGCCGTGTTCGTCCCGCAGCAGCAGATCGGTCGAGCCGACGACGCCGATGGGCGAGCCCCGCGTCACCGCGATCAGGGCCGTCATCTGGGCCAGGCGCTGCGAGGGCTCCTCGTGGTAGATGCCGGCCGCCTCGCACACCATGGCGATCCCGGTGGCGGCGTCCCAGACCTCGACGCGGCCGTCGTAGTCGTCGAACTCCTCGCCGGACATGCGTACCGCGCGGCAGCCCGGGAAGTCGTCGGCGTCCAACGCCGTCACGAAGTCGTCCATGGTCGCTTGCGCGGGCGCGGCTTTGCGCGGCGGGGCGGTCGCCTCGGATCTTCGCGCCGACGGCGGGGAGGGGACGGACAGGGTTGCCGGGTTGGCCATGTGTCGTAGCCTGGCTTGGAAGTACGGCATAACCGGTGTGCAGGGCGCCGGTCCACCCTGCCTCTATTGAGAAAAGACGTGGCACGATGGTCCCGGGGAGGATCACCTGGAGGATCACCCCGTCGACCACCAACCGTCTTGTCAAATATAACACACGCCCATCGTCCGGATGTCGAACGGGACCGATCGCGCGGACCCTGGCAGACCGCGCCGAGCGCGGCGGCGACGCCGACGCGGCCGACGGACAGACCGACCGGGCGGCCGCCGGCCGCATGCTGCGAAAGCGGATACCGCCGGGCTCGAACGACGGGAGGCGTCAGCGGGGCCGCTCTGCGCGTTCGGCGCGGCCGTCGCCACTCAGCGCTCGGAACGCATCCAGGCGGTGGCGAGGTTGTCGGCGTACTCGTTGGCGTTAGCGGATACCGCCGGGCTCGAACGACGGGAGGCGTCAGCGGGGTCGCACTGCGCGTTCGAGGCGGCCGTCGCCACTCAGCGCTCGGAACGCATCCAGGCGGTGGCGAGGCTGTCGGCGTACTCGTTCCAGCGGTGGCCGGCGTGGGCGGCGATCCAGCGGAGCTCGCAGGCGGGATGGGCGCGGTAGAGGGCCAGCAGCTCCTGCACCAGCTCGAGGTTCATGATGGGGCCGGACTTCTTCTTCCAGCCCCGGCGCTCCCAGCCCGGCGCCCACTGGGTGATCGTGTTCACGCAGAGCCGGCTGTCGGTGTGGACGCTGACCGCGGCGTCCTCGGGCAGCATGGTGAACGCCTCGATGAGGGCGCGCAGCTCCATGCGGTTGTTCGTGGTGTCGGGGTCGTGGCCGTGCCTCTCCGACACGATCTCGCCGTTCTCGACCCACACGACTCCCCAGCCGCCGGGGCCCGGGTTCGGCGATGCGCTACCGTCGGTGAAGATGCCCGAGGCGGGGCCGTCGGCGTACTTCGCGCGGGCTTCGGCCGGCGTGAGGTTCTCCTCGCGCCGGGAGCCGGCGCGGTTCGCGCCGCCGCGCGCCCGGCGTGACGCGCCCGCCTTCTTGGGGGCGGCGGCCGTCTTGTCCGCGGCCTTCTTCTTGTTGGGGGAATGGTCGCGGCAGTACTTCGGCCGCCAGCCGGGATAGCGCTCCAGCGCCCCCCGGGGAACGTCGAACGGCGTTCCGCATACTTGGCACTGGAAGCTCGGCACGGTGCACAGGATACGACAACCGGCGGCGTCCCCGCCTCCGGGCGAGGCGGCGGGTGCTCGGGTCAGCGGCCACGCGCGGCGATGGCGGCCAGACGGTTCTCCGGTGGCCGGCGGCGGGCGCTCGCGTGAGCGGGTCGCGGTGAGGCCCTCCGCAGGCCCTACGGGTCGGTGCAATCCGTCCCGACCAGACCCCTCAGCCCGCGGCCCGGACCGCGGGCTGCCCCGACCCGCCGGCGGGTGAACCCCCTCGCCCCCCTCGCCCCCCTCGCCCCGGGGGGAGAGCGTCGAGAGCTCGATTCGCAGACCCCGGCCGACCGCCCCCCTCCGCCCGCGGGCGGAGGGGGGAGACCCGGTTACAGGTCAGAACGACACGGACATGTTCATCGAGATGGTCCGCGGCGCCCCCAGCCAAGCGGCGTTCTCCACGATCGCGGCGAGGTACGAGGCGTCGAAGAGGTTGTTCGCGACCAGCGACACCTCCGCCGACTGGAAGCGGTCCGTCAGGCCGTCCACCGAGAACGTCAGGTACGCGTCCACCAGCCAGTAGGCGTCGGCGTACCAGTCGGCGGTCAGGCTGACCCGTCGCGACGACGTGTACTTGCCGGAGATCCCCATCCCCAGCGGTCCCGAGCGGTCGAGCGACAGGACCCACAGCCGGTCGGGCACCCCCGTCACGTGGGTGCCCGGCTGGATGTTCTGCGAGGCGTCCACCAGCGCGTCGCCGGTGCCCACGTACTGCGAGTCGTTGAAGGTGTAGGCGGTATAGAACGACGTCCGGCCGGGCATCTGCACCGTGGCCGACAGCTCGACGCCGCTCGTGTCGATGCCGCCGGCGTTGAAGTAGGCGCCGCCGCCGGGGATGAGGTAGTTGGGGCCGGCCGTGGTCGTGGGTCCGAGGAAGAAGATGCGGTTGTCGAAGTCGATGTCGTACCAGGTGGCGCCGAGGGCGACGCGGTCTCCGGAGTACCGCAGGCCGACGTCGACGTTGGTGGCCGTCTCGGGCTCGAGGGCGGCGAGGCTCCGGCCCGGCACCTCGAGCAGCCGGTCGGCCAGCGACTTGAAGTTCTCGGCGTAGCCCGCGAAGAGCTCGAGGCCCTCGACCCCGGTCTCCAGGGTGACGCCGCCGGAGAGGAGCAGGTCCGAGTCGGAGTCGACGGCGAGGCCGGGGTCGACGCCGAACAGGTCGTTGCGGGAGACGCTCACCAGGAACTGCTTGACGCCGCCGGAGATGGCGAGGGGACCGGCGTAGACGGTGTCCTCGACGTACCACTTGAACACCTGTTGGGGGAAGTCCCAGTCGTACTGCTGCCAGTACGGCTTCTCGTCGAAGGCGATGTTGACGCGGGGGTCGAGGATGCGGTGCCAGTCGCGGGCGAGAATCCGGGTCGAATCCTCGAACCACAGGCCCGCCCGCAGGGTGTTGCCGGCGGCGCCGACGGCGCCGGTCCACTCCTCGTCGAGGGTGAAGCCGAGCCGGTCCTTGCCGTAGTGGCTGTGGCGGAACGACTGGACCGCGGTGGCCCCGGGGTGGCACGCGGGGTCGACCTCGGGCCCGCCCGCCCCGTAGTAGTTGAAGATGAACGACGACGCGCAGCCCGGCTGGGGCGCCACCGCCACGAGGTTGCGGTCGACGAAGCGGAGCTGCCCGAGGATGTCCCCGCCCCGCACCGTCGGCCCCCCCATCAGCTCCGACTCGGGGCCGCCGCCGTCGTCGGTCACGTCGACGACGTACGGCGGCAGCCAGTCGCCGCGGCCGCGGTTGCGGTGATGGTAGGCGCCGAGGCTCAGGCTGGTGGCGTCGTTGAACGCCCAGTCGGCCTTCAGGTAGCCGAACGTGTTCTTGCGATAGGTGGACCAGCCGCGCCGGTAGAACTGGTTGAGGTAGGGCACGCCGGGCCAGTCGTCGATGAGGCGGTCCCAGCGGGGGGCGGCCGCGAAGTCGGCGGCCGAGTAGAGGCGCTGGTAGACGTCCTCGCGGATCTGGTCGTACGAGAAGTAGGACGTCAGCTCGAGCCGTCCGTGCGACGACGCGAGCTTGGCCGCGAGGTGCTCGCGCTCGTTCCGGGCCGCGCCGTGCACCCAGTCGGTGGCGGTCTGCCGCCCTGCCGACAGCCACACGTACGTCTCGCGGTCGAAGAGCGAACCGGTGTCGACCCGCATGTAGTAGCGCTCGCCGTCGTTCTCGCCGAGGGTGACCGACGCCGTGTAGGTGCGCTCGGTCTCGGGCGCGTCGGTGAGGAAGTTGAAGGTGCCGCCCAGGGCCTCCACCGAGCGCGAGGCCACGTCGGCGGTGCCCTGCGACACCTCGACGCCGCCGAGGTTCGCGGGGTCGACGAAGCGGTTGGCCTTGGCCCCGCTCCAGTAGTCGGAGGTGCCGTTGGGGAACCCGTCGATGGTGGTGCCGATCTGCGCCTCGTTGATGTTGGTCTGGAAGCCGCGGACGGCGACCGAGCTCGACCAGTCGTCGAACCCGTAGGTGTCGCCCTCCTGCACCGAGACCCCCGGCAGGTTGTCGACGACGGCGACGACGCTGGTGATGGCGGCCTGCTGCTCGAGCATCGGCTCGGCGACGACGTTGGTGGCGAAGACCGTCGGCTCGTCGGCGATGACCGACACCGCCTCGAGGAGCCGCTCGATCTCGAGCACGACGTCGAGCGAGACGGCGGCGTCGGCCTCGACCGCGACGCGCATCTCCCGCGGCTCGAAGCCGGGGAGGGTGAACCTCACCACGTAGTCGGCTGCCGGCAGCGTGTCGAAGACGAAGCGGCCGTCGAGGCCGGTGACCTGCAGCCGGGCCGCCGGGAGCGGCCCCCCGGTCACCGCGACGGTAACCCCGGGCAGGGCCCCGCCCCCGATGTCGGCGACCGACCCGTCTATCGATCCGGCGGCCTGCGCGAGCGCCTTCGGCGCTGGCAGGAACATCGACACCGCGAGGATGCAGGCGATCAGGGGCGTGCGCGTCGGGGCGCGGAAGGACGATGGCATGGGTAGCATTCTCCCTCATCCTCGCGTCAGTACCGGAACAGGTACGACAGCTTCGTGAAGAACGAGGTTGTCGGGCCACCACTGGTAGCCGGCGTTGGCGCGGGCACTCCGGGTGTCGACGCGCTGCACGAACCCGGTGTCGGTGCGGAAATTCGGGTCGACGGTGTCGAACGACGCGCCGTAGCTGAGGTTGCGGCCCTGCCGGTTCCAGGCGACGTGGGCGCTCGGCCCGGTGCGCTCGGCCCCCTCGTCGTCGCGGTGCTGCGACCCCGCGTAGAGCATCGTCAGCGACGAGGTGCGGCCGAGGCGGAAGCGGCCGTCCACCGCCGCCACCCGGCTGTAGGCGTCGAGGAACTCGCGCCCGGTCGCCATCACCCCGACCGACGACTCGGCGTAGATGTCGTAGCGGGCCCGCCCCACGAACACCTGCGCCGGCGGCCGGCGGCAGCAGCAGGAGACAGGCGGCGAGAACGCGTGCGGCGCGGGTCATTGAAGTTGTCGGAGTTCGTGGCGGACGGCGAGGCCCTCGAACGTGACGGCAAACAATCTATGGTAGTGCATCGGGTTGGCCTCGACCATCCGTCTTCCGATGGCGACGACCCACCGCGAGGACCGCTGCCCGTGGTGGTCTCCCCGGCCGGCGCCGAAGCCGATTTGCGCGCGCATCGCCGGTCGAGCGCATCGAGGCTTGCGCCGGGGGCTGTTAGCATGTTCGGATCGTGCGCGACCGCGTTCGCGCTCCCACGAAAGGACGCCCTGATGACCGCAGCCGCTTCGCCCGTCCGTGTCGCCGTCTTCCTCGTGGCTCTCGCCGGCGCCGCCCTGCTCGCCGCCGCGCCCGCAACGGCGCAGCTCCGGCCGGATCCCCCCGGCACGACCGAGGCGGTCCGCCTGTCCGAGCCGCGCATCGCCCCCCTGCCGGAGTCGCAGTGGACGGACGAGCACCGCGCCCGGGTGGACCGCTGGGCGCCCGAGGTGCGCATCGGCAACGCGTTCCGGACGCTGCTGCACGTGCCGGAGCTGGTCGACGCGGTGATGCCGTTCCGCGCCTACATCACCCGCGAGACGACGATTCCCGCCCGGCACCGCGAGCTGCTGATCCTGCGCACGGCGTGGCTCACGCAGAACCGCCATCTCTGGGCCGAGCACGCGTCGACGGCCCGCCTCGTCGGGCTCAGCGCCGACGAGGTGAGCCGGATCGCGGAGGGACCGGCCGCGGCGGGGTGGTCGCCCTTCGAGGCGACGCTGCTGCGGCTCGCCGACGAGCTGTACCGCAACTCGTCGGTCCGCGACGCGGTGTGGGCCGACCTCGACGAGCGCTACGACCTGCTCGAGCTCGTCGACGCGGTGATGACCGTCAACCAGACCACCCTGCTGGCCATGCTGCTCAACTCGTTCGGCGTCCAGCCCGACGCCGACGCCCTCGCCCGCTGGCCCGCCGACGTGCCCTGGCGCCTCGACGTGGCCGACCCCGAGCCGCCCCTGCGCGAGCCGCGGGTGGCGCCCCTCGAGGGGCCGGGCATCCGGGTGGGCCGCACCTTCGGGCGCCATCCCCGCATGCAGGCGGCGCGCAGCGGGCAGTCGGGCTACGTGAACCGGGTCTCGCCGCTCACCCCCTACTTCCGCGAGCTGCTCATCCTGCGCATCGGCTGGAACTGCCAGGCCGTCTACGAGTGGGCGAAGCACGTGGGCAGCGTGGGCCGCGCCCGCGACCACGGCCTCGAGCCGGAGCGCATCGCCCTCGGGCGCGACGCCGGGTGGGACCCCTTCGAGCAGGCCCACGTGCGGGCCGCCGACGAGATCTACCGGGACGGTATCATTGCCGACGACACGTGGGCGGACCTGGCCTCGCAGTACGACACCCGCGAGATGATGAGCGTGGTGATGACGGTGGCCAACTACCGCCTCGTGTCGATGTCGCTGAACGCCCTGGGCGTGCAGCCGCAGGAGACCGACGAGCTGTTCCCGGCCGAGGCCGTCGCCGCCCTCGCCGCGAGATGACGAGCGTGGCGATGGCGGTGGCCGACCGCTGGCGTCGATGTCGCTGAACCCCCGGGCGCGCGGCCGCCGGTGGACCGATGACGTGTTCTTGGCCGATGCCGTCGCCGGCGTCGCTACGAAATCACGATCGGCGCGTTCAATGTTGCCCCACGCGATTTCGCGTTGACGTGGGTGGCGATGACGGCGGCCGATTGCCGGCAGGTATCGATGTCGCGGCACGCGCCCGGGCGCGCAGCCGCAAGAGACCGACGAGCTTTCCCGGCGAGTCCGTTGCCGCTCTCGCCGGCGTGACGAGGTGACCATGAATCGCCGATCCGTAGACCGCCGCACGTTTCTGTCCGCGTTCGCCGCCGGCGCCGCCGGCGCCGTCGCCGTCCCGGCGCTGGCGCGCCAGCAGGCCGCCATTCCGCCCTATCAGCCGCGCGACTGGTCGGGGAACACGCCGCTCCGCTATCCCGACCCCGACATCATCGCCCTCGACCCCCGGTTCCGCCGCTACGTCCTGTTCAACACCCCGATCCGGCGCCACTACACCGGCACCCTCTGGGCGGAGGGGCCGGCCTGGAACGGCGTGGGCCGCTACCTGGTGTGGAGCGACATCCCCAACAACCGCCAGATGCGCTGGATCGAGGACGACGGCCGGGTCACCGAGTTCCGCAACCCGTCGGGCTACAGCAACGGCAACACGTTCGACCACGAGGGGCGGCAGCTCTCGTGCGAGCACGGCGGGCGCCGCGTCGTCCGCTACGAGCAGTCGGGCGAGGTGACGGTCATCGCCGACAGCTTCGAGGGGAGTCCGCTGAACTCGCCCAACGACGTGGTGGTGCACCCCGACCGCAGCATCTGGTTCACCGACCCGCCCTACGGCGTGCGCGGCGACTACGAGGGCTTCCGGGCCGAGGCCGAGCTGCCGCTCTCCGTCTACCGCGTGGACGGGCAGACCGGCGAGATCGCGCGGGTCACCGACGACATCGGGGCCCCCAACGGCATCTGCTTCTCGCCCGACTACGAGCGCCTGTACGTGGCCGATACCGGCAGCGGGCGGGAGATCCGGGTCTGGGACGTCGACGGGACCGGCCTCCGCAACGGGCGGCGGCACGTGCAGCTCACCATGCCCGGCGATCCGGACACCATTTCGGGCGCCGACGGCATGCGCTGCGACGTCGACGGCAACATCTGGGCCGGCGCCCGCCCCGGCGTGCAGATCGTGGCCCCGGACGGCGACACCATCGGCGTCATCCGGCTGCCCGAGGTCTGCGCCAACGTCTGCTTCGGCGGGGCGAAGCGCAACCGGCTGTTCATGACCGCCAGCCAGTCGCTCTTCTCGGTGTACGTGGGCGTGCGCGGCGCGGGGATCGCTTAGGCGGCGGTCCCGGAAAGTACGGATCGCCAACCGGGTCGGCCCGGCGGCCCATCTCGGAGCCAGAGGCGACGGTTCCGTGCGGGTGCCGAGCGTGCCAGGAGGGCGAGGGCGCCTGCGGACTGAGGGACGTCGTGCGACCGGCGGTGGCGCCGGGAACCCCGTTGGCGAAGATGAAATGGGCAGTCGGACGTATTGCGGGTCGGGGACCCTCTGCCCCCGGCTCCTGACCCGGCCACGTTGTCCGCAGGATTGGGAGTGCAGAGCGCGCGCCGTTGCGAGGCGCAGGCGCCTGGTGGGGATTTCGAGGAGGTTCGCATGAGGATTCGTGCCTGGTTCGTTGTATTGGCGGGTGCTGCAGTGCTGTTTGGAGCCGGAGCGCCGGCCCACGCGCAGGTCGAGGAGCTGACGCCGGTCACCGACGCCGTGCTCCAGGACCCCGATCCCGCCGACTGGCTGAGCTGGCGGCGCACCCTCGACGGGTGGGGCTACAGTCCCCTCGACGAGATCGACCGCGGCAACGTCGGCGAGCTGCGGCTCGCGTGGTCGTGGGGCATGGAGCCCGGCGTGTCGCAGACGACGCCGATGGTGCACGACGGCATCCTCTACCTCGCCAACCCCGGCAACGTCGTGCAGGCGCTGCACGCCGACAGCGGCGACTTCATCTGGGAGTACCGGCGCGAGATGGAGGAGGCCCGCCGGCCCGCCGCCCAGATGCGCAGCCTCGCCATCTACGAGGACCTCATCATCCTGAACACCGTCGACGCCCACGTCGTCGGCCTCGACGCCCGCACCGGCGAGGTGCGCTGGGAGACGGCGGTCATCCCCGAGGAGGACGGCTACGGCTTCTCGAGCGGTCCGGTCATCGCCAACGGCGTCGTCGTGGCGGGCCTGCGCGGCTGCGAGCGCTTCCGCGAGGACACCTGCTACATCGTCGGCCTCGACGCCCGCACCGGCCAGGCGCTGTGGCGGACGTCGACCATCGCCCGGCCCGGCGAGCGCGGCGGCGACACCTGGGGCGACCTGCCGCTGCTCTTCCGCGCCGGCAGCGACGCCTGGATCCCCGGCAGCTACGACCCCGCGACCGGCCTCGTCTTCTACGGCACCGCCCAGGCCAAGCCGTGGTCGCGCGACGCCCGCGGCACCGACGGCGACGCCCTCTACAGCAACTCGACCCTCGCCCTCGACCCCGCCACCGGCGAGATGGCCTGGTACTTCCAGCATATCCCCGGCGACAGCCACGACATGGACGAGACGTTCGAGCGCATCCTGATCGACTACGACGGCAAGCAGTCGGTCTTCAGCATGGGCAAGCTGGCCATCCTCTGGGAGCTCGACCGGGCCAGCGGCGCGTTCACCAGCGCCGTCGACCTCGGCTACCAGAACCTGGCGGACGTCGACCCCGTGACGGGTGAGTTCACCTACCGCGAGGGCATGGTCTCGGGCGTGGGCGAGGAGCTGTTCTTCTGTCCCAGCACCGGCGGCTTCAAGAGCCTCCGGGCCATGGCCTACCACCCCGAAACGACGGCCCTCTACATCCCCCTCAACCTCAACTGCGAGACCGCCGCGTTCGGCCCCGTAGAGCGCCGTCTCGGCGGCGGCGGCACCGGCGGCGTGCGCGGGCGGCTCAACCACTTCCACCCCGACGCGCCCGACCAGATGGGCGAGTTCCAGGCCCTCGACATCCGCACCGGCGAGACCCTGTGGAAGCACCGCCGCCGCGCCCCCTACAACACCGCGGCCCTCACCACCGCCGGCGGCCTCGTCTTCGTCGGCGACTGGGAGCGCTACGTCTTCGCCTACGACGCCGCGAGCGGCGAACAGCTCTGGCAGAGCCGGCTGACCACCATGTCCAACGGCTATCCGATCACCTACGCGGTCGACGGCAAGCAGTACATCGCCTTCAGCGCCGGCGGCCCCCTCGGCGGCTCGAGCTGGACGAGCATCTTGCCCAACGACCTGCTGCGGGAGATGCGGAACCCGCGGCAGGGGAATGCGTTGTTCGTGTTTGCTTTGCCGTAGGCGACGGACGCGATTGCCGTCAGTCTCCGGCTGCAGGTACTGGAGCGGTTCCCGTCTTCGGTTTCGGGAACCGCTCTCTCGCCATGGCGAGGCCGTCATGGACTACCGTGTATTTCCGCAGACACTTCAGCTCTTCTTCCACCTGCCTCAACACACCTCTCCTTATGGCAGGGGGCCAGATGTCGAACTCCTCAAGAATCGCCGCGAGCGAGGCGATAGCATCCCACGAGAGACTGCCTTCGTCCTCCCATCGTCCGAGGATGACAGTGACTTGCGGGTAGATGGCTCTGAACCGTCGCCGTTCCGCTTCCGAACGTGACCTACGCTTCCTGTGCTTCCACCAAGTGAATGGGTGTGACCATCCTCGCCCGGCAGGGTACGCGATTCCGCTTTCGATTCCCATGGTGACCAGCCCGCCCACCACAACAACGGCCACGCTCACACGACCCCAGACGGGGAAGTCCACCATCAGGGCGGTGATTTGGTCGACGAGAATGCCGATGAAGATCGCTGGCAGAAGAGATACTGCTGCTGCGCGACGTCTAAAGCTGGATCTACTAGCGTCCGACATAATTGGAGCATAGCACGGTGCCCGGCAGATCTTGCCGCTACGGTCCGAGCGTCTGTTGCAGCCGGGTTGCCAAATACATAGAGGACAACGTCCTGAGATTGCTCAACTTGCGAGCTGTGTCTGCCGTCCGGGAGGATTGGAGGACTTCCAGCTCTTCCTGGCCCTGCTCGACGGCGGCCGCTTCGCGGGGCGGTTCCGGGAAGGCGTGCACGCCGCGGCGTGGCAGAGGCGTGCCATACTCCGAACACGGACGACGATTCACCGACCACTGACGCTGGCCACGACCGGCGGACGCCTGTGGCGCGCCGCAAGGCAACCGATCGCGGCCTGCTGGCCGCGGCGCCGCGACCCGCAGGCGCTCGCCGTCGGGGCGGTCGCAGGCCCGGATCTCGCGGCCGTTTCCGATTCCATCACCTTGCGGCGGTGCCTCGTCGCGATCAACTTCCGACAACTCACGCCGTTGGCGGACCCCGCCGCCGCAGTCCTGGGGGGCCGAAGCGGCGCCGTCGCGCGTGCTGACGCTGACGGCCCGAAAGAGGCTGGCAGAGCGACGGACGCCTCGATAACGCGTGGCACTTGCGCCTCGATTGCGCCACATGTAATGATTGGGCTTGTGCACCATCGGGGTTGAGGAGGAGCGATGTCTACAGTTGGGTTGCACGAGCCGCTCGCGGAAAAAGCCCACGAGGCTGCATGGGTTACGAACGTGCGGAATGCGGCGTTGCGACTCTGGAGGCAAGACAAGGCCGCCGCGGATCGATTCCTCAAGCGACCACACCCCTTGCTTGGCGGGCGTGCACCACTGGCAGTAGCCCGAGAGTCGCCCGCCGGAGCCAAACGGGTCCTCAAGCTCATTCGCGCCGCAGGGGCGGGCGTTGCCGTCTGATGGGATTCCGCGTCGACTTCGTCGTTCGATGCGGGCGTATCGTATCGGCGATGCAGACGGTGACTACCCGGTTTACTCCGGTCAAGGCTCTGCTGAGAATGAGGGTCGCTGGAACAGTCTACGCCAGGACGTCATCTACGCAGCCAAGTACTATTCGACGGCCGTACTTGAGAAGCTGGCGTATATGGGCGAGATGCCGGTCAACCAGCATTTCGTCGAGATTGACATTCCTGTCGGCGTGACCTATGAAGTGGTTACGACAGACACGGTGCCCAGATGGTGCGACGAAGACGCGAGTTTTGCCCGAGAATTCGGATCGAAGTGGTTCAAGAGTTGCCGATCGGCGATACTCATCGTTCCCAGTGTCGTTGCGAGGATTGACGAGAACGTTCTAATCAATCCTCATCATCAGGACTTCTACCGCATCGAACCCGGACTTGAGAAGCCCGTATGGTGGGATGAGCGTCTGTTTGTGCAAGGAGTTTGATGTCTCGCCGGATCAGCGTCGAGGGCACGCGTAGAAGGGCGGGCTGACGTAGGTCGGCGAGCCAATGCGACTTGAGGATCTGCGACCGCGTTGCGCCGTCCGCGGCGTGCATCCCGACGCCACCGTGACGGTGGTCGGCGTTCAGTGGTTCGGCTCGGATGCGCTCGAGCTGACCTACAAGACGCCGGAAGGCGCGGTCGCCAACGAGTTGCTCTACCGTCACGACGAGGACCGGCTGGAGCTCGTCGCCGAGGGGCGCCCGTGGAGCTTCGACGGCGACGGGGCGCTGTTCCGGCTGGTGTCCGAGGCTCAGCGCATCCGCTTGGCTCACCTGTTCGACCCGGTGTTGGCCGTCCACACGTCGGTGGTCGAGCCGCTGCCTCATCAGATCACGGCCGTCTACGAGGCGATGCTGCCCCGGCAGCCGTTGCGCTTCCTGCTCGCCGACGACCCCGGCGCGGGCAAGACGATCATGGCGGGCCTGCTGATCAAAGAGCTGATCGCCCGCGGAGACCTGGAGCGGTGCTTGGTCGTCTGCCCCGGCAGCCTCGCCGAGCAGTGGCAGGACGAGCTGTATCGCCGGTTCCAGCTTCCCTTCGAGATCCTGACCAACGACAAGCTCGAGGCCGCGCGGACGCGGAACTGGCTTCTGGAGACCGACCTCGTCATCGCCCGGCTCGACAAGCTGTCGCGTGACGAGGACGTGCAGCAGAAGCTGCAGGCGCCGGACACGGGCTGGGACCTCGTGATCTGCGACGAGGCCCACAAGCTCTCGGCGACCTTCTTCGGCGGCGAGATCAAGTACACCAAGCGCTACCGGCTCGCCCAGCTCCTGTCGGGGCTGACCCGGCACCTGCTGCTGATGACGGCGACGCCGCACAACGGCAAGGAGGAGGACTTCCAGCTCTTCCTGGCGCTGCTCGACGGCGACCGCTTCGAGGGGCGGTTCCGGGACGGCGTCCACACCGCCGACGTTTCGGACCTGATGCGACGCATGGTCAAGGAGCGGCTGCTGAAGTTCGACGGCAAGCCGCTGTTTCCCGAGCGGATCGCCCACACCATCCCGTACAAGTTGTCGGACGAGGAGGCCCGGCTCTACGCGGCCGTCACGGATTACGTGCGCGACGAGTTCAACCGGGCCGACGCGCTGGCCAACGCCAAGCGGGCGGGCACCGTCGGCTTCGCGCTGACGATTCTCCAGCGGCGCCTCGCCTCGTCGTCTGAGGCGATCTATCAGTCGTTGCGGCGGCGCCGCGAGCGGCTGGAGGGGCGCCTGCGCGAGCTGGAGGTGCTGCAGCGCGGCGGGCAGCCATCCGGGGCGCTTCCGTTCACGGTCCCGGACCTCGACGCGGACGACCTCGATGAGCTCGACGACGCGCCCGAGCAGGAGGTGGAGGACGCCGAGGCCAGCATCCTCGATCAGGCGACGGCGGCCCGCTCCATCGCGGAGCTGAAGGCGGAGATCGAGACCCTGAAGCGGCTCGAAACCCTCGCGCTGGAGGTGCGACGGGCGGGACGGGACACGAAATGGCTCGAGCTCGCGAGCCTCTTCGGTGAGCTCTTCACGGCGGCGGGGCTGGCGGGACAGGTCAGGGAGACGGACGTTCCGTACGGCGCCGGGGAGATTCCGCCGCCGTCGCCCTCCCCGCGGCAGAAGCTGGTGCTCTTCACCGAGCACCGCGACACGCTGCGCTACCTGCAGAAGCGCATCGCCACCCTGCTGGGCCGCGAGCAGGCGGTCGTCGTCATCCATGGCGGCATCGGCCGCGAGGAACGGCTGGCCGTGCAGGAGGCGTTCCGCCATGACCCCGACGTGCAGGTGCTGCTGGCCACCGACGCGGCCGGCGAGGGTATCAACCTGCAGCGGGCCCACCTGATGGTGAACTACGACCTGCCGTGGAACCCGAATCGGCTGGAGCAGCGCTTCGGGCGCATCCACCGGATCGGCCAGACGGAGGTCTGCCACCTGTGGAACCTGGTCGCCGACGACACGCGCGAGGGCGATGTCTACCGGCGGCTGCTCGAGAAGCTGGAGCGAGCCCGGCAGTCGCTCGGCGGCCAGGTGTTCGACGTGCTCGGCAAGCTGGAGTTCGAGGGGCGGCCCCTGCGCGAGCTGCTGCTCGACGCCATCCGGTACGGCGAGAGGCCCGAGGTGCGGGCGCGGCTCGACACCGCGGTGGACCACGCCTTCGACCCCGGCGCGCTGCAGGACTTCCTGGAGGAGCGGCAGCTCGTCCACGACGCGATGGACGCCACCCGCGTGCAGCGCGTCCGCGAAGAGATGGAGCGGGCGGAGGCGTGCCGCCTCCAGCCGCACTACATCGAGTCGTTCTTCCGCGAGGCGTTCCGGCGGCTCGGCGGGACGGCGCGGCAACGCGAGGCGCGCCGCTACGAGGTGACGCATGTCCCGGCCCTCGTCCGCAGCCGCGACCGGATGATCGGGGTCGGCGAGCCGGTGCTGCCGCGCTACGAGCGCATCGCCTTCGAGAAGCCGCTGGTCGCGCCGCCCGGCCAGCCGCTCGCCGCCTTCGTCTGCCCCGGCCATCCGCTGCTCGACGCCGTCATCGACGTGACGCTCGAGCGTCACCGCGACCTGCTGAGGCGCGGCGCGGTCCTCGTCGACGACCGCGACCCGGGCACCGCGCCCCGCGTGCTCTTCTCCGTCGAGCACGCGCTGCAGGACGGCAGCGTCACCCGCGCCGGCGAGCGGCGGGTCATCTCGAAGCGGGTGCTCTACGTCGAGCTCGACGCCGACGGCGTCACCCGCCATCTGCACTACGCTCCGTACCTCGACTACCGGCCGCTGGTCGACGACGAGCCGGCGGTCGACGCCATCCTCGCCCGCGACGAGTGCTCCTGGATCGGCCGCGACCTGGAGGAGACGACCCAGGTCTACGCCGTCGCCCACGTCGTGCCCGAGCACCTCGCCGAGGTCCGCAACGCCCGGCTTGCCCTCATCGCGAAGACGGAAGCGGCGGTGAAGGACCGGTTGACCAAGGAGATCTCGTACTGGGACCACCGCGCCGAGCAGCTCAAGCTCGACGAGGAGGCCGGCAAGACCGGCGCCCGGCTCAACTCGGGCGAGGCGCGCCGGCGAGCGGACACGCTGCAGCTCCGGCTGCAGAAGCGGAGCGCGGAACTGAGCCGGGACGGGCAGATCGCGCCTCGCCCCCCGGTCGTCCTCGGCGGTCTCCTGGTGGTGCCGCGCGGCCTGATCGACAGGATGGCCGGGCGCGTCGATCCAGCCCCCGAGCCGGCCGTCGACACCCAGGCTTCCGCCGCCCGGGCCCGCGCCGTCGTGATGGACACCGAGCGACGCCTCGGCTTCGACCCGAAGGACCGCGAGCTCGAGAAGCTCGGGTACGACATCGAGAGCCGCATCCCCGGCACTGGCCGGCTGCGGTTCATCGAGGTCAAGGGGCGCCGGAGCGATGCCGAGACCATCACCGTCACGCGCAATGAGATCCTCTACTCGCTGAACAAGCCCGACGACTTCATCCTCGCCATCGTCGAGTTCCACGACGACGACACGCACCGCGTCCGCTACGTCCGGCGGCCGTTCCAGAGCGAGCCGGACTTCGGCGCGGCGAGCGTGAACTACGCGATGAAGGACCTGCTGGGCAGGTCGGAGGCGCCGCGGTAGATACGTTGCTGCTGTCTCGCGACTCACGGTCGACGCCAAGGCCTCGCGGTGACTGATCCGCTAGACTGTTTCCGCGCGTCGTCCGCCGACTGGCGTGTAGTGCAGGCGGTACGGCGGCCGTTCTCCGCGGATTGAGCGGAGCAATGCAACGCGAGTCGGGAGAGGTCAAGGCAATGATCGTGACTCGGATCGAGGCCCTCGGGTTTCGATCCCTGCGCTACGTTTCGCAACGGCTCGGGCCGTTCCACGTCCTCGTGGGACCCAATGCCAGCGGCAAGTCGGCGTTCCTCGATGTCCTGGCCTTTCTGGGCGACCTGCAGCGGGTCGGCGTCGGGCAGGCGATCACCGGCAACGCAACGCAGGATGTTCCGTTGCGGGCGGTCGACCCGCAACACCTGACCTGGATGCGGCGCGGCTCGACGTTCGAGCTGGCCGTGGAGGCGACCATTCCCGATGACCTTCGGGAACGCCTGAAGGACAGGCGCGCCGGCATCTGCCGTTACGAAGTTGCGATCGACGTGTCGCAGCCGCTCCGGATCGCAAAGGAGACCCTGTGGCTGAAACCGGACGGCGGAGCCGTCCCCGAACGCGAGGGAACGGACTTCCCGGACCCGCCGGACCCGCCGGCTCGAATCGTGGCTGATCCGGCGCAGCGTGCGCCGGCCGGCTGGAAGAGGATCGTCTCCCGGGGCAGCGAGCCCGAGCGCGTTACTTTCCGCGCCGAGACATCTGCGCGGCCCATCACGTTCAGCCTGCCGGCCGACAGGCCCGCACTCGCCACGCGACCCGGTGACGCGGAGGTTTTCCCGGTTGCAGACCGTTTCTGGCGGATGCTCGTCGCCGGCGTGGGGCGCATCGCGCCCTGGGGCGACGCCATGCGTCGTCCCAGCCCATCCAGCAGCTCCGACTTCTATCGTCCCGACGCTTCGAATCTGCCGCACGTCATCGACGCCGTGGCCATCGAGACCCCTGAGCGCTACGCGGACTGGCTCTGCCATGTCCGCGAAGCGCTTCCCGACGTCGAGAACATCACCACCATCAAGCGTCCGGAAGATGGGCATCGCTATCTCGTAGTCCACTACCGTAACGGACTGGAAGCGCCGTCCTGGCTCGTCTCTGACGGCACGCTGCGGTTTCTCGCGCTCACGCTGCCCGCTTACCTGCCGTATCCGGAGGGCCCTTATCTCATCGAGGAGCCCGAGAACGGTATACACCCTGGCAACGTCGAAACGCTGATGGATTCGCTCTCCTCCATCTACGGCGCCCAGATCTTCGTGGCGACCCACTCACCGGCCGTCGTACGCCAAGTCACGACCGACCAGTTGTTGTGCTTCGCCCGTGACGACCAGAACGGCACCGACGTCGTGGTCGGCTCCTCCCATCCGCGCCTGCGCGACTGGCCCGGCGTCGTGGACCTCGGCCTGCTGCACGCGAGCGGGGTTCTCGGATGAAGGACCTCGTCTGCGTCGTCGCCGACAAACAGATCGCGGCGACACTCGATGAACTGCTGCTTCGACCCCGGGCGCTCGGCATTCGATCGGTGGAAGCCGCGATCCTCGTGCATCCGCATCACGATCCCGGCTGCTACGCCCGCCCCGCGGACCTCTTGCGCGGCTACCGGCACGCCGCCGAACACGCCCTGATCGTCCTTGACCATGCTTGGGAAGGCGTTCCCGCCGCGTCCGGCGCCGCGCTCGAAGCGCTCATCGACGAGAAGCTCGAAGAGGCGGGCATCGCCGACTGGGCCGCCCCAGTCGTCATCGAGCCCGAGCTGGAGGCGTGGGTCTTCAGCTCTTCGCCGCACGTCCCGGACGTGCTCGGCTGGAAGCGGTCCTGGTCCACCATCCGCGAGGCTCTGGAAGAACGGAATCTATGGCCGGCCGCGGACGCGAAGCCCATCGATCCGAAGGCGGCCATCGAGTACATTCTGGGGCGGACGGGGAAGAGCCGTTCGGCGTCCCTCTTCCGCAGGCTTGCGCGCAAGGTGAACACCACGGGCTGCAGGGACCGCGCCTTCCTGCGGCTCAAGGACTTGCTGCAAGGCTGGTTTCCTCCCGTCTCGTCGAGTGGTGGTGGTTGGCCGAATGGTCCATCCCCGGGGAGAACGCACAACGTGAAGTTCAAGACCAGGACCCGAAAGAAGCTGATCGAGGTCGCCCTGCCGCTCGATGACATCAACGCCGCCAGCGCGCGCGAAAAGTCGATCCGACACGGGCATCCGAGCACGCTGCATCTGTGGTGGGCTAGACGGCCCTTGGCCGCGGCCCGCGCGATGATCTTCGCGCAACTGGTGGACGATCCGTCGGCCCATCCGGAACTGTTTCCGACCGGGAAGGCCCAGGAGCAGGAGCGCAGGCGGTTGTTCGGCATCGTCCAGGAGCTCGTCAAGTGGGAGAACACGACCAACGAGGCTGTGCTGGAACGGGCCCGGGAGGAGATCCGGGAGAGCTGGCGTCGGACGTGTACCCAAAACGCGGCGCATCCGCGGGCGGCGGAGCTGTTCGATTCCGACCGGCTGCCGGCGTTCCATGACCCGTTCGCGGGTGGCGGAGCACTGCCCCTGGAGGCGCAGAGGCTCGGACTCGAAGCACACGCCAGCGATCTCAACCCGGTGGCAGTGCTGATCAACAAAGCGATGATCGAGATCCCGCCGAGGTTCGCGGGCCGGCCGCCGGTGAACCCGGAGTTCCGGGCCGAGCAGCCGGTCGTCGCCAAGACGTGGTACGGGGCTCAAGGGCTGGCCGACGACGTGCGCTACTACGGCCGCTGGATGCGCGACCGGGCGGAGAAGCGCATCGGCCATCTCTATCGGCCGGTCGAGATCACATCGGAGTTGGTGCGGGAGCGGCCCGATCTGAAGCCCTACCAGGGCCGCAAGCTCACTGTCATCGCGTGGCTCTGGGCGCGGACTGTCAGGAGCCCCAACCCCGCGTTCGCGGACGTCGAGGTGCCCCTCGTGTCGACGTTCATGCTGTCGACGAAGAAGGGCAAGCAGGCGTACGTCGAGCCCGTGGTCGAGGGACGGGGCTACCGGTTCACGGTGAGGGTCGGCGCGCCGCCCGACCCGGAAGCCGCCAAGACGGGGACTAAGGGTCCACGCAAAAATAACTTCCTGGAAGTCGCTGTAGTGTCGCAGTAGACGCATACGGTCTCCCACGCCCTGTCCGGCTCAAATTCACTGGATCTAGCGGCAGTCGTCGGATTCGGGCGGTGCAATCAGGTCCAAT
>JAJEEA010000490.1 GCA_022821235.1 Vicinamibacteria bacterium
GCCGTTCCGTTTTCGCCGACCAGGCCGCTCACGCTCCGCGCCACCTCGGTCGAGATGCGATCCTGCAACGCGAACAGATCGTCGGCTCGACCGTCGATCATGGCGACTTCCCCGACCCCCCCGGTCTCGACGTCGACGATACGCGCCACGATCCGCAACCGCTCGTCCACCCGCTGGAAGCTGCCCGCCACGAGCCACGAGACGCCGGCCCGCCGCGCGTCCGCCCGCGCCCGGTCCTCGGCGCCGCGAGCTCCCCCGCTCGCGCCGCCGACGTCGCGGCGGTCGACCACCGACAGCCCGCCCGACTGCTGCATGCCGGAGATGACGGTCTCCGCGATCCCGGCCCCCAGCCACTCGTCCGCGGGCCGGCCCGAGACGTTCGCGAAGGGCATCACCGCGACGACCGGCCGGGCGTCCGCGGCAGGCCGCCGCGAGACCTCGACGCCCCCGCCCGACTGGGCCAGCGCCCCCCCCGCGGTGACGAGCACGCCGAGCGCCAGCATCGCCCGGACGGCGCAACGCGTCGACGACTTCCTCGAAGGCATCGTCTCACTCCCCGACAAGAACGTCCCACCCATCCACGAACCGGCTCCACGATCCAACTATCGGACCCGGCACGGATCTCGGTTGTCGGACCCGGCGCGCCCGACCATGGACCCGCGGGGCCGGAACCCGCGGCGGCGGCAGTCCCGCCTGCCGAGGCCGCTTCACCGCGAGGCGCCCCCGCCGTATCGGACTGCTCGCGTGACCTTCATCTTTCACCGTCGGCCATCATTTCATCGTCGACGCAGGTTTCGTACGAGGCCGGTCGCGATTCGTGCCGGTTCGGCCTCGACCGGCAGAGCTCGACCCGCAAGTCCCGCCGGCCCAGGACGTACCTCGTCAGCTATCATACAGGTGCGGGCAACCATCCGGGCAACGGCGAGGCCGTTCACGCGGAACCGGGCGCCGCGCCGGGCCCCGGAGCACGACGGCATGAACACGACGAGCATTCACCGCTATCGGCGTCCGCCGGCGGACTGCCATCCACCGAACGACACGCCCGCCTACCGCTCCACCGCGACGCGCCACCCGACGCAGCCGCTGGTGGTCGTTCCCCAGACGCTCTCCGAGATCACCGGCCCCGTGTACGGCCACGGCCGCCCCGGGCCCACGGACCACGACCTGACCCGCCAGCACGACGGGGAACCGCTCGGCGAGCGCATCGTCATCGCCGGCCGGGTTCTCGACGAGGACGGCCGGCCCGTGCCCGAGACCCTGGTCGAGGTCTGGCAGGCGAACGCCGCCGGGCGCTACGCGCACGCCGAGGACCGGCACGAGGCGCCCCTCGACCCCAACTTCTCCGGGGCCGGGCGCGCGCTGACGAACGCTAACGGCGAGTTCCGGTTCGTGACCATCAAGCCCGGGGCCTATCCGTGGCAGAACCACGACAACGCCTGGCGGCCGGCCCACGTGCACTTCTCGGTGTTCGGGCGGAGCTTTCTGACCCGCCTGATCACCCAGATGTACTTTCCCGGCGACCCCCTGCTCGCCTTCGATCCGATCTTCAACGCGGTCCCCGGCGAGTCGGCGCGCCGGCGCCTGATCGCGTCGTTCGAGCTCGACACCACCGAGCCGGGCTGGGCGCTGGGGTACCGCTTCGACATCGTGCTCCGCGGCCGCGAGGCCACCCCGATGGAGACCTGACCCGGTGCCGCCCCTGACGCCGTCGCAGACCGTCGGCCCGTTCTTCGCCATTCTCGTGCCCGAGCGGGGGCGCCTCCGGCTGTGCGCCGACGGCGCCTCCGGCGTTCCGATCCGGGTGGAGGGAACGGTGCGGGACGGGAAGGGGGCCGCCGTCGCGGACGCGCTGGTGGAGATCTGGCAGGCCGACGCGGCCGGCCGTTACCACCATCCGGACGACCCGCGCGCCGGCGCGCCCGACGCGTCGTTCACCGGCTTCGGCCGGATCCACACCGACGCGGCCGGGGGCTTCGCGGTCGAGACCATCAAGCCGGGCTCGGTGCCCGGTTCCCGCGGCCTGCAGGCGCCGCACCTGGTGGTCGGCCTGTTCGCGCGGGGCCTGGTGGCACGCCTCGTCACCCGCATCTACTTCGACGACGAGCCGTCCAACGCCGGCGATCCGATACTGGCCCTCGTGCCCGCCGACCGCCGCCCGACGCTCATCGCCGCGTCTCGGGGCGACGGCGCCTACCGCTTCGACATCGCGCTGCAGGGACCGGAAGAGACGGTCTTCTTCGACGTGTGACCCGCATGAGCGCCGACCGACGCCTGCACGCCCGCCTGCTCGGCGACCCCGACCTGCCGGGGCGGTTCGACGGCAGGGCGCAACTGCAGGCGATGCTCGACGTCGAGGCGGCGCTGGCCGAGGCGGAAGCCGAGGTCGGCGTCGTGCCCGCGTCGTGCGTCGCGCCGATACGGGCCGCGGCGGACGCCGACCTGTACGACCTCGCGCGCCTCGCGGAGGAAGCCGTCGACGCCGGCAACCCGGCCATCCCGATGGTCCGCCATCTGACCGGGCGGGTCGCCGCCGCCGACCCCGACGCGGCGCGCTACGTGCACTGGGGCGCGACGAGCCAGGACGTGATGGACACGGGACTGGTGCTGCAGCTAGGGGCCGCGGTGCCGGCGGTCGCCGGTCGCCTTCGGCGAGCCGAGCGGGCCGCGGCCGGCCTCGCGCGCCGCCATGCCGGCGACACCATGCCGGGGCGGACGTGGCTGCAGCAGGCGACGCCGATCACGTTCGGGCTCAAGGCGGCGGGATGGGCCGACGCCCTCGGCCGGACGCGCCGGCAGGTGGAGGCCGCTCTCGACGGCGCCCTGGTGCTGCAGCTCGGGGGCGCCGCCGGCACCCTGGCCTCCCTCGGCACGCGGGGCCTCGCCGTGACCGACGCCCTCGCCACCCGCCTCGATCTGCGGGCGGCGGCGACGCCGTGGCACGCCCACCGCGACCGGTTCGCGCAGCTCGGATGCGCGCTGGGCGTCGCGACCGGGGCCGCCGGCAAGATCGCCCGCGACCTGTCGCTGCTGGCCCAGACCGAGGTCGCCGAGGCGGCCGAGGGGGCGGCGGCGGGCCGCGGCGGATCGTCGACGATGCCGCAGAAGCGCAACCCCGTCTCGGCCTCGGTGGCCCTCGCCGCGGCGGGCCGCGCCCCCGGCCTCGTCGCGACCCTCCTCGGGGCGATGGTCCAGGAGCACGAGCGGGGCCTGGGCGGCTGGCAGGTCGAGTGGGACACGCTGCCCGATCTGGTGCTGGTCGCCGCCGGCGGCGCCAGGGCCGCCGCGGACGCGCTGGAGAGCCTCTCGGTCGACCCGGACCGCATGCGCGCCAACCTGGCCGCATCCGGCGGCGCCCTGCTGGCCGAGGCGGTGGCGATGGCCCTGGCCGAGTCCGTCGGCAAGCACGAGGCGCACGCCTGCGTCGCCGCCGCCTGCCGCCGCGCGACCGAGG
This sequence comes from Vicinamibacteria bacterium, assembly GCA_022821235.1. Classification (GTDB taxonomy): domain Bacteria; phylum Acidobacteriota; class Vicinamibacteria; order Vicinamibacterales; family UBA8438; genus JAJEEA01. Next base: position 3,452 of record JAJEEA010000490.1, read on the forward strand.
AGGAACGGCCCCTGCTCGACGTGCTCGCGGAGGATCCGGCGGTCAGCCGCCAGCTTGACCGGGCCGCGCTCGAGGAGACGCTGTCCCCCGACAACTACCTGGGGGCCTCGCGGGAGTTCATCGAGCGCACCTTCGCCGAGGTCGACGACGATGCCTGAGACCGATGCCGACGGATGCCGCCTGTCGTGGCGCGTCGAGGGACCGGCGGACGCGCCCACGCTCCTGCTCCTCGATGCGCTGGGAACTACCGTCGACCTGTGGGAGCCCCAGATCGACCGCTTCGCCGCCGCGTTCCGCGTCGTTCGATTCGACACCCGCGGGCACGGCGCGTCCGACGCGCCGGCCGGCGCGTACGCTCTCGAACGGCTCGGACGCGATGCCGTCGCGGTTCTCGACGCCGCCGGCGTCGCGCGCGCCCACGTCTGCGGCGTCTCCCTCGGCGGGCAGACCGCCCTCTGGCTCGCCGCGCACGCCCCCGAGCGCGTGAGCGGTGTCGTCGCCGCCAACACCGGCGCCAGGATCGGCACCACCGCCCTCTGGAACCAGCGCATCCGCGACGCGGAGATGCTGGGCATGCAGGCCCTCGTCGGGCCGGCAATGGCCCGCTGGTTCACCCCGCGATTCCGGCGGAGCGATCCGGCGGCGGTAGAGCGGTTCCGCGACATGCTGGGCGGATGTTCTCCGACCGGATACGCCGGCTGCTGCGCCGCCCTTCGCGACGCCGACCTGCGCGCGGATCTGCACCGCGTCGAGCGCCCCACCCTCGTCATCGTCGGCGCCGACGATGACGCCACCCCGCCCGCCGCCGGCCGCGCCATCCGCGAACAGGTCGCCGGTGCCGAACTGCTCGCCCTCGACGCCGCCCACCTCGCCAACGTCGAGCGACCCGACGCGTTCGCGGCCGGAGTGCTCGCCTTCCTGACGCGAGCCGCACGGTGAGGCCTCGGGCTCCTGATGGAGTGTCACGGCAATGGTCGACGGTTGCACTCACGCAACGGGGACGGAACAACGGATGGACGAGAAGCAGCGGCATGCGGCGGGCATGCGGATTCGGCGAGAGATACTCGGCGACGCCTACGTCGACCGGGTGGTTGCGAACACCACCGACGCGAGCAGCGACTTCCAGGATCTGATCACGCGCTACGCGTGGGGCGAGATCTGGACCCGTCCGGGTCTCGACGAACGGACCCGGCGGGTGCTGGTCATCGGCACCCTGCTGGCCCTCAAGCAGTGGGACCAGTTCCGGCTCCATGTACGGGCCGCGCTCGCGGAAGGCGGGTTCACGGCCGGCGATCTGCAGGAGATCATCCTCCAGCAGTCCATCTACTGCGGCGCCCCGGCCGCGCACACGGCCATGCGCATCACGCGAGAGCTTCTCGCGGAGTCGGGCTGATCACGACCGTTCCAGGTCAGGCGACGGCTCGCGGATCGACCACGGCGAGATCACCGAAGAGGGTGAAGTCGGCGGGATTGCAGGTCACGATCGTCTTCACGCCGTGTGACAGGAGGGTCGCCGCCAGCAACGTGTCGGCAATCCGCCGGCGACCGAGTCCGTGGACGTCCAGCAGGTCGAACGCCAATCGCATGCTGCCTTCGTCGACCGCCAGACACTCGACGTTGCTCCGGTCGAGATAGCCGCCAGCGATTTCCAGCGCTTCCGGCATCGTCACGGGCGGCTCGAACCGCCGCGGGTCCGTGGCGACGTGCACGAATTCGTGGAGCACGAGCGGCGTGAGCGAGAAGCGCCGCCGACTGTCGGCGAGCGCGCGCCGCAGGTAGGTGCGCACCCGCCCGCTCTCGGCGGACACGGGCAAGTGCGCGTAGATGAGCACGTTGGTGTCGAGGCCGAATCGCATGGACTACGGCTCGCGCTCGATGACGCGCGAGAACACCTCGTCGTAGAGCTCGCCGCGAGCGGGCAGGCCGGTCACGAGACGGTGGCCGACGAGTACCGGAACGTCTCGCAACGGGGTCCTCCGTTCAAGACGCTCCTCCCGGTAGAACGCCATCGCCTCGCGAATCAACTGAGCGATGGGGCGCCCCTGCGCCTTGGAGGCCTTCCGGAAGCTCTCGTAGTCGGACTCCACTACCCCAACCGATATCGTTTTCATATCGCACGCGATATTACCACACGAGGAGGGTCGCCGAACGGGACCAGGAGTCTGCGCCGCAGGAGATTTCGGCCCCAACATGAAGTGGTGGAATCCAATACCCACCCCGACATGAAGTAGCCGAACGGACCATGAAGTTCCACGGCGCAGACTCCTGGCCCGCAGTCGTCGCCTGCGGCTCCGCTTGGCGCCCGACCGACCCTCCAGGAGTGCGCGCGGTTCTACGGCGCAGATTCCTGCCGGAGCCGGCCGACCCGCTCCGGCACGCAGACGGCGCCCGAGTCCTCCCACTTGTTGTCGGTGAGCTGGCGCACGTCGGTGCCGTCGGCGCGCATCGCGAAGATCTCGCCGTAGGGCTGCGGCACCGAGTCGTAGAGGGCCATCTCGTCCTTGAACCCGGTGCGCGAGCTGCTGAAGACGATCCACTCGCCGCCCGCGCACCAGGTCGAGTGGGCGTCGTTCCCGGGTGCGTGGGTCAGCCGGCGCAGACCGGTGCCGTCGGGCCGGACCGTGTACAGCTCGAAGTCGCCGTCGCGGTTGGAGGTGAACAGGATGCGCGAGCCGTCGGGCGACCAGTGCGGGAAGTTGCTGTAGTGGTCGGGGCCGGTGATAGCCACCGGGTCGCCGCCGTCCGCGGGCATCACGAAGAGCCGGCGCCCGCCCTTGTAGACGATGCGGCCGCCGTCGGGCGACCAGCTCGGGAACCCGTTGTTCACCTCGTCGTCCACGACCATCCGCAGGTCGGAGCCGTCGGGATCGATGACCGCGACCTGGGCGGCCGGGAGGCCGGGGCGCCGGAAGTAGCGGCCGACGGAGAGGACGATCTCGTCGCGGGCGGCGGACCAGTCGGCGGAGAACGCGCTGGTCCCCTCGCGGTGGAAGAGCGTCCGCTGGCCGGACCCGTCCACGGACATGACCTCGAGGCTCGAGTCGCTCGGGTTCGACGCCGTGAGCCCGGTGGCGTCCGAGAACCGATCGCGGTACTGGCTGAAGATCAGGCTCTCGCCGTCCGGCGAGAACGACACGAACGGCTCGTGCAGGAAGAGCTCGAACTCGGGGTCGGGGCTGAAGGCGGGCACCATGTGCTGGGTGTGGCCGAGCCGCTCGATGCGCTCGTAGACCACCTGCCGGCCGTCGGGCGACCAGCTCGGGCTGCGCACCGCCCCCGCGATGACCGTCTCGACCCGGCGGTCGGGATGCCGGATTCTCAGGCCACCCTGGTCTCCCCCGGCGCGGCTCACGTAGCCGATGCGCCCTCCCGACAGCCAGGCCGGCGACAGCTTCGTCTCCCGCGACGCGGTGTGCTGGACGCGCTCGCCGGTGGCGACGTCCACCGAGGCGAGCTCGGTGCGTGACCCGCCGCTCTTCGCGAGGTAGGCGCCCACGGGGTCGGTCTCGTAGAACAGCAGGCGCCGGCCGTCGGCCGACCACGACGGGCTGCCCGCCACCCCGCCCGGGGCGGTGACGCGGCGCAGGCCCGTGCCGTCCGGCCGGACGACGTAGACGCCGGTCGACTGCAGGTGCTCCCACATGCCGGGCTGGTCGCCGGGCTCGGCGTCGCGGTCCGACGTGAACGCGATCCACGCCCCGTCGGGCGACCAGCGGGGCCGGAAGTTGCCCGACGGGTGGTCGGTCAGGTTCGAGGCGGTCTTCGAGGCGAGATCGAGCAGCCAGATGTCCGCGGTGCCCCGCGCCCGGGTGGAGACGAACGCCAGGGTCCGGCCGTCGGGCGAGAGGGCCCCCTGATCGTCGAACGCGGGGTGGTCGGTGAGCTGCTCGTGCCCGGTCCCGTCGGGGCGGATGCGATAGAGGTCGGCCTGCCCGTCGGGCTCGGCCGTGAACACCACCCACTCACCGTCCGGGGAGAAGGCGGGCGAGTACTCCAGCCCCAGGTCCGGGACCAGCGCCCGCGCGTCGGCGCCGTCGGCGCCGGCGATGAACACCGTCATCACCGGGGTCTGATAGAGGTTGAAGAGCACCTGATGCGGGGCCGGCGCCGTCTCCGCGGCCGACGCCCCGGACCGGACGCCCGGCTCGGGAGTGGACTGAGCGGAAGCGGCGCCGGGTCCGGAAACCGACTGCGCCGCCGCGAACGCCCCGACGGACAGGATCATCGCCGAACCGATGGCAAGTGTTCTCGTCATCTCAACTCTCCGCCCAATGTCGTCCTCTTTCCGGGATGACCGGCGACCCTATCCGCTGACGCACTCGGCGAGGCCCCACCGTCGGTCGGCGGGCGCAACCCCGGGAAGGCTTGGAACCGATGGGTGTAGCGGGCGGCCTCACTCCGCCCCGCGCGTCCGGGCGAGGTAGCCGATGAGGGCGTCCACGTTCTCGTCGGCCACCGGCGCGCCCTTGGCCCGCATGTCGGTCACCGTGGCCCGCCACCGGCTCTCGTCGAAGCGGGCGGTCTCGATGCGGTCGAGCGAGTGGCAGATCGTGCAGGTCGCGGTGAGGTAGCCGCTCGCCGTCTCGGCGTCGGCGAAGACGGCGTCGTCGACCGGGACGACGACGAACTCGCGGGGAAACGGGGTGGAATCGGGGCCGAACTCGGCCACGAGCCAGTCGAGCAGCACCGTCAGGTCGTCGTCCGGGATGACCGCGCCCTTTTCGACCATCGCGCCGACGAGCTCGCGCCACCCCGCGCGATCGAGCGCGTTGTAGGCGTAGTCGTCGATGCCGTGGCAGGTGGTGCACGACCGGAGGATGACCTGCCGGACCGGCCCGCCCGGCAGCCGCACCTCGGGCCGGGCCGCGCGCCGGTTGC
>JAJEEA010000135.1 GCA_022821235.1 Vicinamibacteria bacterium
CCGGCGCGGTCAGCCGCGGCGCCGCCGCCTCAGCGGTCCCGCGGGCGGTCGTCGGGGTCGCAGAGGTCGCCGAGCGCCCCCGACCCGCCGCAGTAGCTGACGTCCTGGAGCTGCACCGCGATGCCGTCCGGGTCGTTGAACATGAGCTCCTCGGCCGGGGGATCGGAGTCGGCGCGCCGCCGGATGCGCGCGGTGATGCCGTGCTCGGCCAGCCGGTCGACGGCCTCGGCCGCGTCGAAGCCCTCCACGCCCAGGCAGTAGTGGTTGATGGACGGCGTCGAGCCCCGCCCGAACGCGATGAACTGCGGGCCGTCGCCGATGCCGAGGACCGGCACGGTGGGCGCCGACCAGTCGGCCTCGGTCCCCTGCGTGGTGACCAGGGGCAGCCCCAGCACGCGCTGGTAGAACTCGACCGAGCGCTGCACGTCGGCCACGGTCAGGGTGACGTGGTTGAGGGTGGCGACCCGGATGGGCTCGGCGTTCGCCTGCGCGGCCGGCGCCGCCGCCGGGGCCGAGCGGGCCATCACCACCGCCGACAAGGCCATCACGAGCTCCCGCCGGGTCATCCCCCCGCTCTCGAACCGCCGCACCAGCCCATCGATGACGTCACTCATGTCGATTCTCCTCGCGATGGTCCGAAATCGCCGCCCGCGGCTCCGATTGCCGCCCCACCAATCCTGTCAGGGCTCGCACCCGTCCTTCGGCGCTGACGCCCGGGAGCCGGAAGCCGCCCGCAACCCGTCCACCGCGGTACGGGAGCCGGAGCCACCGCAAGCCCCCCGGGCCCACGGTGCGCCGGCCTCACGGCAGCGTATCGCACACGCTGACCTCCTCGCCCCAGAAGTCGATGCAGCGCTCGCGGTTCATCTCGCCCTGCCCGACGACCTTGGCGAGCAGGAAGTCGACGAGGCGCTCGACCTCGCGGTTCTGCAGGGTCGCCCCCGGCTCGGGGAGCCGCAGCCCCATGCGCTGGAGGTCCCGCCGGGTCCGGCCCAGGCAGCGGTCGTCGGTGTAGGCGAGCCTATCGAACGCGGGCATCTCCCGGCCCGGGAGCCCGCACTTGATGACGAAGACGAGCTGCTCGCGGTCGAGCGCGCTCTCCCGCAGGTTCGCCCCGTCCGGAGCCTGGTTGTCCATCTTCACGCCGTCGCCCGACCACCCGTGACACGACTGGCAGTCGGCCTTCTGGTGGTACAGCCGTCGCCCCGCCGCGATGTTCCTCTCGCTCGGCTGGGCGGACGCCTCACCCGGCGCGATCCAGGCGACCCCCGCGACCGCCGCGACCGGAACCAGCCACCACCGCGCGACCCCATGCCTGTTCATTGCGTGAGTCCTCCTCAGGGAATCACCCGGAGGCCGCGCTGGCGACCCCGGCAACAGCGCGCCCCGCAGCATTCGAGCCGCGATGTAGAGCGCCCGACCGTTTACCTCGGCCACATGCGGCCCTCGGCTCCCGCCTTGCGGATTGAAGAGCGGCGCCTCGCCGCTCTCGATGCCGCGCGGGGCTTCGTCACGGACCGCCAAGCGGCGTCGCCGTCCGGACGCCGCGCAACCCATCGGCATGATCACCCAGCGCATGCGCCGGACGCAACCACGGCGCGCCGATCCCGGCCGCAAGCGTTGAACGCGGCAGCGTCCGGCGATAGGATCGGCACCTGACGTTCGGATTCGTACGGGCGGCCGGGCAACCCCGACCGGGGCGCCGCGGTGGTCTTTCACGTACAGGTTCACGCATCCATCGGAGGTCACCCATGACGACAAGACGCCTCACGGGATCGTTGGCTATCGCCGCGCTCCTGCTCACGCCCGCGGCGGCGACGGCCCAGGTCCCGAACGGCCCGAAGGCGACCGCGCTGCCGGACGAGTACCCCGACGTGTCGGGCGTGTTCACGTTCCGCACCCTCACGCCGCTGCAGCGCCCCGACGCGCTGGCCGACCGGGCGACGCTAGACCCCGAGGAGGCGGCGGCCTTCGAGGCGTCGGAGCGGACGCGGCTCAACCGCGACCTCTTCGACCCCGAGAGCGGGGCGCCGAGCGCCGGCTACCAGTCGCGGGCCGAGGGCGGGGTGCTGTCGTACAACGAGTTCTGGTACGAGCGCGGCATCGAGCTGACGAGCGACAAGCGGACGTCCCTGGTCGTCGATCCGCCGAGCGGGCGCATTCCCTACACCGCGGAGTTCGCCGAGGCGAACCGCATCCGGCGCCTGAACCTGCGCAACGGGTTCGCCGACCACTACACCGACCGCAGCCTCGGCGACCGCTGCCTGATGGGCTCGAACTCCGGCCCCCCGATGCGGCCGGGGTCGTACAACAACAACGTGATGATCCTGCAGACGCCGGGATACGTGACCATTCTCAACGAGCACATCCACAACACGCGCATCATCCCCGTCGGCGACGGCGGACACGGCGACATCCCGCAATGGGTCGGCGACTCGCGCGGGCGCTACGAGGGAGACTCGCTCGTCATCGAGACCCGGAACTTCCGGCAGGCGACCAACTTCAGCGGCTCGTCGAAGGACACTCGGCTCGTCGAGCGCTTCACGCGCATCGACCCCGACACGGTGATGTACGAGTTCACCATCGACGACCCCAACAACTACACGCGGCCGTGGACGGCGGCCATCCCGTTCCGGCGCACCGACGGCCCCATCTACGAGTACGCCTGTCACGAGGGCAACTACGGACTGTACGGCATCATGGCCGGCGCCCGGCGCCTGAACACGCAGCCCGTCGAGGGCACCCGGTAGCGGGGGCACTCGGTAGCAAGGGAACGCAGGCAGCCCCATGGCGAGATGACCCGGCGTGGCACCGCGCCCGCAGGGCGCCGGCAAAGGGCCGACGTGCTTGCCCGACAGGGCGCGACGAGACGCGTATCGACCATCTGCAGCCGAGGCGCAGCGCAGTCAGGCAGGATGCATCGCCGGTCGAATGCAGCGGGGTCTTCGGCCACGGGCGGCCAGAACCGAGAACCACGGAAGGGGAAGAAAGGAAGGAACACCATGCGCACGTCTGTCCTTGTGCTCGCGGTCATGGTGGGCGCCGGTCTCGCGGCCGGACCCGCCGCCCTGCAGGAGCGCCTCGTCGAAGGCGACAGCCCCTACGACGTCGTCGACGGCTGGCTGAAGCCGTTCGCGGAGGCCGGCTTCGCGTGGGGCTCCCACGCCGGCGTCTTCGCCGAGTCTCCGGACCGCATCTTCATCGTGCAGCGCGGCGAGATGCGGCTGCCCGATCCGCTGCCGTCCGGCTTCGCCGGCTTCGTCGGGTCCATCGGCATCGACGCCGTGCAGCCCGAGGAAGGCCAGCGGGTGTGGCGCAACAGCATCTTCGTCGTCGACGGCGACGGCAACATGACCGAGTCGTGGACCCAGTGGGACTCGCTCTTCGAGGGCACCAACGGCCCCCACAAGGTCCGCATCAGCCCCCACGACCCCGACCGGCGAGTGTGGGTGGTCAACGAGACGCAGCACGTCATCTACGCCTTCTCGAACGACGGCGCCGAGCTGTTGACGACGCTGGGCGAAGAAGGCGTCGCCGGCGACGACGAGACGCACCTCGACCGCCCGCAGGACATCGCGTTCCTGCCCGACGGCACGATGTTCGTCGCCGACAGCGGCAACTCCCGCGTCGTGAAGCTCGACGCCGACGGCGGCTACGTGACCCACTGGGGGTCGGCCGGCAACGGTCGGGGACAGTTCGACGGCGTGCACGCGGTCGCCACCGACGCCCGCGGCAACATCTACGTGGCCGACCGGAACAACGACCGGGTGCAGGTGTTCAACCAGACGACCCGCTCGGTGTGGTATCACCCCAACATCTCGCCCATCGGCACCTGGCCGGGCTTCGAGTTCCCGAGCGACATCTACGCCGCCGGGTACGACGTGTGGGTGGTGGACAACCGGCCGCCGAGGATGGTCAAGCTGGACGTGAACGGCAACCAGCTCTTCACCTTCGGCCTCGAGGGCGACGGCCCCGGCCAGTTCCGCGAGCTGCACCAGATCTCGGTCGACTCGAACGGAAGCTGGTACGGGGTCGACACCCAGATGGGGCGGACCCAGAAGTTCGACCGGATGGAAGGCGCGTCGTTCACCGAGCTGATGCCGCGGCCGGACCCGGGGGTGCAGTAGCGACGGGCTCCACCCGCCTCGCGCTCGCGCAAGACGAAAGGGCCTGCCCTCCTCCGCGGCGAGCAGGCCCTTTCCGATTCGGGGAATGCCCCGCTATCGCCCGGCGCTGTTCAACGCCTTCCATCAGGTATTCCCTCAGTTCGCCGTCGCGTCCAGCGGCTCGATTCTCAGCACCGCCCCCGCCTCGTGGTCCGTCGTCACGTACAGCAGGCCGTCCGGTCCCTGCTTGACGTCGCGGATGCGCTGGTTGAGCTCGGTCAAGAGCGGGATGTGCCGCACCGGCAGCCCCCGCTGGTTGAACACGATGCGCTGGAGCTGCGTGGTGGACATCCCGCCGACGAAGAGGTCCCCCTTCCACGCGGGGAACGCGTCGCCGGTATAGAGGGCCATGCCGCCGGGAGAGATGACGGGGTACCAGTAGAGCAGCGGCTGCTCCATGCCGGGCGCGCAGGGCTCGGGCAGCGCCGGGCCCGTCCCGCCCGTGCCGATCGTCGCCTCGCCGGTGTACGCGCGGCCGTAGGAGACGACCGGCCAGCCGTAGTTGCGCCCCGGCCGGACGATGTTGAGCTCGTCGCCGCCTTGCGGGCCGTGCTCCACCTCCCAGAGCTCGCCGGTCTCGGGATGGATGACGAGGCCCAGCGGGTCGCGGAACCCCAAGGCGTAGATCTCCGGCCGATAGGCCGGGTCGCCGACGAAGGGGTTGTCTTCGGGCGCCGTCCCGTCGTCGTTCAGGCGCAGGATCTTGCCGGCGTGACTGCCGGGTTCCTGGGCCTGCTCCGCCGTGCCGACGCGGTTGCTGCCTCCGTGCTCCCGGTCGCGCAGCGGCATGCCGATCGACATGAAGATCTTGCCGTCGGGGGCGAAGATCAGTCGCGCCACGCTGAAGCCGCTGACCCGGGCGTCCGAGACGAAGACGTCCTCGACGTCGGTCAGGGCGCTGGCGCCGTCGAAGCGGCCGCGCGCCAGCACCGACGTGCCCGCGAGCCCCTGGGGCACGGCCGCGTCGGCCGGCGCGTCCTCGCTCGGGTCGGGCTTCAGGTACGTGAAATAGACGAGCCGGTTCTCGGCGAACCGCGGATGCACGGCCACGTCCCACAGACCCAACCGGCCGCCGAAGCCGTTGTGCACCTCGGGCATGCCGCGGATGGGTTCGGGATCGAGCACGCCGTCGCGGATGATTCGCAGGCCGCCCGAGCGCTCGGCGACCAGGACGTCGCCGTTCGGCAGGAAGTCCACGGCCGACGGGCGGAAGAAGCCCTTGATGGGAACGACACGGAATTGCTGATCGCCGAAGCCCAGGACCTGCGGCTCGTCGGGCAGGGTGTCCGGGCCGATCCCCCGGCGTCCCTGTTGCGCGTTGCTGATGGCGATGAACAGGCAAATCGTGAGGATGACGAAGAGCGCGGGCGACCGTCTCGGCGAGCTTGCGAGCGTCATGGTGAGCCTCCGTTAAGGACAGAGCCAGTCCCGGCGGCGCGAGAAGGTCCTCGGCGCCGCGCAGGCGATTATCGGCCAAGACGGCGAACGAGGACCAGCGGAGGAGGCCGAAGCCATGGTCGACGCCGAGCGGCAAGGGCTCGGGAGCCCGCCCGGTCCGCAGACCGGCGTTGACGCCAAGCCGGTTCTTCACCTGGTGGACCGTCTCGCCGAAGTCCATGTACAGGCCTGCGAACCGGAGGGTCCAGGCGCCGCCCACCGGCGCATCGATGCCCGCTCCGGCGGACCCGCGCCCCCGACGCTCAGCACCACGAGAGCACCCACAGCTGATGTAGCATGGGCATATGGGGCTTGGCGTGGACGGTGGTGACATGCGGAGGGGCGGGCAATGGGCGGTCGACGGGAGTGGTTCACGGTGCAGGCGGCGCTCGACGACCGCGAGTGGGACTTCCGGACCGTGGACGGCATCGCGGCGGAAACGGGATTGGCCCCGGAAGCCGTGGCACGGCTGCTCGGCGACCATCGATCCGAGCTTCGACAGATCCTCTTGCGAGACGGACGAATCGGCTACACCCTGAAGTCCCGCCCGAAGACTCTTCGCGAAACCTTCGCCGAGATGCAGATGTTCGCGAGACCGTAATGGCGGGACTCGTTCTCTGCGGGATCGGCGGCGGCATCGCCGTGGAAGTGCTTCGGTTCTATCGCATCCGAGACGACCTGCACAAGGGCGCACCCGACTGGTCCAAGAGTCGGCTGTACTGGGCCGTCACCCTCGCCATGATTGCGCTTGGCGGCGTCCTGGTCTGGCTGTACGAGAGCTCGGGCGACGTGGAGTTGAACGGTCTCCTCGCGTTCAACATTGGTGCATCCGCCCCGCTGATCCTCGCGAACCTGACGGACCGGGTGCCGCCCGGTCTCCGGGTCGACTGACCCTTCCGCGCCCGGCCGGTGGATTCCGCGGCCGCTCGGGTTCGAGGCAATCACCGTCCGCAACCACGATGGGCCGACCCGTACCGAGCTGGTACGTGGAAGCTGGCCGAGAGAACGAATACCATATCGCCGCCCCATGCCGGCGAATCGACTGACCCTGAAGGACCTGAAGTCCGAGCTGTGGCGGTGCGCCCAGATTCTCCGCGGCAGCGCCGTCGACCGGACGGACTGGAAGGGCTACATCCTTCCCTTGCTGTTCTTCAAGCGGATCAGCGACGTCTGGGACGAGGAAGCCATCGACGCCCGTGAGATCTTCGGCGAAATCGACCTCGCCGACTTCCCCGAGCTGCACCGCTTCACGCTGCCGGACGACTGCCACTGGCAGGATGTCCGCGAGACGCCCAGCAATGTCGGCGCCGTGCTCGCGCGGACGATGCGACGGATCGAGCGCGCCAATCCCGAGACCCTGGCGCGCGTCTTCGGCGCCGCCGACTGGGGCAACCGCGAGATGCTCGGCGACGAGCTGCTCAGAGACCTCATCGAGGGCCTCTCCAGCGTGCCGTTGGGCAACGAGGCGGTCGAGTCCGACATTCTGGGCGACGCCTACGAGTATCTGGTCGGCAAGTTCGCCGACATCACGCGGCGCAAGAA
>JAJEEA010000536.1 GCA_022821235.1 Vicinamibacteria bacterium
TGACCGACGGCACGTAGAGCATGCCGGTCTCGGGGTCGACCGCCGCCCCCGACCAGTTCGCGCCGCCCCCCGCGCTGGGGCGCTGGATGGTCCCGTTCAGGCTCTGCGGCGTGAACAGCGGCCCGAGCCGAAAGCCGTCGACCGCGTCGATGGCCATCTGCCGGATCTCCGGCGTGAAGTCGGCGAGGTCGTCGATGGTCGCGCCCTGGTACTCGAACGGCGCCGGCCGGGTGGGGAAGGGTTGGGTGGGCCACGGCAGCTCGCCGGGGATGTCGGTGTCGGTGGGGACCGGCCGCTCCTCGATGGGCCACACCGGCTCGCCGGTCACCCGGTCGAAGACGTACAGGAACCCCTGCTTGCTCACCTGGGCCAGCGCCTTGATCGGACGGCCGTCAACCTCGATGTCGACGAGGTTGGGGGCGGCGGGGAAGTCGTAGTCCCACAGCCCGTGGTGCACCGCCTGGAAGTGCCACTCGCGCTGGCCGGTCTCGATGTCGAGGGCCACCACGCTCTCCGCGAACAGGTTCTCGCCCGGCCGGTGGCCGCCGTAGTAGTCGGGCGCCGGCGTGTTCGTCGGCAGGTACACGAGGCCCAGCTCGGGGTCGGCGCTCATCATCGTCCACACCCCGACCTTGCCGGTGACCCGCCACGAGTCGCCGCCCCACGTGTCGTTGCCGAACTCGTCGCCCTGGGGAATGGTGTGGAACGTCCACTTCGTACGGCCCGAGTGCACGTCGAACCCCCGCATCCACCCCGGCGGGGCCTCCCGCGTGATGTTGTACGACGAGATGGACGATGGCGTGATGATGGTGTCGCCGACCACCAGGGGCGGGGACTGCACCGAGTAGAGCAGGGCGTTCAGCCAGTCGCGGTCGCCGCGGCCGGCGCGGGGGATGTCGCGGGTCAGGTCGACGCGGCCGTTCTCGCCGAAGTCGGCGCAGGGCCTCCCGGTGGCCGCGTCCACGCAGAGCAGGTAGCCGTTGCTCGTGCCCCAGAAGACGCGCTCGGCCGATCCGTCCGTCCAGTACGCGACGCCGCGCTGGTTCCACCGCGCGGTCATCGTGGTGGTGCCCGTCTCGTAGGTCTTCTGGTTGTAGACCCACAGGGTCTCCCCGGTCGCCGCGTCCACCGCCGCGCCCTGCGACGTCGGCATGTTGATGAACAACCGGCCGCCGACCATCAGCGGCGTCGCCTTGAGGTTGTTCGTGTACGGCGGCTGGCGGTCGCGCCAGCGCTCGGGGTCGGCCGCGTCGAGGGCCCCGAAGATGACGTCCGACCGCGCCCGCCACTCGCCGCCGCCGGGGGTCGTCAGGCTGACCCAGGCGTCGGCCGACTGCCAGGTCCAGGCGATCTCGAGGTCGCCGAAGTTGCCGGCGTCGATCTGGTCGAGGGGCGAGTACTTGGTGCTGCCGACGTCGCCGCCGTAGGTCGGCCACTCGCCGTCGGCCGGCGCCCCCTGTTGCGCGGCCGCCGTCGGTGCGGCCAGCAGCGCCGCGGCCAGCATCCAGCCGATCGGGTTGACCCGTCGCGTCATCGTCGTCGCTCCTCGCTGGTGTCGATTCCCGTCACCGAAGTGCACAAATGATACCGCCACCCGTCGCCTCGGCGCGCAAGGCCGATCGTACGGCGAGCGACCGGTGCCGGCCTCTAGGCAGCGGGTGGAGGGCAGGGGACCCGCGGCGCCTCCCCGTGCGGACGCCTCGACGTTCCGTTGGGCGGCAATCGGAGCCGTCATGCGTCGGTTTCCGGGGTCCGAAGTCGTCGGCGCTGAACGGTGAGGGTTCCGGGAAGGCCTGGTTGCCGGCAATCGGAGCCGTTCAGGCGACGGTTTCCGGGGTCCCAAGTCGTCGGCGCTGAACGGTGAGGGTTCCGGGAAGGCCTGGTTGCCGGCAATCGGAGCCGTTCAGGCGATGGCTTTCCGGGGCAGGAGTCTGCGGCGTGTTGCGACGCGGACTCCTGCAGGTGGGGTTGGGCGACAAGCGGAGCCGCATGGCGGATTCCGGGCTAGAATGACCGGACCATGCCCGAACGGATCCGCGGCCGGCGGCGACTGGCGGCGGCGGGCGTCGCCGTCGCGGCGGCGGTCGGGGGCGTGCTGGGCACGGCCGCGCTGGAGGGACGTGGGGAAGTCGCGCGGCAGGACCCGCGGCCGGCGCCCGAGACCTGGCACTGGGTGCTCCCCGCGCAGCACGACGGGGTCGAGGTCGTCGAGCTGCATCCCGGCGACTGCTACGTGATCCGGCAGGTCGACGGCATCGTGCACTTCGGCGAGCCGCCGCCCGACGTTCTCGAGCTCCAGGCCCGGCTCGGCGAGCCGATCGCCCATCGCGTCGAGGAGGTCGGCGACCATCCCGAGTGCCGGCGGGAGGAGTGCATCGCGTTGTTCCGGCTGACGCAGGCCATCCAGGACCGGCTCGTCGAGGCCGGCGACCGCCGCGCGGTCCGGCGGGCGAACCACCGGCCGTCGCCCCTCGACGACATGCGGGGCGGCGCCTATTCGGACGTGGGGTCCGACGAGCGCCCTCGCTACCGCCAGACCCGCGAACAGCGCATGGCGTATCTGCACCTGCGCACCGCGGCCCGGGACAACTGCTACGCCGCGCAGGTGCCGCGGACGCTGACGATCCACGTCCGGGACCGGCAGCACCGCCCCGACCGCACGGGGTTCTACAGCGGATACCTGTACCTGGAACACCACCACGCGCCGGTACCGGGGCGCGTGGCCGGGCGTTCGCGCCTTGGACCGGCGCGGACGGCTGAACCGCCGGTTGGACGGCTGGCGGAGTCGCACGGCGACGTATTCCCGACGGGGCGTCCGCGCCTTGGAGCGGCGCGGACACCCGGCCGGCCGGCTGGTTCGGCCGCGGCGCCGCCGGGCGCCGGCGGGCAGGTTGGCAACGAGTCCGTTCTCGAGGAGGCGAACGACCGATGAGACGATTCCTGATGACCCTCGCCATCGTTGCCCTGGCCGTGTTCGCGGCCCAGTGGCAGACCCGCGGCGCCGCCGTGCAGAGCCCCGACGGCAGCCCCAGCCACCGCTTCGAGGAGATCGCCGACGGGGTCTGGTTCGCCATCGGCACCGGGTCGATGACGGTCATGAGCAACTCGCTCGTCATCATCAACGACGACCACGTCATGGTGGTCGACACGTCGGTGACCCCCGCCGCCGCGCGCGGGCTCATGGAGGGCGTCGCCACCCTCACCGACAAGCCCGTCCGCTACGTCTTCAACAGCCACTACCACTTCGACCACGCGCACGGCAACCAGATCTTCGGCGACGACGTGGAGATCATCGGCCACGACTTCGTGCGCACGATGCTCTCGTCCGACGTGCTCAGCCAGCGCACCAACCGCTCGTTCACCGCGGTGATTCCCGGCCAGATCGAGCAGCGCAAGGCGCAGATAGCGGCAACGGAGGACGCCTCGGAACGAGCCCGGCTCGAGACCCAGCTCCGCATCCAGGAGGCGCACTGGGAGGCCCTGCAGGAGACGGTGCCGACCCCGCCGAATCTGACCTACAGCGACACCATGACCCTGGTGAAGGGCGGCCGCGAGGTGCAGCTCCACTTCCCGGGGCGCGGCCACACCGGCGGCGACACCCTGGTGTTCCTGCCCGAGGAGCGCATCGTGTTCACCGGCGACTTCTTCGTCGGCCGCCCCGGCGGCCACGGCCTGCCGTACATGGGTGACGGCTACGTCGAGGAGTGGCCGGCGTCGCTCGACCGCCTGAAGGCGCTCGACTTCGACGTCATGGTGCCCGGCCACGGCACCCCGTTCACCGAGCGCGAGCAGATCGACCACCTGCAGGCGTATCTGCGGGACCTCAACCGCCAGGTGAACGACCTCTACGCCCAGGGCGTCTCCGCCCAGAGCGCCGCCCGGCGCGTGGATCTGAGCGCCCACACCCAGTACTACGGCCCGAACGCGGCGCGGCCCGACCCGCGCGCGGTGGTCCGGATGTACGAGCGGCTGCAGATCAAGTACCCTCGGTAGCGACGGCAGGATGGGTGGCGTGCGGGGCCGGCGAGGCGCTGGCGGCCCCGCACGTTGACATGTTCCGTACGCTCGTGCGTCGGCGCATCGCCGACTTCCAGCCACTCACGACCCGACCCGGAGGTTTCCGGCCCGTGAGGCTCCGGCCATCATGGGTCGTCTCGGACTCCGATATCGCTGCCAAGCGGTCCCGCAAGTTCCCGCGGTGGCGCGGGCCGCCATCAGAACGCCGCGACAAGCCGCTCCACGCCGTTCTTTGCTGGCGCGTCCAGTCCCTCCTTTCCGATCAAGGCCCGGGCGGACGCGCGGAGCCGATTGTCACCGGTGATCAGGAAGGCCCGCTTGAGATAGTCGAGCGCGAGAACGGGGTTTCTCTCGAGTTGATCCGCGACCAGCTCGTAGTAGTCGGCCTGCTCCTGCAGCGAGTTCAGGTACTTCCGGAATCCCGTGTCGAAGTGGTCGTCGAACGCAACGTATTCCGTTCGGACGAGGTCGCTCGGCACTTCAGGCCGGGGGACTCCTTCCCGAGCGCCTGTGCGACGCCGAGTTCATAGTAGATATTGAGTTGGTGGAGGCTGGAGTCTGTGCGTGTCCGACGGCCACGGAGAACGGTGTCGAGGCGATGAGCTTCCAGATCTTCAGCAAGAAGTCTCCACCGGTGACTTGAGTACGTGCATCGATGACCTCGTAGTCCGCCTCCTGACATAGCCGAGTCACGGCCTCACGGATGGCCTGGATGCCTTCGGGGATGTCGCCGCCGAGCTGTGTCATCAGGAAGCAGCGTCTGGGCCGGCTCCGTACCGCACTCGTCAGAGCCTCCCCGTCCAGCGGGCTGTAGCCGATCATCTGTTCTTCCTGGCCCTGGCGATGGGAACGCCCTTGTAAGGACCAGGAGACTTCTTGTGCGAGAGGATCATGCCGGCGTTCCTGTCGATCTTCACATAGCGCCCGCTGCGTGGGTTCTTGACCTGGACCACGTCCCGCTGCCTTCTGCGCGTCGATGTCTTTGCAGCCATGTTTCTTGATTCCGAAACAGTCCGTTGGTCCGCGGCTGCCTGGCAGGGCCACAACACGCTGCCCACGTGCAGTTTACGGAACGTCCGATTCGGAAGCGCGCGAGCGCCGGGCGAGGTGCCCGCCGGGGCGTCAAGGGTTCGCCATCAGTTGCATGAACGCCGACCGCAGCGCGGACTCCGCTTGCGTCAAGCGGGCGCGAGCGCCGCCCAGCCAGGCGCGGCTTGCGTCCGCCCGCGCGCGGCCCGCCTCGAGCATGCGCGCCACTTCTTCCGCCTGCGGCCCGCCGAGGCCTCGCCGGCTCGCCACCATCTGCTCGGGGTCGAGCGCGGCCTGGATGAGCGCCACGTCGACCGGCAGCGGCTCGCCGTAGGCCTCCTCGTACAGGTGGCGCAGCTCTTCCGCGGTCAGCTCCTTCGGGCGCTTGCCCTGGGCGCGGCCGTACTCCGTGATCTCCGACGCGTAGTGGTGGCCGACACGGAACGGCACGTCGGCGTGCCGCAGCAGCGTGTCGGCGACCTCGGTCATCGTCGCGTAGTCGGCGTCGACCTCGGCGAGCGACCTCGCCGGGTCGACCACCAGCCCGTTCACGACGCGCGCGTAGACCCGGTACATCTCCACCGCCTTGGCGACGGTCTCGAGAAGCTGATCGGGGGCGCGGTAGTCGGCCATGCCCGTCGACGTGTTGTGCGCGGCGAGGAACACCGTCTGCGCGTCGCCGATCACGGTGCTCGCGAGCCGGCGGAGCGTCGCCAGGATCACGGGGTTCCGCTTCTGCGGCATGATGCTGCTGACCCCGGTGAGAGAGCGATCGAGAACCAGCCAGGGGGCGGGGTCGTGGTACTGGACGTGCAGGTCCTCCATGAGCTGGCCGATCGACAGGGCGGAGATCGCGAGGGTGGACGCGACCTCCGTCTTCGAGTCGACCGACGAGACGTGGTTGGCGTCGTAGGCGTTCTCGACGACGCCGTCGAACCCCAGGAGCTCGGCGAGGCGCTCGCGATCGAGGGGGAACCCGGAGGTGGCGAGGGCGGCGGCCCCGAGGGGGCTGCGGTTCAGCCGCGCGAAGGTCTCCTCGAGCCGTTTAGCGTCGCGGTCGAGGGCGGCGGCGAAGGCCAGCAGGTAGTGGGCGAGCGACGTCGGCTGCGCCTGCACCCCGTGGGTGTAGGCGGGGACGATGGTCCCGGTGTGCCGCGAGGCGAGTTCGAGCAGGGCGTCGCGCGGCGCGAGCAGGGCCTCGTAGGCGTCGAGCAGGGCCGCCCGGATGGCGAGGCGCCGGAAGGTCGAGCCGATGTCCTGGCGGCTCCGGCCGGTGTGGAGCCGCGAGGCGTCCCGGCCCGCGGCCTCGACGAGGAGCGCCTCGAAGTCGAGGTAGTCGGACGAGCGCGGGGCACCCGGCTCGTCCTGCCCGGCGATGACGGCCGAGATGCCGCGCGCGATTTCCGACGCCATCGGCTCGGGCACCAGGCCGACCTCGGCCAGCATGACGATGGACGCCTTGTTGATCTCGCCCAGGTGGTGGAAGTCGTCGCGCACGGGCTGCGCCGGCGCCTTGGCGGCGCCGAGCCCGAGGCCGATGACCACTACTGCCGCCGCCAAGCCCCCACGTGTCATCGCGCTCCTCCTGTGTCCGGGTCCTGCCGTCGCATCCCGGTTCATCAGTCTTGTATAAATTGATGAATGTTGATGATAGTTCATCAATCCTGCGGACGGCCAGCGTACGGGGGCGGCCCATCCCAGACGGACGACGGCCGCCCGTCCACCGTCGACGCCGGGCTGGCGGACGGTCTCGCCGCGGCGGCCATCGCCGCATCGTAGGGGCTGGTATACCACAGACGCTCTCGGCGTCGGCCGAGTGCCCGAGAGTCCGAGACGGAAGCGGTTCGGTGAACGTCTTCGACTCCGGTCATTCGACCGGGCCGGAGGATTCGAGTCGGGCCTCGAGATCGGGCGGCGCGCGGAACACGTGGGTCCGCCGCCCGATCCGCCGCTGATCGAGGAGCCCGAGCTCTGCGAGCCTGAACAGGTCGGCTCGCGCCGTCGCGTACGCCACGTCGTGGCTCGTCTGGTGGGACCGGGTCGTGTACTCGGCGTCCGGATGCCGGACGGCGTGGGCGAGCAGCGCGAGCTGGCGGTGGTTCAGGTCGGTCGAACGCCTGAGCATGCGCTCGACGCGTCGCACCTGCCGGACCTTGGTTTCGAGGTACGCGTCGAGCTCGTCGATGGCACGCCGGATTACTTCGACCTGGTGCACGATGAAGTAGGTCAGGTCGTTGCCGTCGGTCTCGGTGTGCAGGAACGCCCGGGCGTACTGCGCCGGCGCCTTCTTGAGAAATCGGCTGATCGAGACGAGCTCGAACAGCCAATAGTCGTGATGCAACATCGTCCAGTAGAACAGCGCCCGGGCCGTGCGGCCGTTGCCGTCCTCGAACGGATGGTCGAAGGCGAGCCAGAAGTGCAGCAG
Organism: Vicinamibacteria bacterium; assembly: GCA_022821235.1. Classification (GTDB taxonomy): domain Bacteria; phylum Acidobacteriota; class Vicinamibacteria; order Vicinamibacterales; family UBA8438; genus JAJEEA01. Next base: position 7,472 of record JAJEEA010000536.1, read on the forward strand.
GATGGCGCGGACGACGGGGTGCATGAAGGCGCCGTCGTCGGCGTCCCGGTTCGCGAACTGCACCATCTGCTTCAGGCGGTCGGGAAGCTCCTCGGCGGGCGGCGGGTGGTACAGCACCTGGTCGTTGGCGTCGCAGACCTCGACTCGATCGTCCTGCGGCCGCTGCAGACGCCCCGCGGCGGCCGGGTCGCGCAGGGTGTCGGCCGTCAGCGTCACGTGCAGATCCAGAACCGCCTCGGCGGTCAGCGGCGAGTCCTTCAGGGTGCGGACCGCCTGCATGGCCCGGTAGTTGTTCAGGATCATCCGCTCGCTGCGGTCTCTGGGCCGCCGCCCGGCGCGGATCATCCGCGCTGCCGCCGCCCGCGTCGTGGAGGCGCCTTCGAGCTGGCTCGACGTGATGGCTTCGTCGATCAGCGAGTTGACGATGAACCGGTCCCGGGTCTGCCGGTTGACCACCCTGTCGGCCATGCCAATCCGGCCTCCGGCCCGGCTGTCGATCCGGTGCAGCGCCTCCTGGACCGAGTCGGGCAGCATGAAGCGGAACGGCCGTCCGCGTGCGTTCCGTAGCGGGATCCAGCGGGACAGGCTGCCTCGGGACAGCTTGATTCCCGTCCACCATTCTTCGCTGCTCAGGTCTCCGGGCGGGTCGAGCCGGCGCAGCGTGTCCCAGTGGAGATAGCGGCCGTCCACCATCGGGTAGAAGACGTGGTTCATCAGCAGTGTGGGCAGGCGAGCCCGGTGCCTGTCCAGCAGCTTCTCCAGCGGCAGCGGCGAACGTGGTCGCTTCACGAGGGCATCCCTGGACTGCGGCGTGGCGGCACTGCCGTAGCAGGCGGCACCGCAACGGTGCAAGGACTCATCGATTCCTGGAAAACTGATGAATATTGATCATGTACCATCAATTCACCAAAAACTGATGATACGTGGCGTGGTTCGGCTGCCGCACCGGTGACGTGCCGGCCGATTCCCCGGCCCGTCGAACTCGTGCTCCGGCCCCCGCTTGCGGCCCGATCGGCGACCGGGTCACCCGCTCACGGCGAGTTGCCGGCCGGCGTATGCCGGGAGGAACGGAGCCACCGTCAGAAGAGCATCACTCCAGCAGCCGGATGCGGTGGGCCTCGCTGTCGCCGACGTAGAGGCCCTGTCCGGGCTCGTAGAAGATGCCGTGGGGCCGCGCCATGCGGCAGCGCAGGGGGTCGTCCTCGGGGCCGTCGCCGCGCTGGCCGTCGCCGAGCACGGTGGAGATGAGGCCGCTGGCGGTGTCGACCATGCGGATGACGTGGTTCTCGGTGTCGGCGATGTAGAGACGGCCCTCGGCGAAGGCGAGGCCCTTGGGGCCGGCCAGGGTCGCGGTGGCGGCGGGGCCGCCGTCGCCGGTGAAGCCCTGCTCGCCGGTGCCCGCCACGTGGTGGATGGTCTCGGCCGCGAGGTCGATGCGGTAGATGGCGTTGCCCTCCCGCAGGGCCAGGTACAGGTTGCCGTCGGGGTCGCTGACCATGGCCCGCGGGCCGTTGAGGGGGGTGCCGGCGAGGGGGGCGCCGTCGGGCGTCGGCTCGCGCTCGCCGGTGCCCGCCCACGTCTCGATGAGGCCGGTGACGGGGTCGACGCGGCGGATGCGGTGATTGCCGATGTCGCAGATGAGGAGCCGGCCGTCGGGGTCGAAGGCGATGCTGTGGGGGCGGCGGAGCATCGCCTCGACGGCCGGTCCGCCGTCGCCCGAGAAGCCCGCCTCGCCGGTGCCGGCGACGGTGGAGATGACGCCGGTGTCCGCGTCCACGCGGCGCACCACGTGGCTGTCGCGCTCGACGATGTAGAGATGGCCCTCGCCGTCGAACTGGATCTCGTGGGGCATGTTCAGGGCGGCCTCGGTGGCGGGGCCGCCGTCGCCGTAATAGCCCCGCTCGCCGTTGCCGGCGATGGTGGTGGTCGCGCCCGTCTCGCGGTCGAGCCGGCGGATGCGCTGGTTGTCGAGGTCGCAGAAGTAGAGGGCGCCGTCGGGGCCGACGACGACGCCGTAGGGGTTGGCGACCTGCGCGTCGGAGAGCCCGGCGGCGCCGTTGCCGATGACGGTGGTGACGGTGGCCGCCTCCGCGTGGGCGAGGCCGGCCGACAGCAGCAGTCCCGTTGCCAGAGCGATCGCACGTTTCATGATGTCCTCGTCGTCTCGCGGCCCGCATCGCGGGCCGGGTCGGTGTTGCGTGCCTCACGCGCGGTCCCGCCGCGCCCGTCCAGGTCAGAACCGAGCCCGGATGGCGCTCGCGCGGGCCGCCGCCTCCGCCGCCTCGTCGTCCCGGCCGGTGGCGCGCAGCAGGGCCGCGTACTCGTCGAGCACGGCGAGCACGCGGTCCAGGTCGCGGTCCGGCTCCGGCGTGTCGAGCAGTATCGCCAGCACCTCGACGTACAACGGTTCCGCCTCCCGGTGCCGCTCCTGGTGCAGGAGGAACCCCGCCAGCATCGTCCGCAGCTCCAGCACGTCGTCGTGGTAGAAACCGTGCGTCCACTCGAGCGCCTCGAGCGCCCGCCAGTACAGGGGCTCCGCTTCCTCGACGCGGCCCAGGGCCGTGTAGAACACCGCGATGTCGGCCACGAACCGGGCCACCCGCGGCGAGTCCGGGCCGTCAATCGCTTCGAGCAGCGCCAGCGACTCCAGGTAGGCCGACTCCGCTTCCTCGTCGCGGGCCTCGGCACGGTACAGGTCGGCGAGGTTGCCGAGGGTCAGGGCGAGCCGGGGGTCGGTGTCGTCGAACTCCGCGGCGACCTGCGCGGCCAGGAGGAAGAACGACTCCGCCTCCTCGGTCCGGCCGTCCTGGTAGGCGAAGGCGGCCGCGTCCATGTATTGATCCCAGGACTGCTGCTGGCACGCGAGCAGGGTCGCGAGCGCCGCCGCCATCGCGAGATGCGGCCTGACCATCCTTCCTCCCGACACGGATCCGGTCTCCCGTTCCACGCCCCCGACCGGCTGGATCGCCTCTGCCGCAGGCGGACGGTTGACATTGTGGCATGTCCATGTCCAAATCGTGTCGGTCGAGCGCGCCATGACGACATCGTCCGGGGCGGCGCCAACGCCGCGGCCGGGCATGTGGGGGTGGCGGCCCTCGATGCCTGGGCATGGACGGCCCGCAAGCGGCGTCGGGGTTGCCGTAGCGATGTTTCACGAGACGGACAAACAGGGAGTGGAGACGATGACGAGAAGCAGGATGGCGTTTCTCGGGGCGGTCCTGACGGGACTGGCCGTCTGCCTGCTGGCGTTCCAGCCGGGGGCGGGCGCCCAGATGGCCGTGGCCATCGACGACGACGACATCGGCGGGGTCGTGACCGGGCCGGACGGGCCGGAGGCGGGGGTCTGGGTGATCGCCGAGACCATGGACCTGCCGACCCGGTTCAACCGCAGCGTGGTGACCGACGACGAGGGCCGCTACGTGGTGCCGGACCTGCCCGAGGCGACCTACGACGTCTGGGTGCGCGGCTACGGGCTCGTCGACTCGCCCAAGCAGCAGGCGTCGCCGGGGACCCGCGTCGATCACACCGCGGTGGTCGCGCCCGACGCGCAGGCGGCGGCGCAGTACTACCCGTCGGGCTACTGGTACGCGCTGCTCGAGGTGCCGGGGCCCGAGGAGTTCCCGGGGACCGGTCAGGACGGGAACGGCATCTCGCCCACCGTGCCGAACCAGGCGGCGTGGCTGCGCGGCCTGAAGTCGGGCGGGTGCACCGCCTGTCACGGGCTCGGGAGCAAGGCCACGCGCGAGATCCCGCCCGAGCTCGGCGAGTTCGACTCGCTGGTGGCAGCCTGGGACCGCCGCATCCAGTCCGGACAGGCCGGGGGCAGCATGAGCAACGGGCTCGACCGGATGGGCCGCCGCCGCGCACTCGAGATGTACGCCGACTGGACGGGCCGCATCATGGCCGGCGAGGTGCCGCCCGAGGCGCCGCCGCGGCCCCGGGGGGTCGAGCGCAACGTGGTCGTCACCCAGTGGGACTGGGCCGATCCGACCGCCTATCTGCACGACGAGGCGTCGACCGACAAGCGCGACCCCACCGTGAACGCCTACGGCCCGGTCTACGGCGCGCTCGAGGCCAGCGCCGACTACGTGCCGGTGCTCGACCCCGTGAACCACGCCATCTCCGAGGTCGTGGTGCCGGTGCGCGACCCCGACACGCCGGTCGCGGCGGGGCCGCCCCTCGCACCCTCGCCCTACTGGGGGAACGAGGCCATCTGGGACAGCCAGACCAACGTGCACAACCCCATGCTCGACCAGGACGGCCGCGTCTGGCTGACGTCGCGCGTGCGGGGCCCCGAGAACCCGCCGATGTGCCTGGAGGGATCCGACCACCCGTCGGCCCGCGTGTTCCCCAACCCCCGGGCGAACCGGCATCTCGCGGTGTACGACCCCGCGACCGACGAGATGACCCTCGTCGGCACCTGCTACAGCACCCACCACCTCATCTTCGCCGAGGACGAGAACAACACGCTGTGGACGAGCGGCGGCGGACAGGTCATCGGGTGGCTCGACACCAACCTGTTCCTCGAGACCGGTGACGAGGAGGCGGCGCAGGGCTGGAGCCCGCTCGTGCTCGACACCAACGGCAACGGCGTCCGCGACGAGTGGGTCGAGCCCGGCGAGCCCGCCGACCCGACGAAGGACACCCGCATCCGCTCCGGCTTCTACGGGGTCGCCTACAACCCCGTCGACGGCAGCATCTGGGGATCGTCGCTCGGCATGCCCGGCGCGGTGCTGCGGTTCGACCCCACCGGCGACAACCCGTCGGCGACGGGCCTGACCGAGTTCTACGAGGTGCCGTTCGAGAACCCCGGGGCCGAGGTGCAGGACGGCTACTCGCCGCGCGGCATGGACATCGACCGCAACGGCGTCGTGTGGACGCCGCTGGCCAGCGGCCACATGGCGAGCTTCGACCGCAGCAAGTGCACGGGGCCGCTGAACGGGCCGGACGCGACCGGCCAGCACTGCCCCGAGGGGTGGACGCTGTACGAGGAGCCCATGCCCCAGATGAAGGGCATCGACGCCTCGGGCAGCATCGAGGGCAGGTACTACCCCTGGGTCGACCAGTTCGACACCCTGGGGCTGGGCCGCGGCGTGCCCATCAACACCGGCAACGCGGCCGAGGGTCTGCTCGCCCTTCGCGACGGCGAGTGGGTCACCCTGCGCGTGCCGTATCCGCTCGGGTTCTACACCAAGTGGATGGACGGCCGCATCGACGACCCCGACCTCGGCTGGAAGGGCAAGGGCGTCTGGGCGACCTGGAGCACCCGGGCCCCGTTCCACGCCGAGACCGGCGCGGGCACCCCGAGCAAGGTGGTTCACTTCCAGATCCGCCCCGACGCGCTGGCGAAGTAGCTCGGCGCTGACGTACTACGCGCGGGTGGATGCCTCGCCGCATCCACCCGCGCGTCGGCTTCTCTGCGCCCGCATCGCGGGGGGGGACCGGGTCGTCGCATGGGACCGCCCGCAGTGCGGTGAAGTGATACTCTGGGCTTCGCAGGTAACTGGTTCGCAGCCTGCGGGCAGGCGAACACACGGAGAGCTCGCAGATGAAGACCTATCCCGCCGTCGTCGAGCGCGACGCGGATACCGGACTGTACGTCGGCTGGGTTCCCGATTTCCCCGGGGCTCACAGTCAGGGCGAGACCCTGGACGAGCTTCACGGGAATCTGCAGGAAGTCATCGAGCTGCTCCTCGAGGATGGCGAGGCTTCGACGGAGAGCGAGTTCGTTGGGGTCCACCACATTCGCGTAGCTTCCCGTTGATCATCGTGCCCACCGCCGGTTTCCAGCGCGCTCCGTCCGCCCCTACTTCTCGTCGGGTCCGCGATCCTCGGACTCGATCTCGTCGTTGGTCAACGGGTAGTCGAACGCACCCTCGCGCAGCAACCGGCCGAACTCGCGCACGCGTTGCCGTCTGACGAACTCGGTGACGGCGCGCCTGATCGCCGGACTCATCTTCTCTTCGCCGGTCAGCCGGCGGAGGTCGTTCAGCGTTGATTCATCGATTTCGACGCTGACTCTCATCGAGCACCACTCGTCCAGCCGTCGTCCAGCGTCGCGTCCGTCAACCCGCTGGCGGCGGCTTCCGCTGCAAGGCGGTCCATGGTCTCGGTCAGGCGCGCCCACGCGGCGCCCCGGAGTCGTTCGTACTGTTGAACCGACATCATGACGCCGACGGGCCTGCCCTTCTTGGTGATCCGAACCGGCGCGCTCTGGGCGGTGTCCAGCAGATGGCCGAACCGGTTCTTGGCGTCCCGGGCCGTGGTCTCCCTCATGAGCCCACAATAGCATCATGGGCTCCTTCGGCAACCCGGCGTGGCAGCGAGGTCGCCGCCCGGCGGCCTTCCCTGCACCGCCCCGCACGGCTTCCTGCCCCAGCTCAACCCGGCGAAACGTATTGCCGGTAGATGTCAAAATTGGAATAATATTCTACCGATATCGGGCTCCGGGCCCCCGCGGCTCCCACGAAGCGGCATGGCAGACTCGTTGCGAGACATCCTCCTGGACTTTCAGGAGGCCGAGCTGGTCACCGGCGTCCCGCGCCGCGTGGACGTGACGCCGATACCCGGCAAGGCGACCGTGTGCATCGGGCCGCGGCGGGCCGGCAAGTCGACCTTCCTGTTCCAGCTCGTGCGGAAGCTGCTCGACCGCGGCGTGCCGCGCGAGAACGTCCTCTACCTCAACCTGTTCGACGACCGGCTTCGACACCTGCAACGCGACGGGCTCGGCGCCGTGGCGGACGCCTACTTCTCGCTCTACCCGGAGAAGAAGCACACGGAGACGGTCTACTGCTTCTTCGACGAGATTCAGGTCGTCCCCGGCTGGGAGCCGTTCGTGGACCGTCTGATGCGGACGGATCGCTGCGAGGTGTACATCACCGGATCGTCGGCCCGCATGCTGTCGCGCGAGATTGCGACGCAGATGCGCGGTCGGGCGTTGGCGTGGGAGATCTTCCCGTTCTCGTTCCGGGAGTTCCTCGACTTCCGGGGCATCGACGGCGACGGCCCGTTCTCGACGCGGAGGCGGCTGCTGGTGCGCAAGGCGTTCGACGAGTACTGGGACAGGGGAGGATTCCCGGAGGTCGCGGGCCTCGATCGCGCCCTGCGCATCCGGATCCACCAGGAATACTGGGGCGCTATGCTGTTCCGCGACCTCGTCGAGCGGCATGACGTCGCCCATCCCCGGGCGGTCGCGGATCTGGCGCACCGGCTCGTGGACAGCACGGCGTCGCTGTACTCCATCAACCGGCTCACCGGCTATCTGCAGGCGCTCGGGCACCGGGCGCCGAAGCCGGCGGTGTCCAGCTACCTGGAGTGGTTCGAGGACGCCTTCTTCCTGTTCACGGTGCGTCTCTTCGACGCTTCCCTGGCGCGGGCCAACGCGAATCCGAAGAAGATCTACTGCGTCGACCATGCGCTGGTGCGCTCGGTCGGCTCGGGCGTCCTGGCCGACGCGGGCCATCTGCTCGAGAACCTGGTGTTCATGGGGCTGCGCCGGTCGACCCCGGACATCCGCTACTACCGCTGCGCCAACGGACGGGAGGTCGACTTCGCGGTGCGCATGCCGGACGGCTCGCGCGCCCTGGTCCAGGTCTGCGACTCGCTGACCGACCCGCGGACCCGGAAGCGGGAGGTGACGGCGCTCGCCGCCGCGATGGCCGAGCTGCAGTTGCCGGCGGGCACCATCGTGACCCGCGACGAGGAAGAGACGATTCCCGTCGGCGCCGGCGCCATCGACGTCGTGCCGGCCTGGCGCTTTCTGCTCGACCCGAGCGGCGTGTTGTCGCGGGGGCGATGAGCGGAGGCCGTCAGCGGTCCGGCGCGTCCCCGCGGCGGCGGAGCCAGTCGACGGTGAGCAGCATCAGCGGCCGGGCGCGTCCCCGCGGCGGCGGAGCCAGTCGACGGTGAGCAGCAGGAGCACCGCGAAGGCGATGAGGAACGTGGCGACGGCGAGGATGGCGGGGCTGATCTGCTCGCGGATGCCGGCCCACATCTGGCGCGGCAGGGTGCGCTGGTCCTCGCCGGCCATGAAGAGGACCACGACGACCTCGTCGAAAGAAGCGGCGAACGCGAAGAGGGCGCCGGAGACGACGCCGGGGGCTATCAGCGGGAGCTGCACGCGGCGGAAGATGAGCAACGGGTCGGCCCCGAGGCTCGCCGCGGCGCGGGTCAGGTTGGTGTCGAACGCGGAGAGGGCGGCGGTCACGGTGATGACGACGAACGGGGTGCCGAGGGCGGCGTGGGCGAGGACGAGCCCGAGGTGGGTCTGGGAGAGGCCCAGGGTGGAGTAGAAGAAGAACATGCCGGTGGCCGAGATGATGAGCGGGGTGACCATCGGCGAGATGAGCAGCCCCATCGTGAGGCGGCGGGCGGGCATGGCGGGGCTCGACAGGCCGAGGGCGGCGAGGGTGCCGAGCGTCGTGGCCAGCACCGTCGACATGACGCCGATGAAGAGGCTGTTGCCGAGCGCCCGCCGCCACGAGTCGTCGGTGACTATCTGCCGGTACCAGCGGAGAGACCAGGCGTCGGGGTCGAGGCGCAGCATGCCCTCGGTGAACGTGAAGTACGGCTCGGCGTTGAAGCTGAGCGGCACGATCACGAGGATGGGCGCGACGAGGAACGTGAAGATGAGCGCGCAGACGGCCAGATGGACGATCCGTCCGATGCGGGCGCCCGGCTCTGTCGCGGTCATCGTCATCCCAGCCTCATGCGGTCGAGGCCGACCACCCGGTCGTAGGCCAGGTAGAGCACCGCCACGCAGGCCAGCAGGATGCCGCCGAGGGCGCCCGCGAGCCCCCAGTTCAGCGACGTCTGCATGTGGTAGGCGATGAAGTTCGAGATGAGCTGGCCGCTCTGGCCGCCCACCAGGGCGGGGGTGATGTAGTAGCCGATGGCGAGGATGAAGACGAGCAGCGACCCCGCGCCCACCCCGGACAGGGTCTGCGGCCAGTAGACGCGCAGGAACGCGCGCGGGAAGCCCGCTCCCAGAGAGGCGGCGGCGTTCATCTGCTGCGGCGGAATCGCGCGCATGATCGAGTAGACGGGCAGAACCATGAACGGCAGCAGCACGTGGGTCATCGCCACCACCGTGCCCGTCATGTTGTAGATGAGGGCGATGCGGCCGTCGTCGGCGAGCAGCCCGAGGGTGACCAGCACGTCGTTGACGACCCCCTGGGTCTGGAGCAGCACGATCCACGACGTGGTCCTGACGAGGAGCGACGTCCAGAAGGGCAGGAGGACGAGCCCGAGGAGCAACCCCGCGCGCCGCGGGGGCGCGTGGGCGATGAGATACGCGACCGGGTAGCCGAGCAGCAGGCACAGGGCGGTGATGCCGAGGCTCACGACGAGGGTGCGCCACAGCAGGGCCACGTAGATGCGGCGCTCGGGGGGCTGGCGGGCGATCGACCCGTCGGGCAGCCGCTGCAGGTCGACCGCGTTCAGGTAGTGACGCGCGGTGAGGCGGTCGCCGGCGGTGCGGACGGCCTGCCAGGTCGCGGCGTCGCCCCAGCGGCCGTCGATCTCCAGTAGGACCGCGCGCCACGGCCCCCCCGAGAAGTCCTGCAGCCGTCGCCCGCTGCGCACGACGACGCTCCGCAGGCCGCCGCGCACCCGGTTGATGCGGCTAGCCACGCGGCCGATGGTCCGTTCCTCGCGCGCCCGCAGCAGCTCGCGCGCCGCCGCCGCGTACGCCGCCTCGCCCGGATCGGACCGTCCGTCCCAGTCGCGCAGCGCGGCGAGGGTGTCGGGCAGGGCGTCGGCGACCACCGGGTCGTAGACGCTGCGCACGAGCATCGTCGCCAGCGGCACCACGAACGTGACGCCGATGAAGGCGACGAGGGGCAGGGTCAGCCGGGCCGCGCGGAAAGCGGGTCGGGTCACCGGGCCAGCCACGCGCTGAAGCGCTCGTTCATCTCGTCCATGTGGTCGCTCCACCACGCCCAGTCGTTCTGCAGCGCGCGCCTCGTGTTGGCCGGCCAGGCCGGCATGTGCGGGTTCATGTCGATGCCGGTGTCGGCGTGGGTCGAGACGAGGGGGGCGCCGGAGCGGCGCGCGGGGCTGTAGGCGATGTAGCGGCTCACGGCGACCATCGACGCGGTGGTCGAGGCGAACCTGACGAGCTCGAGGGCCGCCTCGAGATCGGGGGTTCCCGCGACGATGCCGATCTGGCCCACGTCCAGCACCTGGCCGTCCCACACGATGACGAGCGGCTGGCCCTCCAGGTTCTGCGCGTTGAAGATGCGCCCGTTGTAGGCGGTGCTCATCACCACCTCGCCGTCCGCGAGCATCTGCGGAGGCTGCGCGCCCGCCTCCCACCACACCACCTGGTCCTTGATGGTGTCGAGCTTGCGGAAGGCGCGGTCGAGACCCTGGGAGGTGTCGAGGGTGGCGTAGACCCGGTCGAGGGGCACGCCGTCGGCCATGAGGGCGAGCTCGAGGTTGGCGAAGGGCACGCGCCGCAGCCCCCGCCGGCCGGGGAAGCGCTCGAGGTCGAAGAAGTCCTCCAGCGTGGTCGGCCTCTCGCCGGTCAGGCGCTCGGCGTTGTAGGCGTAGACGTTGGAGTAGAGCGACGTGCCCACGCCGCACTCCAGGAGCGCGTTGGGCAGGAAGTCGTCCTCGGGGGGCGTCCCGTCCGCCCCCGGGGCGAGGCGGGCGGGGCCGATGGGCTCGAGAATGCCCTCGTCGCAGCCGCTCACCGCGTCGGGGGTCTCGAGGTCGATGACGTCCCAGTGGATGTTGCCGGTCTCCACCTGGGCGCGCACCTGGGCGAGCCCGCCGTTGTAGTCGTCGAGGCGGATCTCGATGCCGGTCTCGGCCGTGAAGGGCTCGAGGTAGCCGCGGGTGATGGCCCGCGCGTACGAGCCGCCCCACGAGATGACGGTCAGCGACTCGCCGGGCGGCGGCCCGCAGTCGGACGCCAGCACCGTCGCCGCCGCCGCCGCGGACGCCAACGCCGCGAGGCGGCCGGCGCCGGCGGATCGCCCGTCGGGGCGGGTCATGCCGCGCCCTCCCCGCCGTCGGCGTCGAGGACCCGGCTGTCGGTCGACGTCCAGCCGATGCGGATGCGGTCTCCCTCGAGCACCGCGCCGTGCCCCACCACGTTGGGGATCTTCACGATGAAGTCCGGCTGGCCGCAGACGGTGACGCGGATGCGGAGGTGGTCTCCGAGGAACGTCACGTCGTCGACCGTCGCCTCGAACTCGTTGGTGTACAGGCCCGGCTCGGGCGCGATGGAGATGCGCTCGGGGCGGATGGACAGGAGGACGGGGTCGCCGGTCCCGCACGCGACGACCCGCAGCGCCTGGACCGGCCGGCCGCCGACGTCGACGTCGCAGATGTCTCCCCGGACGCGGGTCACCCGCCCCGGAAGGCGGTTGTTCTCGCCGATGAACCGGGCCACGAAAGAGCAGTCCGGCTCTTCGTAGAGGGCCTCGGGCGAGGCGATCTGCTCGACGACGCCGGCCCGGAACACCGCGACCCGGTCCGACATCACCATCGCCTCGTGCTGGTCGTGGGTGACGTACACCATGGTGACCCCGAGATCGCGGTGGATGCAGCGGATCTCGTACTGCAGCTCCTCGCGCAGCCGGCGGTCGAGGGCGCCGAGGGGCTCGTCCATCAGCACCAGGTCCGGCTCGAACACGAGGGCGCGGGCGATGGCCACGCGCTGCTGCTGGCCGCCCGACAACTGACCCGGCCGCCGCTGCTCCAGGCCCTCGAGCCGCACGAGCTCGAGGGCGCGGCGGACGCGGGCGCGCCGGTCGTCGGGGGCGATGCCGCGCACCTCGAGGGGAAAGGCGAGGTTGTCGCCCACCGTCATGTGCGGGAAGAGCGCGTAGTTCTGGAACACCATGCCGATGCCGCGCCGGCGCGGGGGCAGATGGTGCACCGAGCGTCCGGCGATGCGGATGACGCCGGAGGTGGGGGCCTCGAACCCCGCCAGCATCATCAGGCAGGTCGTCTTGCCGGATCCCGAAGGCCCGAGCAGCGTGAGGAACTCGCCCCTGGCGATGCGCAGGTCGAGATTGCGCACGACGAGGGTGCGGCCGTCGTAGCTCTTGCTGACGCGGTCGAACGCAACGTACTCGGGGTCGTTCGGGGTCTGGCCGCGCGGCGCCTCGGCGGCGGGCGTCGGAGGGGCTTCGACGGCGGTGTTCGATTCCGGCACCGCCGAATTATACTGTCGGCGAAATCGCGACGTTCGGACGCGTCGGCGAGTCGCCGGCATCGCCCGGTCGGCGGCAACCCGCGGCGGCGGTTGGCCACGAACCGGATCCGGGGCCCCGGCGCGCCCGCGCGGCCTTCGGTCGCGTTGGGAGTTCCGCTGGCGCGAAACATCCGGGGGAGCAAGCTCCCCGGGCGACCCCGCGGGTCGCGTTGGGGGGGCGCGGGCGCGGAACGTCCACGGAGCGAGCTCCTCGCGCGACCCGGCGGTCGCGTTGGAGGTTTCGCCAGTGCGAAACTTCTTCGGAGCGCGCTCCTCGCGTGACGCGTCGCGGTCGCGTTGGCGGTTCGCTGGTGCGAGCTTCCACGGGCAGGCCCTCGGCGGGCGTCGATGGCTCCGGAACACGGGCCGGCGAGGTCACAGGTGATCGCAAACAGAACCGTTCCAGGCTGGCGGCGTTGGGGGTTGGCGGCGGCGCTGGCGGGCGTCTCGGCGGCGCCGGCGGCGGCGCAGACCGAGTTCCAGTTCCAGTACGGCAATCTCGTGAATCCGTTCTCGGCCGAGTCCGCCCCGAGCCGCATCCTCACGTTCCAGCAGGCGTCGGGCTGGTCGCTCGGCGACAGCTTCTTCTTCATCGACTACATCGACGACGATCTGGTCGACGGCTTCAACGACAAGGACTTCTACGGCGAGTGGTACCCCACGCTGAGCTTCGGCAGGATGTCGGGCCGGACGGTGGGCGGGGGGGCGCTCAGGGACGTGGCCCTGATCGGCGGCATCAACTTCGGCGGCGACGCCGACTTCTTCAAGTACCTGCCGGGCATCCGCCTGTCCTGGGCGGCGCCCGGCTTCTTCTTCCTGAACACCGACTTCACCGCGTTCATCGACGGCAACACCGGCAGCGCCGCCCCGCGGACGAGCAACAGTTGGATGTTCGACGTCAACTGGGGCGCCGGGTTCGACGTCGGCACGCAGTCGTTCGCGTTCTTCGGCCACGCCGAGTACATCCACCGCGTCACCGACGAGTACGGCAACGAGGTCCGGAGCTGGATCCTCGCCCAGCCCCAGCTCGTATGGGACCTCGGGAAGGCGGTGAGCGGCCAGGCGAACGAGCTCTTCCTGGGCGGCGAGTACCAGTACTGGCCCAACAAGCTCGGCACCGACACCGACGAGAACCTGGTGCAGTTGCTGATCATCTGGCGGCTCTGACGGGGCGCGGCATGGACTTCGGCGCGTACGAGATCGACCCCGCCGTCTACGACGAGATGTTCGGGCCCGACGGCGCGCCCCGCGAGCACAGCCGGCCGCTCCGCGAGGCGCTGGGCCGGCTCCCGAGCGCCGATCTCGCCGAGATTCAGGAGCGCGTCAGCCGCTCGTTCCTCAACGAGGGCATCACCTTCACCGTCTACGGCGACGAGTCGGCGGAAGAGCGCATCATTCCGATCGACTGCATTCCCCGCATTCTGGCCGCGGCCGAATGGAAGCGGCTCGAGGCGGGGCTCGCCCAGCGGGTCCTCGCCCTGAACCACTTCCTCGCCGACGTCTACAGCGACGCCCGCGCCGTCTCCGACGGGGTCATTCCCGAGGACCTCGTGGTCGACTGCCCGCAGTATCGTCGCGAGATGCGGGGGATGCGCCCGCCCCACGGGACGTGGGTCGCCGTCTGCGGCACCGACGTAGTGCGCACCAACGACGGTTTCGTGGTGCTCGAGGACAACCTGCGGGTGCCGTCGGGCGTGTCCTACATGATCGCCAACCGCCGGGCGGTGAAGGCGGGCCTGCGTCGCCTCTACCGGCACTGCCGCGTGCGCGAGGTCGAGCACTACGGGCGCCTCCTGCGCGAGACCCTGCGCGAGCTCGCCCCCGCCGGCAGCCGCGAGCCGACCCTCGCCCTGCTGACCCCGGGGGTGGCCAACGCGGCGTTCTACGAGCACATGTTCCTCGCCAACGAGATCGGCGGCGAGCTGGTGGAGGGACGTGACCTGGTGGTGAGGAACCGGGCCGTCTACATGCGCACGACGGAGGGGCTGCGGCGCGTCGACGTCATCTACCGGCGCGTGGACGACGACTTCCTCGACCCCCTCGTCTTCCGCCCCGACTCGCTGCTCGGCGTGCCCGGCCTGATGGACGCGTACCGCCACGGCAGCGTCGTGATCGCCAACGCCCCCGGGACCGGGGTGGCCGACGACAAGAGCGTGTATCCCTACGTGCCCGACCTGATTCGCTACTATCTCAGCGAGGATCCGATCATCGCCAACGTGCCGACCCGCATCTGCCGGCGCCCGGCCGACCTCGAGTACACGCTCGACAATCTCGAGCGGCTCGTCGTGAAGCGGGTCGGCGAGTCCGGCGGCTACGGCATGCTCGTCGGTCCCCATGCCACCCCCGCCGAGCGCGAGGCGTATGCGCGGGAGATGCGGGCCAATCCGGCCGACTTCGTCTCGCAGCCGGTGCTGGACCTCTCCCGGGCCCCCTGCTTCATCGACGGGGGTCCCGAGCCGCGCCACGTCGACCTGCGCCCGTTCGTGCTCCGCGGGCGGCGAACCCGCCTCGTGCCGGGCGCCTTCTGCCGCGTGGCCCTGCGCCGGGGCAGCATCGTCGTGAACTCGAGCCAGGGCGGCGGCGGCAAGGACGTCTGGGTGCTGGAAGGCTGATGCTGGCGCGCAACGCGGAGGGTCTCTACTGGCTCGGGCGCTACGTGGAGCGCACGAGCCACCTGTGCCGCCTGCTGCGCGAGCAGATGGAGACCCTCGTCGATCGGCCCGTCCGCGAGATTCACTTCGGATGGCGCCGCATCTACGGCGCGCTGCGCCGGCGGCCGCCGGGCCCCGCTATCGGGTTCGGCGGGTCCGACGACGACTTCACGCTCGCCGACTCGTTCGCCCTCGCCGACGACCTCACGTTCGAGCGCTCGAACCCCGACTCGGTCTGGAGCTGTTTCGCGGCCGGCCGGGAGAACGCGCGACAGATGCGCCAGTGCATCACCGGCGAGATGTGGGCGAGCCTGAACCTGCCCTGGCTGCGCCTGCGGGAGCTCCGCATCGAGGACGTGTGGAAGACCGCCCCCGAGGGCTTCTACGCGGAGGTCTCGCGCGACCTCGACACGTTCATGGGGGTGGTCGAGCGGACCATGTACCGCGACGATCGCTGGCGCTTCCTGCAGATCGGCCGGTGCGTCGAGCGCCTGCAGCTCGCCGTCTCGCTGCTGCTGGCCCACGTGGACGAAGTCACGGCGGCGGAGGACGGCTCCGACCACGACTGGATGAGCCTGCTGCGGGTCTGCAACGCGCTCGATGCCTACACGCATCGATACGGGGTCGGGATCCGCGCGGACCGGGTGTTCGAGCTGCTGGTCGTCGATGCCAGGCTGCCGCGGTCGCTGTACGACGCGGCCGACGCGGCGGGCCGCGAGCTGACGGCGCTTGCACCGGGGCCGGGGCCGACCGGCGAGGCGGCGAGCCTGGCCGCGCTGATCACCAGGGCGGTGCGCGGCCCGTGGCCGACGGGAGAGCACGTCCTGGACGAGCGCTGCGAGCGGCTCCGGCAGATCGAAACCCGATGCCGCGCCTTTCACGCCGCCGTGATGGCGGCGCATGTCCAGTACGAGATCGACGCTCCGGCCCCCTGAGGCGCAACCTGCCCCCGAACGGGCCGGGCCGGCAGCCGGTGCTCCCGCTCCCCACGCGGCCCGCGGGGGGCGCCGCCGCGGGAGGTCGGGTCAGGAGACTTCCAGGGCCGCCTTGCGCGAGTCGCGGATCGGAATGATCTGATCGAAGCCGCTGACGCGGAACACTTCCTCGATGTGGTCCTGCATGTTGCAGAGGGCGATGGTGCCCTCGTTGGCGCTGAGCCGCTTCGCCGCGATCAGGAGCACCCGCATCCCCGAGCTGCTGATGAACGACAGACGGCCGAAGTCGAAGATCAGCTTCCGTTCGTCGTTGCCGATGTGATCCATGACGATCGACTCGAACGCTCGCGCGTTCGCGCTGTCGAGCCGTCCCACCGGGAGCAGAATCAGCGCCCCGCCTTCCCGTTCTTCCGCGACTTCAATGTTCATCGATGCCCCTCGGCGGAGACCCGTCGACCGCGCGGTCACTCGGATTCCGACTTGAAGTGGTGATGTACCGTCAGGCGGTTCCTGCCGTCCACGAACTCGTAGGCCATGTCGTGGGCGAAGGTCCGGACCAGGTGCAGGCCGAGGCCGCCCACCGCCCGCTCCTCCAGTGCCGACGTGGTGTCCACGTCGCCGGCGTCCATCGCCGTCGGATCGAACGGCGACCCGTTGTCCTCCATGGTCAGGGTCACGACGTTCCGCTCGGCCTTCAGATGGATGTCAATCGTCGGATCGGGCACGTTGAACGTGCCGTGGGTGACGGCGTTGGTGATCAGCTCGTCCAGCGCCAGGTTGATGATGAACACCGTCGGCTGCGGCAACCGGTTGGCGTCCCCGAACTCCTCGACGGAAGCGGACAGATTGCGCACCTCGGTCAGCTTGGCCGGCAGCGAGACATGAAGGTCAGGCATGGTTACGCACGTGATCGTCGACCTGCAAACGAGCCACTATAGCAAACATGCGGTGCGGCCATCCGCTCGTCGTGTCAGGGGTGCCGGTGGGGTCATCGGCGGCGCAGCACGAGGCAGGTCATGTCGTCGGCGGCGGCGGCCCCCGTCGAGAAGGTCCCGATCTCGCTCCAGACGTGGTCCACGAGCTCCGAGGTGGACCGTCGCGACGCGCCGTCGAGGGTCGCTTCCAGGCGTTCCTTCCCGAACAGGGTGCCGCCGAGGTCCACGGCGTCGGTCAGGCCGTCCGTGTAGATGAACAGGGTCTCGCCCGGCTGAATCACCTCGCTGCCGCTCGCGTAGTCGAAGTCGTCCATCAGCCCCATGGCCAGCCCCTGGGTCATGGGGAGGGGGCGGCGCTCGTCGTCGGGGCCGACGACGTAGGCAGGCTCGTGACCGGCGCACACGTAGTCGAACCGGCCGCTCTCGACGTCGAGGACCCCGAGCACGCAGGTCACGAAGAGCCCCATCGGGTTCTGTTGGCACAGCCGCCGGTTCGCCTCGCTGGCGATGGTGGAGATGCCGGTGTGCTCGGCGAACGCCCCCATCACCGCGGACTGCGAGGCGGCCATGAACAGGGCCGCCGCGACCCCCTTGCCCGACACGTCTCCGAGGACGAAGGACAGCTTTCCGCCCGACGCGTCCGTGAACTCGACGAAGTCGCCGCCGATCTGCTGGGCCGGGGTCATCCGCGCCGACACCGAGAAGGCCCCGAACTCGGCGTCGCCCTCGCGCACCAGCGCTTCCTGCACGACCTTGGCCATCGAGAGGTCCTGCTCGATGGCCTCGTGGGCGATCTGCAGGCGCTGGTTGCTCGTCCGCAGCTCGCGGGTCCGCGCCGCCACCATCGTCTCCAACTGCTCCTCGCGGTTGAAGACCTGGACGGTCATGTCGGAGAAGACGCGGGCCAGGCTGCCGAGTTCGTCGGTGCGGCGGATGACCTCCTGCATCGCCTCGTTGTCGGGCGGCTTGCCGGTCTCGACCTGGCGGGCGGCGTCGGCGATGACCTCGATGGGATGGGTCAGCCAGCGCGTGCCGCCCGCCGCCGCGAAGCCGGTGAGGGTCAGCAGCACCAACGCGATGAAGACGGTGTTCCGGGTCTCGCCGATGACCGTGTCCGCGATCTCGTCCAGGCTCATGGCGATGGCGAGGCCCCCGATGGGGATCCCGCCGGCGTTGATGAGCGGCGAGGCGACCCAGATGCCGCGGTCCTCGGGCGAGAACAGGCTCAGGCTCACGGCGCTCACGACGCGCCCCTCGTCCATCGCGGTATCCATGACCGCGGCGGCGCGGTCCTCGAACAGCTCCCAGGCGTCCACGCCCTCGGTGGTCTGCACGTCGGCCCGCCGGGCGGCGGCGGCGAGCTCGCGATCGAGGTTGACGACCCAGAGGGCGTCGAGGTCCTGGTTCCCGGAGCGGACCTGGACGTCCGCCTCGCGCTGGTAAACCGAGTAGAGCAGATTGCCGCCCGACGCGCTCTGGATGGGAACGCCGACCTGGACGCGTCGCGCGGACTCGCCGGTGGCGACGGTGACGTACTTGTAGAGCGCGCCGTCGGACGGCCGCGGCGCCGTCGGATGCTCCACGACGCCGGACGATCTCCCGGAAAGCTCGTCGAGGTCCCCGGGACGCACGAGGGCGGCCCCGGCCCCGCCCGAGGCGGCCGGCAGCAGGCTCGAGTAGAGGGGGACGTTGTTGGCGTCGGCGACCCGGATCTCGCCGATGACGGTCGTGGTGGCGATGCGCCGCAGCCGGAACTCGATGTCGTCCCGCGTCCACTCGGCCGCCTCGGCGGCGGCGATGAGGCGCTCGAGCATGGTTCCCTGGGCCGCCATCTGCTGGCCCAGAATGCCCTCGATGATGGCCGAGACGTCGGCCCGCTCGGACGTGTAACGGCTCGTCAGGATCTCCTGGTCGCTGAAGACGATGCCGTTGCCGACCTGCACGATGCGCTGCTTGTCGACCCCGCCGACCCCGACGTACTTGTAGACCTGGTTGTCGATCTCACGCACCTGGGCAGGCTGCGTGATCACGTCGCCGTCGTCGCCGAGGAGCAGCACGTAGAACTTCGACGCCTGCGGCTGCACCGCCGGATCCGCACTGAACTGGAACGGCACGAGATCGCCCCGTTCGTCCCGGACGTTGGTGAGATAGGAGTACGCCGTCTCGTCGGTGATCCAGAACTCGTCGAGCACCGTCTCGGCGACGATGCCCTCCAGGACGCGGATGATGCGGGGCGCATTCCACTCGGCCGCCTCGGCCGCCGCCGTGAGATGGGCGGCGATGCGGGCCTGGGCGATCATCTGCGGATCGAGGGTCGCGTCCAGCGTCCGCGCGACGTTGGCCACCGAGATCTCGCCCATCTCCGCGAAGCTCGCCGAGAACACCTCCGACAGGTTGACCGCGTTCGCCTCGGCCTCGTCGCGCAGTGTGGCGGCGGCGTTGTAGAGGAGGGTGGCCGACGTGGCCACGATGGTCACCGCGAGCAGCAGGGCGAGGGCGAGAAACCCCCGTACGGCGAGCCGCAGCCGCACGCGCGGCTGCGGCTCCGAGCGTGGGACCGACAGCGTGTCCTCGGCGGTACGAATGGTGGCGACTCCCATGGCGCACCTGCGCGCTGTGCCTCAGGCGACACCCGATGATATCACCGTTCGGCGGCCGGACCCCACTCGGCCGCCGCCGAAACCGCGGCGCCGCGCGGGGGGCGCGGGCGACGGCGTCGTCCCCGTCTCCCCGCAGGGGAGCGCGATGCCCGCGGGCGGAGGCGGTCGACCCCGGCTCGGCGCCCGGCGGGTCGAGACGCGCCGCCCCGCGGGGGGGAGGCGCCCGCGGGGCGGCGGAACGACGCGGCCCGGTCAGTTCAGGCCGCGCCGGACGAGCAGTGGCCCGATGTCCGGCTCCGCGCCCCGGAACGCGCGGAACAGGTCGAGCGCCTCGATGCTGCCGCCCTTCGACAGCAGGGTGCTCCGGAAGTGGTCGCCGTTCTCGCGCAGCAGCCCGCCGTTCTCCTTGAACCACTCGACCGAGTCGGCGTCGAGCACCTCGCTCCAGATGTAGGAGTAGTAGCCGGCCGAGTAGCCGCTGCTCCAGATGTGCGAGAAGTAGGTGCTGCGGTAGCGCGGCGGCACCGTCGCGAGCGCGACCCCCGCCGCCTCGAGGGCGGCCGCCTCGAACGCCTCGACCCCGGCCGCGTCGGGCACCTCGTCGGCCGTGAGCTGGTGCCAGGCCATGTCGAGGAGCGAGGCCGCGAGGTACTCGGTGGTGGCGAACCCCTGGTTGAACTGCTGCGTCGCCAGCACCCGGTCGAGCAGGTCGGCCGGCATCGGCTCGCCGGTCTCGTGGTGGACGGCGTAGTTCCTCAGGACCTCGGGCCAGGTCGCCCACATCTCGTTCACCTGCGACGGGTACTCCACGAAGTCGCGCGGCACCGACGTGCCCGCGAAGTAGGGGTAGCGGACGTCCGAGAAGAAGCCGTGCAGGGCATGCCCGAACTCGTGGAACATCGTCGTGACCTCGTCGAAGGTCAGCAGCGTCGGCTCGCCCTCGGGCGGCTTCGGCACGTTCAGGTGGTTGCCCACGACCGGCGACGTCTCCATCAGGTGCGACTGCGACACGTACGCGTTCATCCACGCGCCGCCCCGCTTGGACGGCCGCGCGTAGAAGTCGCCGATGAACAGCCCCAGCGCCTCGCCGCCGGCGTCGAACACCTCCCAGACCCGGACGTCCGGGTGGTAGACGGGCAGCTCCGGGCGCTCCTCGAACGTCAGCCCGTACAGCCGGGTGGCGGCGAAGAACACGCCGTTCACGAGCACGTTGTCCATCTCGAAGTACGGCCGGAGCTGCGACGCGTCGAAGGCGTAGCGTTCCGCCCGAACCTTCTCCGTGTAGTAGGACCAGTCCCAGGCGGCCAGCTCGAGATCGGCGCCCTCCGCCGCGGCCATCGCCTGCAGATCGGCCGCCTCGCGCTCCGCGTTGGCCACCGCGGGCGGGGCGAGGCTGGCGAGCCGTTCGTTGACCGCGTCCACCGTCCGGGCCGTCTGCCGCTCGAGGATGTAGGCGGCGTGGTTGGGATACCCGAGCATGGCGGCGCGCTCGGCCCGCAGCCGGGCCGTCTCGGTGATGACCCCGCGGTTGTCGTACTCGCCGCCCTGGCTGCCGCGGGCGAGCGAGGTCCGCATGATGCGCTCGCGGAGGCCGCGGTCCTCGAGCGACGCCAGGGCCGGCTGCCCGCTCGTGTTCAGCAGCGGGATGACGTAGCGGCCTTCCAGCTCGCGCGCCTCCGCCGCTGCGACGGCCGCGGCGATCTGGCCCTCGGAGAGCCCCGCCAGCTCGTCGCGCGACTCGACCACGACGGCCGAGGCGTTCACCTCGTCGAGCACGTTCTGGGTGAACCGGCTCGACAGCGCCGCCAGCCGGGCGTTGATGGCCTGCATCCGCTCCTTCTCGGCGTCGGAGAGCCGCGCCCCGGCCCGCACGAAGTCGACGTAATACTCCTCGACGAGCCGCCGCGACTCGTCGTCGAGGCCGAGGTCCGCCCGCTGCTCGTACAGCGACTCGACGCGCGCGAACAGGCCGGCGTCGAGCAGCATGCGGTCGGTGTGGGCGGCCAGGCGCGGCGCCATCTCGTTGCGGATCGCGTTGATGGCGTCGTTGGTATCGGCGCTGGAGAGCGCGAAGAACGTCGCCGCGACGCGGTTCAGCAACTGGCCCGAGCGCTCGAGGGCCACGATGGTGTTCTCGAACGTCGGCGGCTCCGAGGCCCCGGCAATCGCCTCGATCTCGGCGATCTGGTCCGCCATGCCCCGCTCGAACGCCGGCGCGTAGTGCGTGTCGTCGATGCGGTCGAACGGCGGATGCTGATGGGGCAGCGGGCTCTCGGCGAAGAACGGGTTGTCGGCCATCTCTTCCTGTGCGGCTGTGGTCGGGGCGTTTCCGATGGCGATCGCCAGCGCGAAAACCGCCGCCGTCGCCCCCGCGAACTTCGATGTCATTGTTGGATCCTCCCGGCGAGTAGCGATTGCTCGATCTTGAACGATACCAGCTTTTGCCGACTCGTTCTCGCACCGTCCGCCCGGCGCAGGATGCTCCGCATCCGTCGACTCGTTCCCGCACCGCCTGTCTTGGCGTAGGATGGCGGCGTCATGCAGAACCCGACTCCGGTGGTGGAGCTCCAGGCCGGTTCGACGCGGCTCGCGGTGGCGCCCGAGATCGGCGGGTCCATCACGCGGTATGCCACGGAGCGCGCCGGCCGGACCGTCGAGTGGATGCGACCGGCGTCCACCGACGCCCTCGCCGCGCGGTCCGCGGGCGGGACGGCGAGCTTCCCGCTGGTGCCGTTCTCCAACCGCATCCGCGACGCGCGGTTCCGCTTCCGCGGACGCGAGGTCCGGCTTGCGAGGAACTTCCCGCCCGAGCCCCACGCCATCCACGGCCACGGCTGGCGGGCGCCGTGGGCCGTCGTCGATCGGAGCGAGGCGCGGCTGACGTTGGAGTACCGTCACCCGGCCGGCGACTGGCCCTGGGCCTACGTGGCGCAACAGGCCTTCGACCTCAGCGACGAGCGCCTCCGCGTCCGGTTCGCGGTCACCAACGAGGCGGCCGACCCGATGCCCGTCGGCTTCGGCCTCCACCCCTACTTCGTCCGGACCCCGCGGGCGCTCGTGCGCGCCGACGTCGGCCCCATGTGGGAGGCCGACGAGAACGTCATGCCGGTCCGCATCGTGCCCCCGCCCCCGCAGCTCCTCCTCCGCGGGGCCGGACTCAATCCTGACGTTACCGCCCTCGACAACAACTTCACCCGCTTCGGCGGACGCGCGGTCATCGAGTGGCCGGAGTGGCGGGCGCGGCTGCGCATCGACGCCGACCCCGTCTACGCCTGCCTCGTCGTCTATACCCCGGCCGGCCGCGACTTCTTCTGCGTCGAGCCCGCCACCAACTGCATCGACGGGTTCAACTTGGCCGAGGACGGCCGCACCGACACCGGCCTCGTCGTCCTCGACCCCGGCGACACCGCCGCCGGCGACGTGACGTTCACGCCGGAGCTGGCATGAGGACCATGCGGCGCGGTGACGGAGGACCCGAGGGGGCGACGTCCGGCCGCATGCCACCCGGCTGGTGTGGCTCGTCGACCCCGTGGCCCGGTTCGTCCGCGTTCATCGATCTCCGCGGGATGTCCAGGTGATCGAAGAGGCCGGCGAGTTGACGGGCGGCGACGTGCTGCCGGGGTTCCGCTGCCCGGTGCGACGGCTGTTTCCCTGGGACCCTCCGCCGCCCTGATCTGCGAACCGTCGTCGTCGACGACCTTTACGGGGCCGTCGTTGCCCACGCCCCCGCCCACAGCCGTTCCAGGAAGTCGGCCCAGGGTAGAACGCGGATGCCGTCGACCCGGCGCGGCGCTCGCTCCAGGGACACGATGACGTGGTCGGCGCACAGGCCCTCCTCGCGCAGGGCCCGGATGCCCCTCATGTCCCGCGGGCCGACGTGGGCCTTCGCTTTGACCTCGACGGCGAGACCCTCGAACACGAAGTCGACCTCGAACTGCGACTTCGACCGCCAGTAGCGCGGCGTGTCGAGCCGGTGATGGTCGCACCAGGCCTTGATCTCCTGGAAGATGAAGCTCTCGAACGCCATGCCGTACTCGGCCGTGCCCGGCGCCAGCCCCCGCCGCCCCTGGAGATGGCGGGCGAGGCCGATGTCGAACAGGTAGTACTTGGACGTCGAGATGGCCTTGCGCTTTCGCGTGTCCGTGAAGGCCGGCACCTCGTGAGCGATGAGGGTGTCCTTCAGTATTTGGTAGTACTCCCGGACCGTCGACGCCGGCACCTGCGCGTCGTTGGCCAGGTTGGCGAAGTTGATTATGTCGCCGTGGGCCAGCGCCGCGACATCCAGGAACCGGCTGAAGGCGCCGATGTTCCTGACCACCGCCTCGGCTGCGATCTCTTCCCGAAGGTAGTCGCCCGCGTAGCCGGCGAGGTCCTCGGTCGGTGATTCCGAGAAGTAGATCGACGGCAGCAGGCCATGTTCGAGCGTCTTGTCCAGGTCGAACCGGTTGCCGAGCTCCGCGCGGAGGAACGGGTGCAGCACGCGGGACCGCGCCCTGCCGCCCAGCAGGTTGACGCCCCGGCGCCGCAGGCGCCGCGCGCTCGATCCGGTCAGCAGGAACCGGATTCCGTGCTCCTCGATCAGCAGGTGCACCTCGTTGAGCAGCTCCGGCATCCGCTGGATCTCGTCGATCACGACGATGGCCGTTTCGGGCCGCTCGGCCAGCGACTCGCGGATGAGGGCCGGGTTCCGGGACAGTCGCAGGAACAGCGTCTGGTCCAGGAGGTTCCACACGGGGCAGTCCGCGAACTGCTGACGGATCAGCGTCGACTTGCCCGTCTGCCGGGGACCGAACAGGAAGCAGGACTTCCGCTCCACCACGGCCCGCAGATCCAGGCGCCGGGGGATGACGGGAGGTGTCATGTCATGACAATCAGCAGGAGAACCGCCGATTATCATGTCAATGAACAACACCTCTGGTCAATGGCTTCTTTGTGCGGGGTCACGGGCCCGAGGGGCGCTGATGCGGAACGGGCCGTCCCGCATGGCATTGCCGTTACGCCGATCACGTGCTGAGGCGGCGGAGGCGACGGTCGTTGGCGGCGCTCTGAATCAGAATGCCCTCCTCCCAGCGGACCAAAGTGGCTTCGTCGACGTTGATCATCTTCGAGAAGCCAGCGCGCGACATTCCGTGCATCCGTCGGATGCCGCGAATCTCTTTCGGCGACAGTACGCCGAGGTGGGCGCAGACCGCTTCATGCTTCAGGGCTTCGGCTTCATCGTCGAGGAATTCGGGGCCGCATGACGGGCAAACGTGAACCGGCAGGGTCACCGTCAGCTCGGCGGTGTCGGCGCCGAGCCCGTACGGGAAGGTGTGCTCGTCCCAGATTCTGCGGGTGTTCCCGTCGCAGTCGAAGCAGGGGGCGGTCTCTGGCATGTCGTTGGGGCTGGTCGAGATCACTCCGCCGTCAGCTCGTCGTACACGCCCTGAATGCGCACCGGCGCGAGAGGCCAGTCGAGGTCGGCGGTGTCGACACGGGAGGCGATGTCGTCGCGGGTCGCGCCGGCCGCGATCTCGGCGCGGACGCGGTCGAGGACGGTCTCGAGCTTCGCGCGGAAGGTGCGGACGTCGTCCTTGGCGAGGATCTCGCCGTGCCCGGGGATCACCGTGTCGAAGTCGAGGGCGAGGAGGCCGGTGAGGGTGGCCGGCCACTCGGCGGCGCTGCCGCCGTTGCCGTAGTCCCAGAACGGGGCGAGGGTGCTGCCGTCGAGGCGCTGGCCGTGGATGAACAGGTCGCCGGTGTGGACGGTGCGCAGGTCGGGGAAGTAGATGACCGCGTCGCCGTTCGTGTGGCCGCGGCCGAAGTGGAACGCCTGCGCCTCGGCGCCGCCGAGGAACACCGCGGTCTCGTCGGCGAAGGTCACCCGCGGGGCGCCGGGCTGGTCGTTGCGGACGAAGTTGGCGCGGGCGTTGCGGTGGGCGATGACCTCGGCCGAGCGCATGAAGTCGGCGTTGCTGCCGGCGTGGTCGCCGTGGTGGTGGGTGTTCAGCACGTAGCGGATGGGCTGGTCGGTGACGCCGGCGACCTGGGCGGTGATGAAGTCGAAGCTGTAGGGGAACTTGTTGTCGACGATGATGACGCCCTCGTCGGTCACCCGCACCGCGACGTTGCCGCCGGACTGGCCGCCGTCGAAGCCGGGGAGGACGTAGAGGCCGTCCATGACCTCGCGTATCTGCAGCCGGGCCTCCTGCTCGGGGGTGAACGTCGGGCGCTGCTGCCCGGCCGTGAACACGAGTCCGGTGCCGAGGGTGAGAATCGCCGCCGACAGGCCGAGTCGTTGCCATGCGCGCATTGGGTTGTCTCCGGGGGAAAGCGGGCCGCACCGCCGAGGCCCTGCCCGGCGGTGCGAAACCCGTGAGATGTATGGAGGCGCCGGCGGGTCGTCGACCGTCGGCGGGATGACCCGACTTCCGTTGACCCTGGCCGTTACCGACCTGCCTGCCGCGGACAGCTTCCGCAGACGGGCGCGCTCGCGCGGCGCAAGGCCGGGCATTGAGGCACAGCGACAGGCCTGGCTCAGTTTCCGCAGACCGGCGCGGTCGTGCGGCGCGACGCCGTCCGCACCGTCAACTCGACGAGTGGTCGGCCGGTGAGCTCATCGGCCGCGTCCGAGGTCACGGCGAAGCAGCTTCGGCCGGGGTCTACAGGCAGGCCGGCGCATCCGCATGTCGGTCGACGCCTGCCGTCGGCGGCTGGGCGCCGGCGGGGCCTGCTCACTCCACGATGACGACGCCCCACGGGCGCACGCCGACCTCCACCGTCGCGACGACCTCCAGGGTCTCGGTGTCGACGACCGAGACGTCGTTCCCGGGGCCGTTCGCGGTGTAGAGGTAGCGGCCGTCGGGGGTCAGGTCGATGCCCCAGGGCCGCTCGCCGACCTCCACCTGCGCGATCGGCTCGTTGGTCGCGGTGTCGATGACCGCCACCGTGCGCCCGCGGCCGGTCGAGACGTAGAGCCGCGACCCGTCGGGGGAGACCTTGGCGTCCATCGGCCGCACCATCTCGCCGGTCAGCTCGATGGTGGCGATGACCGAGTGGTCGGCGGTGTCGACGACCGACACCGTGCTGCCGTTCTCGGCCGTGACGTAGGCGCGGGTGCTGTCGGGCGAGAACGCGGACGAGCGCGGCCGGGCCCCGACGTCGAACACCGCCGCCACCTCGTGCGCCTCGGTATCGATGACCGAGACCTGGTTGTCGTTCTCCGACGTGACGTAGACCCACCGGCCGTCGGGGCTGCGCGTCACGCCCTCGGGCTCGCCCCCGACCGGAAGCTGGGCGAGGATCTCGCCGCTCTCGATGTCGACGATGCTCGCGAGCGCCGCGTCCTCGTTGGCGACGAAGACCCGCGTGCCGTCCAGGCTCACCGCCACCTGCTCGGGGTCGGTGCCCGCGTTCAGCACGTTCACCACCTCGCCCGCGGCGATATCGACGATGCCGATGCCGTCGGCCGAGCGGTCGGGCGGCGGCAGCGTCGACTCGTCGACCCCCGGTGGGGCCGGCGGCGAGCCGCTGAGGGCGACGAACAGGCGCTCGCCGGCCGGGTCGACCTTGATGCCGCGCGGGCGCTTGCCGAGAGGGATGGTCGCCATCACCTCGTGGGTGCCGCCGGCGATGACCGTCAGGTCGCCCGAGGTCTCGTTGGTGACGAACGCCCGGTAGGGCGGCGGGGCGGCGGCTTCCTCTGCCGGCGGGTCGGCGGCCGGTTCGGCTCCGCCGCAGGCTTGCAGGAGCAGCAGGGGGACGGCGAGCGCGCGAGTGTCGGGGAATCTCATGACGGGCTCCTCACTGACGCGTTGACGGAATCACCGGCCGTGCACCAAGCTCTCGAGAACCGCGGGAGCGGGGCAGCGCCTGGCGCAGTCGGCAACCTCGTATCGAATCACTGTCCTGACCCGGAGAGCGTTGCCTTCGGGCTCCGCTCGCTGGCGCAACCGGCTCTACCGTCGAGAACCGCGGGAACGGGGCAGCGCCTGGCGCAGTCGGCAACTTCGTATCGAATCACTGTCCTGACCCGGAGAGCGTCGCCTTCGGGCCCCGCTCGCTGGCGCAACCAGCTCTGCCGGAAGTCTGCCACCATTCTAAGGCGCGGACTCCTGGGGCGTGGACGGAGCGGGGGCGTCCGTGCCGATGTCAACGCGCGGCGGCGGCGCGCCGGCCGTGACCGCCTCGCTGGCGACCTCCATGACGACGCGGCTGTAGGCGCCGGGGTCGGGCAGCGTGCCGCCCTCGGCGAGAATCGCCTGCCCGTGCAGAAGCTGGGCGTAGGTCTTCAGCTTGAGCGACTGCGCGTTCTCGGCGTGGATGGCCGCGAGCCGCGCGATGAAGGGGTGGTCGGGGTTGATCTCGAGGATGCGCTTCGTGCGGGGCGGGTCCTGCCCGAGCTGCCGCATCATCTGCTCGAGCTGCGGGCTCAGATCGTCCTGGTCGCCGACCAGGCACGCGGGGCTGTCGGTGAGCCGTCCCGAGACCCGCACCTCCTTCACGTCGTCCTGCAGGTGCGTGCGCAGGGTCTGCAGCAGGCCGTCGAGCCGGGGCCGTTCCGCCGCGTCCTTCTTCTCGTCCTCGGCGTCGCCGGTCCCGAGGTCGACCTCGCCCTTGCTGACCGAGACGAACTTCCTGTCCTGGAAGGTGAGCTCGCGCTCCAGCCAGAACTCGTCGACGGGGTCGGCGAAGAACAGCACCTCGATGCCCTGGCGGGCGAACGACTCCAGGTGCGGCGAGTGGCGCACCGCGTCGAGCGAGGTCCCGCCCAGGTAGTAGATGTGCTCCTGGCCGTCCTTCATCCTCTCCACGTAGTCGGCCAGCGACGTCGGCTCGTCGCCGTGGGTGGTCGCGCACAGGACGAGGTCGAGCAGCCGGTCGCGGTGCTCGCCGTCGGTGGCGAGCCCCTCCTTGAGGACCGCGCCGAACTCGCGCCAGAACCCGCGCATCGACTCCGGCTTGTCCTTGCGCAGCTTGCCGATCGCCTCGAGCGTCTTCTTGATCGCGAAGTTCCGGATCGACTTGACCTGCCGGTCGTGCTGCAGGATCTCGCGCGACACGTTCAGCGAGAGGTCCTCGCAGTCGATGACCCCCTTCAGGAAGCGCAGCCACTCGGGGAGCAGCGCCTTCCAGTCGTCCATGATGTGGACGCGCTTCACGTAGAGCTGCACGCCCTTGGTGATGCGCTCGCGGTGGTACAGGTCGAACGGGGCCTTGGGGGGGATGAACAGCAGGATGCGGGCGTTGAACGCACCTTCCATCGCGGCCGGGATCGTGGCCAGCGGGTCGTGCCAGTCGTGGGAGAGGTGGCGGTAGAACTCGTTGTACTCGGCGTCGTCGACGTCGCTCCGCGACCGGGTCCAGATCGCCTTCATCGAGTTGAAGGTCTCGTCCTCGACGACCGTCTTCGGCAGCATCCCCTTCACGGGCTGGCCCGTGTTGTCGAGGACCGGCTCCTGCCGCTCGACCTTCATCCGGATCGGGTGCGCGACGAAGTCGGAGTGCTTCTTGACGATCTCGCGCAGCACGAACGAATCGGTATAGTCCCGCCGCCCGTCCTCCTCGTCGGCGGGCTTGAGGTGCAGCTCCACCGTGGTGCCGGCCTGGGGTCGCGCCGCCTCGTCGAGGGTGTAGGTGCCGTCGCCGGTCGACTCCCAGCGGGTGGCGCCGTCCGTGCCCGCCCGGCGGGTGGTGAGGACGACCCGGTCGGCGACCATGAAGGTCGAGTAGAAGCCGACGCCGAACTGCCCGATGAGGTCGGCGGTGGCGGCCTCGGCGCCCTCGCCACCGCCCCCCTGTTTCGCCTTCAGCGCGTCGAGGAACTCGCGGCTGCCGGAGCGCGCGATGGTGCCGATGTCGCGCACCACCTCTTCGCGCGTCATCCCGATGCCGTTGTCGGAGATGGCGAGGGTGCGCGCCTCCTTGTCGGACTCGAGCCTGATCTCGAGGTCGCCTTCCGGCAGGAGCTTCGGGTCCGACAGGCCCTCGATGCGCAGCTTGTCGAGGGCGTCGGAGCTGTTCGAGACGAGCTCGCGCAGGAAGATGTCCTTCTGCGAATAGAGGGAATGGACCATCAGGTTCAGGATCTCCTGAACCTCGGCGGTGAAGGTGTGCTTCTCGGTGCTCATCGTTGTCGGTGTCTGCGATCTCGGTCGTTGCCAGACGCCGGCGCGTCCGGCGGTCGTGGCGCCGCGGGCTGACGCGGTTCCCAGCGTCGCCTGCGGCCCGTCCTGACTCCCTCCTCAGGCCGTCTGCGCCGGCCGGGGTGCGAGTCGACACCTACCGGCTCGGCCGGCTCTAGCGAACGCTCCGTGCTTTTTTTCCGCCCGTCGGCCGGGCAATCCGGTGCGGCACGGAGGCGGCGCGCGCATCCGGCCGTCGACCCGGAGGGCCTACGGCCGGGGCGTATCGGCGGCCAGCGCCTGGCGCTCCCAGGGGGCGAGGTCCAACTGCCGGCGCGTGCCGGCGGCCGGATCCGCGCCGAGATTCCCGAGCAGCGTCACGAGGTGCGGGTGCCGGTTGAACGTGTTGGGATAGAACACGCCCTGGGCGATCGACAGCGCCGTCCACCCGGTCCCGTTCACGGCGTCGAGATCGGCCCCCTTCTCGTGCAGGAAGCGCACGATGCCGTCGGCGCCTCGATGGATGGCGCCGTGCAGCGCGTTGTCGCCGTTGCCGTCCACCGCGTTCACGTCGTTCCCCAGCGCCCACGCCAACTCGACCGCGGCCAGCGCCTCGTCGTTGGTCCCGGGGTTCTCGCCGATCTTCCAGATGCCGACCCCCGCCGCCGCCATCATCGCGGTCGCGCCGTTGGCCGTCGTCTGGTTCGGGTCGGCCCCGAGGCTCGCGAGCAGCCGCATCATCGGCACGTCGGCCGCCTTGGCGGCGAGCAGGAACGGCGTCGCGCCCACCCGGTCGAGCATGTTGCGATTGCCGTCGCGGGGCTCCGCCGTCTGGCCGAGGTTGGGGTCGGCGCCGTGGGCGATGAGGATGCGCGCCATGTCGAGGCCGTCGAGCCGGCCGAGGGGCACGGGGAACGGCGGGTTGCGCCCCAGGTTCGGCCGCCGCGTCCACACCACCTGGTGCAGCGCCGTCCAGCCCTGCCCGCGCGCGTCGGGGTCGGCGCCGGCCGCGAGCAGCCGCTCTGCGATCTCGTACTGCGCGTTGTAGACGGCCATGCCCAGCGCGCTGGTGCCGTCGGGCAGGGTGTCGTCGGGGTC
>JAJEEA010000048.1 GCA_022821235.1 Vicinamibacteria bacterium
GGCGCGGCGGCCCCGCGGAATCGCCATCACGGCCCCGCCGGCGCCCGGAGCAGCGTGACCACTACCACCTCGTGCGGCGCGCGCGCCCGGGAGTCGGGGGCGGCGCCCGCGGACCCGGCCGCGACCCGGACCTCCACCACGAGCGTCCCCGGCCGGGCCGCGCTCGCGCGGACCGACGTCACCCGCCGGTACACGGTGCCGGGCGGGGGGGAGCCACCCCGGCCGAGAAGGAGCCCCCCGGCGCTCAGGAACTCGGTCTGCACGGCGCCCGCGGCAAGGGGCGCCCCCCCGGGCGCGCCGCCGGCACGGAGCTGCTCGATGCCGCCGACCGCGAGCACGAGCGAAGAGGTCCGATGGCGGGCCTGGACGAGCGACCGCGCCGACATCGCGAACAGGTGGGCGACGCCGGCCGCGAGGACGGCGAACAGGCCGGCCGCCACCAGGACCTCGACGAGGCCGATGCCGCGGTCCGAGCCGGCGCGGGCGACCCGACCGCCGACCCGCGAGCCACCCACCCGCCGCGGACGGCGGCGCCGGTTTCGCATGCCGACGTACGAAGCAAGATCCGAACCAACTGGCGCCCTCGCGACGCGACCGCGGGTCGCGCCGTTGCTTGCGCCGCCGCGGCGGCGCGCAGCCAGGACGCCACTACCGCGGGTCGCGCGGCACGACCCCGGGTCGCGCGGCACGACCGCGCGCCGGAGTTGCGCGTAGCGAGACGCCCGACGCGACCGCGGGTCGCGCGGTCACCAGAAGCGCCCGAGGTACCAGTGGATCAGCGGATCGGCGACGTGCGTGGACAGCAGGGCCCCGAACGCCAGGAACGATCCGAACGGCAGAGGGAAACTCAGGTTGTCGCGGCTCGCGAGCGCCATCGCCCCGCCGAGGAGCGAGCCGGCCGCCGAGGCGACGAACAGCGTCACGAGCATGTGGGGCCACCCGAGGAACGCCCCGATCATGGCGAGCATCTTCACGTCGCCCATGCCCATCCCCTCGCGGCCCCGCAGGCGGAAGTAGGTTTCGCCGACCGTCCAGAGGATCGTCCAGCCCGCGACCGCGCCGACCAGCGCCGCCCGCCACCCCGGCTCCCCCCACAGGCTGCACGCGAGCCCCGCCGCCACCCCCGGCAGGGTGATGACGTTGGGCAGGACCCGGTGCCGGAGGTCGATCGCGGCCAGCACGATCATCGACGCCGCGAAGAGCAGGCGGACCGCGAGCAGCGGCCGCCAGCCGACCTCCCAGTACTGCAGGACGAACACGAGCGCGGTGAGGGCCTCCACCACCGGATAGGCCGGCGATATCGCGGCCCGGCAGGTCCGGCAGCGGCGGCGCAGGGCCATCCAGCTCAGCACCGGCACGTTCTCGAACCACCGCAGGCGGCGGCCGCAGGCAGGACACCGGGAGGGGGGCGAGACGACCGATTCGCCGCGGGGAAGGCGATGGATGCAGACGTTGAGAAAGCTGCCGGCGGCGAGCCCCGCCGCGATCATCAGCCCGACGGCCGGGGGTCCGGTCATCGCGACGGCGACCCGGGCACCCGGTCGCGGCCGGGCCGGCTCGTCCGCACGGGGCCCCCGACGGCGCCGTGGGGCGTCCGGACGCGGGCCGCCCCGAGGACGGCCCGCAGCGACGAAACCCGGGAGGCGCTCACGGCGACGGGTCCTGCTCGGCGGGCCGTCCCTGCGAGCCGCGACGAGGCCCGGGAGGCGCTCACGGCGACGGTTGCGCCTCGGCGGCGATCTGCGCTTCGGCGGCGATCTGGAGCTCGAGCGCGATCGCCGCGTCGAGGACGTTCGGCGGCAGCGCCGCGTTGATCACGACGCCGTTGACGACGTACGTCGGGGTCGCCTCGATGCCGATCAGCGGCCCCAGCGCGATGTCGGCGCGGACCTCCTCGAGGACCGTGTCGTACAGCTCGTCGAAGTCGGTCATGCCGGCCACGTCGGCCAGCCCCTCGCTGACCGTCTCCCGCGACATGGCCGCCTGGTTCTCGTAGAGCCAGCGCGCCATCTCGTCGTCACGCCCTTCGCGCCGGGCGAGGCGGACCGCGACGGCGGCCTCGCAGGCCCCCATGTGCCCGGCGAACGGCGTCTGCTCGTTGCACTCGGGATCGAGCGGATAGTCGATGGCGACCTGCCTGACCGCCCCGGGATGGCTCGACTCGTAGCGGGCGAAGATCGGCGCGTACAGGAAGTGGCTCCTCGCGCACGACGGGCACTGATAGTCGTTGAACTTCAGCACCAGCACCTGCTCGCCCTCCCGCGGCACCGGCAGGTCGACACGCGGCTGGGCCCTCCAGAAACGCGCGAACTCGGACTCGGCCTCCCCGGCGTCCGACGCCGCCGCGACGGGCGCGGACGACGAGATCGGCGACGTCGACGCCGGCAGGACCGGCCCGGACGGTTCGGCGAGGAACGCCAGCGCCGCGGCCACCGTGAGCGCCAGGTACGCGCCGGCGACACCCAGCGCCGCCGGCTTGCCGGCGAGCCGACCCACGTCGGCGATGAGGCGGCCGGGGATGGACGCCAGCGGCACTCCCCCGATGGTGCTCACGGCGAGGAAGATGCCGACGACCGCGGCGTGGGCGGTGACGCAGAGGAGACAGAGCGTCCCGAGGACGAAGAACGACTCGTAGGCGAGGAACAGTATCGCCGCGAGGCCGACCGTCGACAGCACCAGGAGGTAGCCCCCCACGTTGCGGGCCAGCTCGCGCGGGCCCCGGCCCGCCGCCACCGTCAGCAGCGCCACGAGGCCGAACCAGAACGCGCCGAACACCGCGACCGGAATGCCGCCCACCGACCCGAAGCGGCTCTGATAGACGTCTCGGCAGCTCACGGTGGCGTTGACGTCGCAGAAGCTCACGTAGGCGGGATCGTGCGCGATGCGGTAGTGCACCCAGGCCGACGACGCGGCCGCGGCGAAACCGACGAGGGCGAGCGCGACGATGATGCGGCGAACGGTTGTGCTCATGGTGCAACTCCGGTTGTCGAGCGCGGCCCCGGCGAGCCGGGCGAGCCGCGACGAGACCCTGGCCGCCGGCGGGCACGGTCCCGCGGCGGGCGCGCGCCGCCCGCTACTGGATGGGCGTGGCCCCCGCCGGCGCGCCGTTCTGGGTGACCGCCACCGCCGCCGTCGACTGGTAGATGGTGCCTCCCTGGTTCGTGCCGAAGAAGCGCACGCCGCCGCCCGACGCGGGCGACGCCCCGACGAAGTAGGTCGTCACCACCCCGCCGGCGGCTACGCCGTTGCAGGACGCCGGCGCCCCCTCGGCCACCGGGCCGGGCGTCAGCGCCACGGAATAGCTGCTCTTCATGGACGGGTCCGTGGCGAGATCCGTCCCGATGAAGCCGTCGCCCCCGCCCACCGTCGGCGGCGTCGCCAGCAGGGCCAGGCTCGGCGCGTAGAAGCCGCTGCCGCAACTGGCCGCGAACGTCGCCTGGGCGGCGTTGATGGCGCGCAGCGACCCGATGGCCGAGGCCTCGTTGGCGGACATGCGGGCGCGCATCAACCCCGGCGCCGCGATGGCGGTGATGATGCCGATGATGGCGACCACCATCAGCAGTTCGATCAGGGTGAAGCCGCTGCTGCCACTGGCCTTCATTCGTGCCTCTCCTTCGTTCCGTCGTTCACCGGGCGGTCTCGGCGAGCCCGCCGCGGCCGGATCACCCGCCGCCGTTGCCGCACGGGCTCGGGAATCCTCCGGGCCCCGGCGACGGATCGGGTCGGGATCCCGACCGCATCCCGTCGCGGAGAACCTCACTGACCTCCCGAATCACTCATGCAAGCATCGATCCGCCGGAACCGCGCGGCGACGACCCCGCGCCCTTCGGGAACGCCGGCCTTGCGGCTCCCGGGGCGCCCGCCCCCACGCAGACGCCTCCCGCACGAGGTGTCCCGCCCCGGGAACGCCGGCCTTGCGTTCCGCCGGCCGCCCCGGCCGCCGACGATCCGCCGATCCGCAAGGAGAGCCGGCCACGGACTCATTCTACGCCGGGGGGTTCGGGAGCGCACCCGACCGCGCCGCCCGAAACGACAACCGGCGTTTCCGCCGCCGGGCCGGCCGGGCCGGGGAGTCACCCCAGATCGTACTTCTTCGCGTAGTAGCGGAACGACCGGAAGCTCATGCCCAGCAACCCCGCGGCCCTCACCTTGACGCCGCCGGCCTGGTGGAGCGCCCGCGCGAGATAGTCCCGCTCGAGGTCGCGGACGTGCTTCTCCAGCACGAAGCCGGACTCCGGCAGCGGCTCCCCGGGGACCCGAGGCGCCAGCCCCGCGCCGGCCGTCCCCCCCCGCGGCGGCGATTCGGGGCCGCGGCCCGGGCGCGGACCGCGGGACCGTGCGGAAGACCCGGCGCCGCTCGCCGGTGCTCGCGGCCACGGCTCGGGGCCACGGTCCGGACCCGGGGCATCGTCCAGCTCCAGGCCATCGGCCTGCACCCGGTCCGACGCCTCGAGAACGGCGGCCCGCTCGACGACGTTCTCGAGCTCGGCGACGTTCCCCGGCCATGCGCGGGCCTCGAGGCTCCGCTCGGCCGCCGGAGAGAGCCCCCGGAGGTCCCGGCCCGTCTCCCGGGCGAACCGGTCGACGAAGTGGCGGGCCAACGGCGCGATGTCCTGCCGCCGCGCGTCGAGCGGCGGCACCTGGATGGTGAAGACGCTGACGCAGAAGAAGAGGTCGCGCCGGAGCTCGCCGTCCTCGACCATCGCGGCGAGGTTCCGGGTCGTCGCCATGACGACGCGCGCCGCCGCGGCCCGCCCGGCCTCGCCGCCCGCGCGCCGGAAGCGGCGCTCCTTGAGGAACCGCAGCAACGCCGCCTGGCCGGCCGGGCCCGCCTCTCCGACGTCGGCCAGGAAGAGGGTCCCGGGCGCGGCGGCGGCGACCGGTCCCGCCCGCCCCTCGAGGTCGAGGTCGGGATTGCGAATCGCCTCGGCCAGCGCGTCGACGTTCAGCCCGACGAACGGGAGGGCGGCCCGCCGGGAGCCGCGGTGAATCGCCCGTGCCACCAGCTCCTTGCCGACGCCCACGTCGCCGGTGACGAGGACCGGGGCGTCGGTGGGTGCGACCCGCGCGATCCGTTCGCGGATGCTCCGCATCTGCGGGCTGTCGCCCACGACGTCGAACGCGCCCCGCGGTTTCCGGGGCCCGGCGCCGTGCGGATCCTGTCTCGACATGTCGCTCTCGAACGGCCGGCGGAAACTCCCGGCGGCGGGAGGCCCGCGACGAGCCGAGGCGCCGCCCCCCGGGGGTCCGCCGGGCCCGCCGATCGCGGCCCAGCCCGCCAATCGTCGCCTGCGGCCCGTCTGCACCGTTCTACGGCGCAGACTCCTGGTGGTCCGTCACGCCATGATCTTCGGGCACGGGCGCGGGTTTACGGCGCGCAATCGTTGACGAATCAGAGCACCCGTGTCCGATCATTTCGGTCGCGGCACGGCACTAGACGGCCATGCGGCCGATCAGATCGAAGATCGGCAGGTACATGGCGATCACGATTCCTCCGATGACCAGCCCCAGCAACGCGATCATGACGGGTTCCAGGAGCGTCAGCAATCCGGCGACCGTCGCGTCGACCTCCTCCTCGCAGAAGTCGGCGACCTTGGCGAGCATCGTGTCCAACGCCCCGCTCGTCTCGCCCACCCCGATCATCCGGATCACCATGGGCGGGAACATCCCCGCCCGCCGCAGGGGCGCGGACACCGTCTCGCCCCGCTCGATGGCCGCCCGGGAGACCAGCACCGCGTCCTCGATGGCCAGGTTGCCGGCGGTCCTGGCCGTGATCTCGAGCCCCGCGAGCAGCGGGACCCCGGAGCCGAGCAGCGTGGCCAGGGTCCGGCAGAAGCGGGCGACGGCCACCTTGCGCAGGATGAGCCCCAGCACCGGGAGCCTGAGCAGCAGGGCGTCGACAACCCGCCCTCCCCGCGGAGTGGCCCGGTACCACCGGAACGCGACGGCCACCACGACGGCCGCGAGGAGGAGCAGGGGCGAGTACGACACGAGCGCGTCGCTCGACGCGATGACCACCCGCGTCGGCAGCGGCAACGCGGCTCCCAGCCCCTCGAAGAGCTCGTCGAAGGTCGGAATCACCTTCCAGAGGATGACCCCGACGACGGCGGCGGCAATCGCCACCACCGCGATCGGATAGGTCATGGCCGACTTGACCTGCGCCCGCAGCTTGACGCTCTTCTCGATGTGGGTCGCCAGCCGCTGCAGAATGGTGTCGAGGATGCCGCCCGCCTCGCCCGCCGCGACCATGTTCGTATAGAGGGGACCGAACGCCCGCGGTTGCGCCCGCAACGCGTCGGCGAGGCTCGAGCCGCCCTCGACGGCGCTCCGGGTCTGCAGGATGGCCTCGCGGAAGGACCGGTGGCTCTGCTGCCGCCCCAGGGTGTCGAGGCACTCCACGAGCGGCATGCCGGCGTCGATCATCACCGAGAGATGCCGGGTGAAGACGGCCAGGTCGCGGGCCGGCACCGCCCCCACCCGGCGCGGCTTCCCGCCCCGCCTCGCGCCGCCCCGCCCCGGCCCCGGGCCGCCG
>JAJEEA010000100.1 GCA_022821235.1 Vicinamibacteria bacterium
CCTGGGCGGTGGGGCCGGGGGGGCTGGTGGCCGGGCCCGGCGTCGCGGGCGCGGGCACGAGGTGCTCGTCCTGCCGCCGCACCAGGCCCCTGTGGATGACCAGGCCGCCCTCGCCATCGATCGTCACGATGCATCCCGAGCAGGCCATCAGCTCGGGGCTGAACGACTCGTGCGAGTGCATCTCGTCGTCGAGGGCGTTGGCGGCGTTCTCGAGCTTCTCGATCCTGGCCTTGAGGCGGTCGCGCTCCGCGTCGCCGGCGCGGCCGTGGGCGAGCCCGTAGGCCGCCTGCTTGAGCCGGTCGATCTCGGCCGTCAACTCCGCGAGCCGCGCGTTCTCGGCGTCGGTCGGGGGCTCGGGCTTCCCCTTGACGCGCCCGAACTGCCGCGTCACGTCCCACGGCGCCTCGAGGATCGTGTCGATCCAGCGCCAGCCGTCGCCGAGCTTGCGCCGCGCGTTCTGCAGCTTCTTGGAGGCGAGCTCGCCGAGGAGCTTGACGTCGCAGACCAGCACGCTCCGGTCGTCCTCGGCCGCGAACAGGTCCTCCTCCACCCTCCCGCCGGCCGCCTTGTACGCCTTCAGGCCGACGAACCGGGCGCGGGTGGAGGCCGCGGACACGAGGTTGCGCTGCAGCTCGTTGCGGATCCAGCCGGCGGTCGCCGTGTATCCGCTGTGGCTCCGCATCTTGTTCCAGACGTCGAGCTGACGGCTGCGGTCCGGCGTGGCCGCGAAGGCCTCGAGCTGGTCGAGCGTCAGGTGGCCGTCGCGCGCGTGCCCGAGGATCTCGGGGGTGATGCCGCCGAGGCGCAGCCGCCGCTGCACCGTCCGGGAGGTCAGGCCGAAGCGGTTGGCGATCTCGCGGGCGCTCAGGCCGCGCTCGATCAGCGTGTGGAACGCGGTGAACTCGTCCACCGGGTGCATGTTCACGCGCACCAGGTTCTCGGCCGCGCTGATCTCCTCGTCGACCGCGTCGGCGGGCATGACCCGGCACGGTATCGGCGTCGTGGTGCGGAACCTGCTCTTGCGCTTCTTCGCCAGGTTCCGGAGCGCCCGCAGGCGCCGGCCGCCGCCGACCACGTGGAACGTCTTCCCGTCGTCGTGGGCGCGCGCCACGAGGTTCTCGAGGAGCCCGTGCGCTTCGAGCGACGCTTCGAGTTCGCGCATGGCTTCCGCCGGCGCCGCCGTCGTGCGCGCGTTGCGGTCGGACGGCTCCAGGTTCCGGAGGGGTATCCACCGGATGTCCGTGTCTGTCTGCATTGCGGATTCGTTCATTGGAGGCTCTCGGCGCTGTCGGCCCGCGCGCGCTCGATGCCGATCTCGAGGCATCGGTGGGCGTGGGCGGTGGCGCTCATCATCACGACATCTCCGGGGAGGGCGGTCATGGCGAGGGCGAGTTCGAGGGATCGCATGCGGCCGGCGAGCTCGGCGACGTCGGAGGGCGGCGGCGCCGCGCTGCCGTTCTGGGGGAAGGCGTCGAGGGCCGCGTTCAGCAGCCTCGCGGCGTCGGCGGGGTCCCGGACGCCGGTTTCGAGGTCGTGGGCGATGCGCCGGCACACGTGGTGGAGCGGCTCCGCTTGCTGAACCAGGGCGTCGTGCAACCATGGCACGAGTTCGTGCACGGCTCGGGTATGGTTCGTCATGCTTCGGGTTCCTCCCGGTCGGGTCGGTTGGTCCTGTCGTCGCTGGTCGATGCGCGGTCGGGGTCCGAGGGTTCTCTGAGGAGTGTTGGGGGGCTGTCGAAGCTGGTGTGCAGACTGATCCAACCGAGCAAGGAGCGGCTTGTCGGAGAATCCGGGGAATACGACAGTCTGTGATATCGTGTGGGACGTAGAGCAGGGGCTCCGGTAGGTGGCACAAGTTGTTGCTGACAGGACACTTGTACCAACGAGGGGTTCTGGTTTGTGCCCAAGTCAACCCCGTTGCGAATTTTCGGGGCTAGGAGTCCTGTGCCGCAGGAATCGAACCCAGACATCGTTCCACGGCGCAGAACTCCTTAGCATGGCACCAGTTCCCCAGGAGGAGATGGACGAGTTGAACGACGAGATGGACCGGGCGAATCGGCCAGCTCGGCGTCGTGCTCGCGGACCGGCTCAAGAACGCCGTCGGCAAGCCGGAACTCAGCGACAAACCCGTAGAGAGGAGGGATTTATGTACTTCGTCAAGAGTCTCGACGAGCAGGAAGAGAGCGAGAAACACGGCGCAATAAATTGGGGGGCACTGTGGCGCACTCTCGATTTCCAGGAGTTGATCAACGTAAGAATGACCTGGAAGCCGTGAGCAACGGAAACCGCCGAAACTTGCCGCCTGAACTAGCGGCTGCTGTGCACGCGCACATCGATTACCGCACCCGATACCTCGGCGGGCCGCAAACGAGTGCGACGCTGAACCGCGTGGCGGACGCCGCTCTGCACTACTGCGAACTAATGACCTACGAGCAGAACTACATCCCCACGTCAGTAGGACAGCTCGGCCGAGCCGGGAAGGTGACCAACCTCTTCCTGTTCGTCGGCGCGCAGGCTCGCGACATCCTGGCGTCTCGCGTGCGGGCTGGTGTCCGCCTACTCGGGGAACTGACGCCGGCCAAAACCACGATCGTCTTCTCGGGCAGGAACCCGGTCGATGCAGGGTTCGGCAGAGCACAGCCTGATGAAGCGGTTCAGATGGAAGCTCTCTTCAACAAGGCGGTCGTCAAGCAGGGGATACCGAAGAAGCGCCGCGAAAATGGAAGATTAAGCTTGAGAACAAGTCCTCAAACTCGCAAGGGAACCTTGAAAACACGCTCACCTCCAAGGCGCTTGGAGGCGACTCGACCTGGCTCTACCTCGTCAGCTCGACCTTCCACCTGCCGAGGCTCGCGAGACTAGCCGAAGAACATATCAAGACAGTCGGACTCAAGGAGATCAAGCAGATCACTCTAGTCGGTGCCGAGGACGAGGTCGAATCCGATCCAGTCGTTACAACCGCACGCTACCTGAAATGGATGATGTTCGAGGTGTACAAGCACATCCTCCAATACTCCACGCGAAAGGATCTCGCCGATTCGGAGCGGTCCATCTCATAAGGGTGCCAAGAGGACGAGGTGTTGATGGTGAAGATGCACTAACCAAATCTTCTACCCTGTTCCCCAGCCGCTGCGACTTCAGGAACATCATCGCGTCGAACGCTTTCAACTTCCGCCGCGTCCTCCGACTTGTACCCTCGCCGTGGGGGATTCCGAGTTCCCCATCGCTGCTGAGCACCTCCGTAAACCCACCCGGCGCGACTAGGCAGTTCTACCGATCGGTGCGGCTGGCCTCGCATTGAGGTGCTTCACAAGCACCGGGTACCCCTTCCATTCACGTAGACGCTTCGACTGCTCGCGCTTAGCTCTGAGGGACTTAGCATACACGAACAGCGCCTCTGCTCCGTTGGGGGCTCGACCTAAACCCACGGTCAACAGCCAAGCTTCACGCCGAAGCTCCAGTTCCAATGTTCTTGCAGCTTCTTCCAGTGTCGCCGCCGTGAGATCAGAGCCCATGGCCACTCACTAACTGCAGCCCGCCAAACATAGACAAGGCGTGCTCGATGGGGATGACGATTCCATAACCTCCGCCGCGAGCGCTTCTACCGCCAGCTGCGAAGACGATGCCTACTGCATGCGTTTCGTCCTCCGTGACAACCAAGCTGCCGGAATCACCAGGCAGCGCAAATGAGTCCTGGTCGCGGCCACAGAGCACGGACCATGCGTTCTCGAACCAGACTACTGCACTGAAAAGCCTGCACCTGTAGGGCATGGGAAATGGCCTAAGACGAGCCTCAACCGTTCCCACTGTGAGTCCAGTAGTCCGCCCGAACTTCTTGACGGCCATCCCGGTCTCCATCGGGACACAGGCGCTTGGCGTATCATAACCGGAGTCATCGCCCTGCCAGGATGACAGAAGATCGGGGTTCACGGCAGCGGCTATTGCGACATCGTCGCATGCAGCTGGTACTAGCTCGGGATCCCCACTTCTGAGCTCG
Source organism: Vicinamibacteria bacterium (assembly GCA_022821235.1). Classification (GTDB taxonomy): domain Bacteria; phylum Acidobacteriota; class Vicinamibacteria; order Vicinamibacterales; family UBA8438; genus JAJEEA01. The sequence continues at coordinate 3,998 of JAJEEA010000100.1, forward strand.
CGGATTTCGGCGTGGCGGCCGACCTCTCCTGGGGCTCGTGCACCAGGCCGAGCATCTACGTTAGCCGGTGATAGAATTGGTTGCCCTACAGGGGTGTGGTTACCTGCCGCCAGCACGTGGTTGTTAGACAGCAGGAAGAGGGGGCCTCCACTATTGTCGTTGTGGTCCTCGTCAACGACTTTACGCACTAGGGCACCCAACGTGCCAGCGTATTGCTCAGCGGACGGCGCACAAGAACTGCCGCACGCCACCCGCCCGCCACGAAGGTATACGGCACCCGAATGCGTCACGGAAACTGCCGCTTCGGGCCTCACCACGACCTGCCCGATCCGATTCACGACGACGGTGACAGGCTCACCTCTATGGACGATTTCACGGGGCGGGAGGCGGCCGCCCTTGGTCACGTAGACGTGGACCCGCGGATTGTCGACCTCCTGCCCTTCTTCAACACCGACCGATTGCACCGCGAGGCCGGAGAAGCCGTATTCGTCGTACTCCGGGAGATCAACGGCCTCGGCTACGGCGGGTCTGACGGCACGCGCCTGCCCGCCAGCAAGCACGAAGTTGCCGGATCTCAAGAATTGCTGCGCCAGCGCGGTTGCTACATCTTTAGCTGCCATCGTCAAGCCTTGCGAGGCCTAGTCGCCGATGGCCTCACCATGCCGCTCGCGTGCGTACACGCAAGATCGCGAGCATACACCACGGTGTCAAGTCTTTGGCGGCGGACGGCTAGGGTCATCGCGGCAGCCATCACCGTCGGCGGTGGGCACTCAGCGCGCGCGAACACGGGTCGGATGTGCGGGTCGGGGCTCGGCCAAGGCATATACCGGGCGGTGTACGGGGCCAGCCGTCTATGCCGTTTGGCATACAGACGTTGGCGGTGGGACGACCGGCCGACATCATCGGGACACATTGGTCCCTTCCAAGCGTGAGTCCTTGGTGGGTCTACCCAGACGTTGACGAGGTCAGATGTTCCACAACGCGCCAGTTCGCCGAGAGGCGCTTATGCGAGTTTACCCCGCGCCCCCTGGGGGGTCAAGCCGGATGGTAAACTCAGCGGCCCAACGTGACGAGCGGCGGGATGCTGAGGCCGGGGGGGCATCTGATGAGGTTGGGGACGTCCGGTCGTCAGGGCCTGTGGGCGGAGTTTCGCCGCAGCGTTGGGGCGAACCAGTCTGGCGGTAGCGCGAGAGCGGTGGGCTGCAGGCAGTCGGCGAGGTGGCGGACGATTCCGGGGCGTCGGTGAGCAGCGGGAGTGTGGTGCCGCTTTGGGCGGGGCGGCGGTCGCTGGGGAGGTCAGGAGCGCCCCTTCTTCACGGCGGGGCCGTCCCAGGGCCGGAAGCCCGGCATGGCCCACTGTTCGACCCGCGCCCGCGCGTCGGCGTCGAGTGCGGCCCGCCCCTGCGGGTCGTCGCCGAACACGGCGGCCATGTCGGCGGCGAGCTGTCCCTTCTTGTGGCCGCGGCGGGCCTTCGCCCACTCCTTGCCGACGACGGTCTCCGCGATCTCGAGCATCCGGCCGCGGGTCAGCCGCTTCCAGAAGTACTTCTCGGTGGGCCGGACCGCCTTGGCGAAGTCGATGTCGAGGAGCTCGACCACGCGTTCGCCGATCGGCAGCGCGCGGTGCTGATTGGCGGCCTGGTTGTGGAGCGCGGCCGAGACGGCGCGGGCGAACAGGTCCTGCTTCTCGGCGTCGGGGAGGGCCCGGAACGCGTCGAACCGCTTCAGGTCGTCGCGGAGCTTCATCCAGGGGCCGGCGGGCGGCTCATGGAGCTTCTCGCCCGGGTTCGCGTCGGCGAAGTCGTTCTCGCTGTTGCGGTTCGTGGGGCGCAGGCTGGTGCGGAGGAGGCGGATGTCGGCCGGACGCTCGGTGCCGCGCGTCGATGTGTCCATCACGAGGAGGTACGCCGCGACGTCGAACGCGAGGTCGAAGCGTTTGGCCAGCGCGGCGCGGACGACGCCCGTGCGGATCGCGGCGAGGTCGTCGATGACGGCCGCGCTCAGGCCGGCGGCCTTGGCGTGCTTGGCCTCGGGGCTCTGGTGGTTGCGCGTGGTGCGGGTGGTCCACGGCTCCTGGAACCGCTCGGCGAAGGCCGGCGGCGGCGCGGCGGGCTCTCCGCCGCCGTCCGGGGGCTTCGCGTCGTCCGAGGGCTTCGCGCCGTCCGCGTCGGGGGTGTCCGCCGGAGCATCGGCCGGAGCGGCGGCCACCTTCTTCCTGGCGGTCTTCTTCGGCTTCGGCGGCACGTCCGCCGGGAGCACGAGGCCCGTGATCACGTCCGCCCGCGCACCCTTGAGGGTGACGACGCAGCCGGCGATGCGCATGTCCTCGGGCCGGTACTTGATGCGGGCGGCGATGCGCGCCTCGAGCTTCTCGTACTTGGCGTTCAGCTCCTGGCCCCGGGCGTACTCGGCTCCCTGCTCGGCCGGGTCCATCGGCGGGCTGTCGGCGATGTCCTGCAGCTCGTCGGCGAGCTTGTCGAGGCGCTTCCGCTCGGCCGCGGTCGCCGCCCCGGGCACCCCGCGGAGCCTGTGCAGCGTGTGGATCCGGTCCCAGTCGGGGTCGATCTGGATCTCGACCCACTTCCACCGCTTCGCGAGCCGGTCGGCGGTCTTCTTCAGCTCGGCCTCGGCCAGCTTCACGAGGAGGCCGCGGTCGAGCAGGTACACCGCCTCGTCGTCGAACTGGCTGAACAGGTCGCGCTGCACGCGGCCGCCGGCCTTCTCGTACGCCTCGAGGCCGACGAACGTCGCGAGCCCGCTGCTCCCGATGACCGCGCCCTCGGTGAGCTGCTGGCGGATGTGCTCGGGCCACATCGTCCCGCCGCCGCGGGCCTTCGCCCAGACGTCGAGCTGCGCCCGGCAGTCGTCGGTGACGGTGAAGGCCATCAGCGTCTGGAGGTCCATCTCGCCGTTGCGGAACGCGGCCAGCAGCTCCGGGGCCACCGTCCCGAGCCGCATCAACTTCGTGACCTGCCGCTCGCTGACGCCCGCCCGCGACGCGATCTCGGCCGCCGTCATGCCCTTGGCCCGCAGCCGCGCGTACGCCTCGTACTGGTCGGCCGGGTGCATCGCGGCCCGCTTCTCGTTCTCGTGGAGGGACACCTCGGCGGGGTCGGCGCCGCCGTTGTAGATGCGGCACGGCGCGACGTACCCGGCGGGGATGTCGCCGGCCTCGGCGAGCCGCTGCAGGGCGGCCAGCCGCCGGCCGCCGGCGACCACGGCGAAGGCGTCGTCGCCGTTGGGGACCACGAGGAGGCTCTCGAGGACGCCTAGGGAGAGGATGCTCGCCTGCAGCTCCTTGTCGTCCTCCGGGTCGGCGCCCGTCGTGCGTACGTTGGCGGGCGACAGCGTCAAGCGGTCCAGGGGGATGTTCCGGTTCGTGAGCTTCATCATGCCGTATGCCTCGTTTCGAGTTCGTTCAGGAGGGCCTTGGTGATGCGGTCGAGTGGAGTCATGCCGCTCGCGCTCCGTGTCGTGTCATGCGCCGGACGAGGCGCTCGATGGGCTCGGTCGTCCACGTGGCGGCTTCCAGGCCGACGCCGGGCTGGGTCGCGGCCCACGCGGCGGCCGCCAGCAGCACGTGGCCGTGGCACGCCAGCGGGGCGCACCAGCACACCAGCGGGCGGCCGTGCAGTTCCGCGAGCTCGGCGCGCGTCACCCTGCCGGTGCGCAGCCGGTCGACGAGGTCCGTGCGGTACAGGGCGATGACGCGGATCCGGTTGCCGCCGGGCGTCAGCCTGAATGGATTGCCCCACTTCGAGGGCCGGCCGATGTAGACCTGGTGCGGCCTGGGCCGGTCGATGCGGCGGTTGAGGATCATCGCCGGCGGCCTCCGGCGTTCGTGCGGCGCGTGACGTCGCGGCGGCCGGTCCGGCAGGTGGCCCGGCGCCGCGGATGTCGGCGCCTGGCCACCCAAGCGTTCCACTTCGCGGGCGGCTCGGCGGGCTGCAGGGCGGGCGGGCTCGATGCGGGGGCGCTCTGCGCCCTCGACAGGCTTCTCGGCATGTCGTGTTCTCCTTCGATGACGGCGACGGGGGCGGCGTTATGAGGGGAGCGGGCGGGTGTATGCGGGTGGGGCGTGGATATGCTGCTGCCGGCGGCGGGCGGCCGATGGGATTGCCCTTGTTCAAGCGTCTTGAGCCGCTGGCTGATCGGGCGTACGAATGGACCGGCTCGACGACGACTTCCGACGCCGTGCCGGGCTACTGCCATCGGTCGCAGTTCGGGCAGTACGCGAGGGGGGGCGTCCGCGGCGGCCGCGGGCAGTCGTGGACGGGCGTGTGCTTGATCCCGTCGCACGCGAAGCAGCGCACCCGGCCTTCATGGTCGTAGAACGGCGCACGGCGGCACCACGCCGGCGTTGCCGTTCGCCGGCCGACGGGCGGCCGGGGGTCCTTCAGGACGATCCGGTCGATGCGGTTGCGGTTCCCGTGGCGGGCGGCGATGGCGTCCTGGTCGGTCCAGGCGTCTCGGGGCAGCGGCTCGGCGTCGCCGTCGATGTCGATGTGCAGCCAGACGGGCTCGACGGGGGCGCCGGCGGTGCTTCCCCACGCCCGGGCGACGCGGCGCTCGAGCCCGGTCGCCTCGAGCACGGCCCGCGCCGCGAGGCGTTCGGCGGGCTGGCTCCCGCTCCGTGTCAGCGTCAGCTTGACGTGGAGCGCGACCTCGCGCGTCACGTCGCCGGCGGGGAGCTCCGTCCGTTCGCGGACGAGGGTGACGGTGCGGGTGACGGCGTCGCCGCCGCCGGCGCGGAGCGCCTCGTATGCCCGGAGTGTGCCGACGACGCCGCGGTACTCCTGCAGCTCTCTCGTGTCGCCGGTGCAGGTCACGGTGTCGAAGCCCTCGAGGCGGAGCCGGCGCAGCTCCTCGTCGCACAGCGCGATGGGCCAGTCGGGGCTCTCCGGGTCGTCGCCGTTCGCGATGTAGACGGCCCACTCGTCGGGGAGCCAGACGATGCGGGTCTCGGTGTGGGGGGCCGTCGCCGGCGTGGTGCGGCCGGTCGGGGCCGCCGTGGCGCGGTCGTCGGCTATTTCTGGGTCCATTCGCGCATCCTTTCGAGCGCGGCTCCGCCTGGGCGCCAAGTGTCCCGGGCATCGCTCGGGATGCCGCGGGGGCGTCGCAGAACCGGCCGGTTGCTCGGTGTGGATTCGGTCGCGGGGGCCGCGCACGCTGCTTGCCGGGGAGGCCGCGGTCGGCGACCGCCATCGCGGCGGGGCGGCCACGGCCGCGCGGTCGGCGGGGTCAGGCGGCGCGGGCACGTATCGCCTCGCGCACGCGACCGCGGCGGTCAGAAGCGTTCGATGCGGATGTCGCCCGCGCTCACGGCGATCCAGGGCGCCAGCCGGTCCGCGACGTGCATCACGAGGACGATGCCGTTCGCCGGGGCGGTCTTCGCCGCCGCCTGCAGGCGCAGGTACGCGTCGAGCGGCCTGCCCGCCTCGCTCGCCGGTCCGGTCAGGGTCACGATGATGCCGTTCCGTAGCGCGACAAGGGTCCGGGCGGCGCTCTCCGGCGGGAGCCTGCGCAGCAGCGCGCCGCGGTGCGGGTGGCGGGGGTCGTTCGGCGAGGGGCACGCGCCGAGCCAATCGCCGATGCGCTCGTACGGCGTTCCGCGGCGCACGCGGATCCGCGGGCGTTCGGCGTCGCCGGCGCGGCTGATCGCGACGATGGCGCGGTCGAAGGGGCCGCCCCCGTGGTAGTCCGTCGCGTCGGCGAGCCACCGGCGGGCTTCGCCGCTCGACTGGGCGAGCCCCGCCCGCGTACGCCCGCGGCGGGTGATCACGGTGGTTCGGGTGCCGCGCGTCAGAGCCATCGGCACACCAGGCTCCGTCCGGGGGCCGGCGCGTTCCGGTGAACGCGGGCGCGCGGCCGGTGGGTCGCCGCCGTGCCGCGGCGCAGGAGGTCGGCGATCCAGGCGGTCACCGCGTCGGCCAGCTCGCCGCCGTCGCCGTCGTCCTCGCCGCCGGCCGCCGCCGCCAGCCGGGCGGCGTCGAGCTCGCGGCCGAAGTGGGCCATCGCGGGCTCGTCGATGTACGCGGCCACCGATTGCGGGTCGTCGCCGTCGAGCCCCGCCGGCGGGCGGAGGCCGCCGTCCGGCCACACGAGCCAGTGGCGGGCTTCGGCGGACGTGGCGCGGAGGAGCGCGCCGACCGGCACGCGCTGCGGCGCGGCGGGGTCGAGCAGCGTCCCCGTCCACGGCTCGGGGCCGGCGATTACGTCGCTGAGGACGATGGCCGGCTCGTCGATCCACGGCCGGGGCGTCGCCCACCGCAGGGCGCCGCGGCCCCGCCCGCCGTTGGCGAGCTGCGCCAGGCGTCTCGGGGTGAGGCCCCTGGGCCGGACTCGGGCGTTGCGCAGGGACCGGCCAGCCCGGTGGATCACGTAGTCGGCCGGGCGGGTCGGTACGGCGGGATACAGTCCGAACATGTTCGATGCTCCTTTCGAGGGTCGTGGCGGCGCACGGGTCCCGCGGGCGTCGGTTCTCGCGCCGCCGCGGGTGCGCCGCCGATTTCGGGGTGGTGGCGGCGCACGGGTCCCGCGGGCGGCGGTTCGCGCCGTCGCGGTTGCGCCGCCGGTTGCGGGGACGTTCAGCGGGTGGGCTGGGGTGCTCGCCGCGCGCGTTCGGCGGCGATCAGTCGGGGCCGCATCCCTTCCGCGGACGGTTCGGGGGTGCGGGAGGCGGCTGTCGACAGTCCCGCCCGTTCGAGGGCGCGCGTCACGGACCGTGCGAGCTTGAGGGCCGCCTGCAGCTCGGCGGGGCTCGCGCCGCGGGTGAGGATGCCGAGCGGGTCGTTCTCGAGGCGGTCGCGTGTGGTCCAGGCGTCGGCCCCGAGGAGCGTGGCCCGGGCGGGGCTGTTCGTCACGAACAGGGCCCGCCGCACGGTCTCGGGGTCGGTGCCGCGGTGCCGGCGCGCGGCCGCGCGGACGATGCGGGCGCCCGGCTCCGCGAGTTCGCCGACGAAGCGGTCGACCGCGTCGGACCGGCCCGGCCGGCGTCGGCGCGCCTTCCCGGCCGCCTGCGTCGCCAGCTCGGCGGCCCGGCGGCGCTCGGCTTCGGCCCGCGCCATGTGGTGCTCGATGCCGGTGGGCCGCCTCGCCACGTCGCCGCAGCGCTCGATCGCGACCCCGTCGATCTCGGCGAGGTCGCGCACGGCCTGGGTGTGGGCGCTCCAGTCGCCGCCGCATTCGACGACGACGTGCGGTTTCGCGGCCAGGAGCCTCGCCGCGCGGCAGGAGGGGGGCTCGGGTCCCGGGCGGCTGTCCCGGCGGGGGCCGGGGTCGATCCTCGCGTGCCCCCGCTCCGCGGCCCACGCGGCGGCGGCTCCCGCCGCCGGGTCCGTTCCCGCGATCACGGCGACGTCGGATCTGTCCGCGGCCAGCTTGTCGAGCCGCCGCTCGAGCGCGGCGGCCTCGTCGTTCCGCAGATCGCCGGTCACGAGGATCCGGTACGCGCCGGGCGCCGCCCGCCGGGGCCGCTCGTCGAGCAGCCGGGCGACGTCCGGGGGAAGCCCGCGCTCGAGGGCGGCGCCGACCGCGGCGCTGAGCTCCCGCTGGTCCGCGGTCCCGAGGTCGACGACGGGGATGCCGTGGCGCCGGGCGAGGCGGACGGTGAGGCCGGTGCCGCCGCCCGCGGCGCCGTTCGGCGTCCAGCACAGCACCACGTCGGCGAGCGGGGACGACCCGGGCTCGGGGCCGAGGACCTGGTGGACGTTCCTCACCATGAGCTTCTGGGCACCGTCGGAGAGGGTGTGCCACGCCGGGTGGTCCTGTCTCGCCCGGTCGCGGTTGCGGGCGCTGTTGCGGCCGATGCGCGTCGCGCCGTCGGCGGTCCGGCCGTTGAACCCGTCCCAGGGGAGCCAGATCTCCCGCGGTCCTCCCGCGCGCCCGGCGCCGTCCTCGAACGCGCTGTCGGCGCCGGCCGCCGCGCCCGAGCGCAGCGTCCAGCCGTGGCGGGCCATCGCCTCCGCGATGCGCTCCATCCGGTCGAGGATGTCCGGCGGCGTGCTCCTCGACCCCACGCCGGCGTAGACCCGGTTCGG
>JAJEEA010000393.1 GCA_022821235.1 Vicinamibacteria bacterium
GCGTCGATGCCCGGCTGGGTCGACCGCCTCCTCGAGCGCCGGGCCGAGACGGGGGCGCCGGATCCGGAGGCCATCCGGGCGGCCGTCGCCGAGGCGCGGGCGTCGGGCACGGGGCTGCTCGGGGACATCGGCAACACCACCGCGGCGGCGCCGATACTGGCCGAGGCCGGCATGCCGGCCCGCGTCTTCAGGGAGGTCATCGCGTTTCCCGCCGGCGCGGCGGACGCCGCCGTGGACGCGGCGGCGGACGACCTCCTCTCGCTCGGGCCGGCCGGCGGTCTGCGGGTGGGGCTGGCCGCGCACGCCCCCTACTCGGTCGGGCCCGCCGCGTTCGCGGCCCTCGACGCGGCGGCCCGGCGGGGTCTCGACGGTCCCCGGTCCATCCACCTCGCGGAGTCGCCGGAGGAGCTCGAGTTCCTGCAGACGGGGCGAGGTCCCTGGCGCCGGCTCCTCGAGCGGATCGGGCGCTGGGACCCGGCCTGGACGCCGCCGCGGTGCGGGCCGGTCGAGTACCTCGACCGCCTCGGCTGGCTGCGCGAGGGGCTCGTGGCGGTCCACGGCGTGCAGTTGACCGACCCCGAGCTGCGCCGGCTGGCCGAACGGGGCGCGTTCCTGGTGACCTGCCCGCGCAGCAACGCCTGGACCGGGGTCGGCCACCCGCCGGTCGAGCGGTTCCTGCGGGCCGGCGTGCGGCTCGCGGTCGGCACCGACAGCCTCGCCAGCGTCCCCGACCTCAACCTCTTCAGCGAGCTCGCCCTCATGCGCCGCCTCGCCCCGTCGGCGCCGGTCCGCCGCCTGCTGGCCTGCGCGACGCTTCACGGGGCGGAGGCCCTCGGGTTCGACGACGATCTCGGGGCCATCGCGCCCGGCCGCCGCGCCGACCTCATCGGGGTGCGTATTCCCCCCGGCGTGGGCGATGTGGAAGAATACCTCCTGGGCGGGGTCACGCCGGACCGCGTGGTGCGGCTCGACGGCGTCGCCCGCTGACGACGGCGCGCCCTCGTGCGCGTCCGCGGGGCGCCCTCCGGCATCCAGGGACGGTGACGGCATTTTGTCGCCACGTGCCGAGCGCGCCATCCCGTAGAGACCGGCTGCTCGGGGCGCAGTTGGCAACCTTGTATCGGTCACTGTCCTGAACGACTCGACATGACGGCTTCGGCCCTGCGCTACGTCCGATCGTGCTTCTCGCTGGTACGGTTCGGCCATTCGATCTTCGCGATTCCGTTCGCCCTCGTCGGCGCCCTCCTCGCGGCCGAGCAGCATCCGTTGACGCTCGCCCGCGTCGGCTGGATCGTCGCGGAGATGGTGACCGCGCGCACCGCCGCGATGGGGTTCAACCGGCTCGTCGACGCGCGCTACGACGCCCTGAACCCGAGGACCGCCGGTCGCGAGCTGCCGCGCGGGGCGCTCTCGCGGGGCGACGCGATCGGGCTGGTGGCGGCGTCGTCGGTCGCCTTCGTCCTCGTGACGACGCAGCTCGGGTGGATCTGCCTGGCGCTGTCCCCGCTGGCCCTCGCCATCGTGTTCTGGTACTCGCTGGCGAAGCGGTTCACGACGTGGACCCAGATGTACCTGGGGCTGGCCCTCGCCGTCGCCCCGGTCGGCGGCTGGCTGGCCGCGGGCGGGGGCGCCGGATGGGAGCCCTGGCTGCTGGCCCTCGCCATCGGCACGTGGGTCGCGGGCTTCGACATCCTGTACGCCTGCCAGGACCTGGAGTTCGACCGCGCGAACGGCCTGCGCTCCATTCCCGTCCGCTTCGGCGTGGGCCGGTCGCTGGTGATGGCCCGCTGGCTGCACGTCGGGACGGTGGCGGCGATGGCCGCGGTGGCCCTGGCCGCTCCCCTCGGCGCCTGGTACCTCGCGGGGGTCGGCGGGGTCGCGGCGCTGCTCGCGTGGGAGCAGTCGATGGTGCGGGCGGACGATCTCTCGCGCGTGAAGCAGGCGTTCGACGTGAACGGGTACGTGGGTCTCTTCTACCTGGCCGCGACGGCCGGGGCCCTCCATGCCGGATGAACGCGGGCGTTGCGTCGCGGTGGGCGTCACCGGGGCGAGCGGGGCCCTGTACGCGGTGCGCACCGTCGCGGCCCTCCTCGCCGGCGGCCTCCGGGTGGAGCTGGTGGTCTCGGACTTCGGCCGGCGCCTGCTGCACGACGAGCTCGGCGAGGCCGCCTCGTGCGACCGGCTGCTCGAGTACCTGGCCGACCGCTACGGCGATGTCGTGCAGGCCGGCGCCCTCGTCGTCCACAGCAACCGCAACCTCGGGGCGTCGATCGCCAGCGGCAGCTACGCCTGCGCGGGGATGGCCATCGTGCCCTGCTCCATGAAGACCCTCGCCGGGGTGGCGCACGGGCTGTCGCGGAGCCTCATCGAGCGCGCCGCCGACGTCATGCTCAAGGAGCGCCGCCCCCTCGTGATCGTGCCCCGCGAGACCCCCATGAGCCTGCCGCAGCTCCGCAACCTCGTGGCCTCGGCCGAGGCGGGGGCCACGGTGCTGCCCGCGATGCCGGCGTTCTACCAGGGCCCCCGCACCCTCGACGACCTGGCCGACTTCATGGCCGGGAAGATCCTCGACGCGCTGGGCGTCCCCCACGCCCTCTATCCCCCATGGACGGGATGACGGGGGACCCGGCGCGCCGGGCGGGCGGGGACGGGGCGGTTCCCCTCGACAAGACGCCGGGGCGCATCGCGGGGATGTTCGACGCCATCGCGCACCGCTACGACGGCCTGAACCACGTGCTCAGCGCGGGGCTCGACCGGCGGTGGCGGCGGCAGGCGGTGGCGGCGGTCGGGGCGCCGGCCGGCGCCCGGGTCATCGACGTGTGCACGGGCACCGCGGACCTCGCGATCGCCGCGTGCGGCGGGGACGCGCCGGCCGGGGCGGTGCTCGGGGTCGACTTCGCGGGGGCCATGCTCGACGTCGGGCTCCGCAAGGTGCGGGCGTCGGGGCTCGGCGGGCGGGTCCGGCTGGTGCGGGGCGACGCCTGCCGCCTGCCGTGCGGGCCGGCGACGATGGACGCCGCGACCATCGGGTTCGGCATCCGGAACGTGGTCGATCCGGCGCAGGCGGTCCGGGAGATCGCCCGCGTCCTCAAGCCGGGCGGCCGGCTGGCGATCCTGGAGTTCGGGGAGCCGCGCCTGCCCCTGATCCGGGGGGCCTATCTGTGGTACTTCCGGCACGTGCTGCCCCGCGTCGGCCGGTGGCTGTCGCGCCACGCCGAGGCGTACGCCTACCTGCCCGCCTCGGTCCATGCCTTCCTCGGGCCGGACGCGCTGGCCGCGGTGCTTCGCGAGTGCGGCTTCGGCGACGTCCGCGTCGACCGCCTCGCCCTCGGCATCGTCTACCTCTACGTCGCCCGAAAGCCGATGAGCGCTTGAGAGCGCGGTATACTGGGGGCCACGCTCCCGACCCATGTACTTCGACTTCGAGAGCCGCCGCTTCGAGACGCCGACCGTCGAGTCGGCGATGTCCTACCGCGAGTGCGCGCTCCTCTCCTTCTTCACCCACCTGCTGATAGCGTTGCTGGTGCTCCTGGGGCCCCGCCTGCCGTTCGTGCAGGAGGCGATGGAGCGCCGGGCCCAGCGGCTGGCGGAGCTGGCGGAGCTGGCGGCGGCCGAGCAGTTGGCGCTGCGTCAGGTTCCCGACGACGCGCCGCGGTTCATCTTCGTCGACACGCTGGTCGACCCGCCCGCGCCGGCCCCCCCGCCCGCGGCGGACCTGTCCGACCAGGACCGCGTGGCCCGGTCGCCGACCCAGGCCGAGGACCCGGTGAACGACCTGCCCAATGCCGAGGGCAACACGTTCGAGTTCGTGCAGACCCCGGACCCCGACGAGGGGCTCGACCCGCTGACCTCGCTCGGTGACGATCCGGAGGCGCTCGAGGCGGTGCCGGAAGAGGCGTCCGACGGGTTCGAGGACGGCGCGCCGGACGAGTCCGGGGAGGGCGCCGAGGCGGAGCCGGGGGAGGGAGAGGGCGAGTCGCCGCCGCGGCTGGCGGAGCGCATGTCGCGGCCGCGTCCCCTCGGCGACCGGCCGGGCACGATTCTGAACCGGGCGTTGCGGGGGCTCGACAGCGTCGCTCGCAACCGGCAGTACTACAACCTGCGCGGCCGTACCGACGAGTACGGCCCCGACATCCAGTTCGATTCGAAGGGGGTCGACTTCGGCTCGTGGCTCGCGCGGTTCCGGTCCCAGATCTACCGCAACTGGTTCATTCCCTACGCCGCGATGTCGATGTCGGGGAACGTCGTCCTGACCTTCAACGTCCACATGGACGGGACGCTGACCGACCTCGCGGTCGAGCGGCCGTCCACGATCGACGCGTTCACCAACTCGGCCTACAACGCGATTCGCGGATCGAACCCGACCTACCCGTTGCCCCCGGAGTATCCGGACGACAGCGTCTTCTTCACGGTGACGTTCTACTTCAACGAGCGGCCGCCGCCGCAGTACCGCTGATTCCGGCATGATCGAGCCGCCGCGACTGACCGAACGCCAGCAGCTCGGCCTCCTGATCCTGTTGACGGTGGTGCTGGCGATGGCGTTCCTGGGGTGACGCGCGACCGCCTGCGGGACCGGGAAGGGCGGCCGGTGCTGCTGGCCGTCGTCGGGCCGACGGCGACGGGGAAGAGCGCGCTCGCGCTGTCGATCGCGGCGCGGGTGGGCGGCGAAGTCCTGGGATGCGACTCGACCGCGGTCTACCGCGGGTTCGACATCGGGACCGACAAGGTCCCCGCCGGGCGGCAACGGGGGGTTCCGCACCATCTGATCGACATCGTCGAGCCCGTCGAGGTGTACTCGGCGGCGCGGTACCGCCGGGACGCGGCCCGGGTGGTGCGCGAGGTGACGGGGCGGGGCCGGCTGCCCATCGTGGCGGGCGGCACCGGGCTCTACTACCGGGCCCTGACGCGGGGGCTGTTCGAGGGCCCGGGGCGCGACCCCGGGCTCCGGGCGCGGCTGGAGCGGGTGGCCCGCGGCCGGGGCGCCGGCGCCCTCCACCGGCTGCTCGCGCGTCACGATCCGGCGTCGGCGCGGCGGATTCACCCGGCCGACGAGAAGCGACTGGTCCGCGCGCTGGAGGTGCTGCGGCTGACCGGCCGGACCCTGACCGACCACTTCGCGGCGACGCGGTCGCCGATCGCGGGCCATGCCGTGCTCACGGTGGGACTGCGGCTGCCCATGGAGCAGCTCGAGGCCCGCATCGCCGACCGGGTCGACCGTCAGTTGGCCGGGGGTTTGCTTGACGAGGTTCGGGGCCTGCTCGCGCGGGGCGTGCCCGAGGACGCGGGGCCGTTCGGCGGCCTCGTGTACCGCCAGGTCCTCGAGCACCTGCGCGGCGAGCGCGACCTGCGCGGCACCCGGGACCTCGTCGTCCGCGAGAACCGCCGCTACGCCCGCCGGCAGTTGACGTGGTTCAAGGGCGAGCCGGGAGTGCACTGGATGGGGACGCCGGGCGAGCATCCCGCGGCGTGCGACGCGGTGGCCGAGCGGCTCGACGCGGCCATCCGCTACGGGACGGGACGTGTGCTCTCATGATTCGACACGAGCTGGAGGCCCGCGAGGCCGAGTACCTCGCGCCCTGCGCATCGCGTAGCCGCGAGTCGAAGGGGCGGCTCCGGCCCGAGCCCGAGGACCCCATCCGGCCCGCCTTCCAGCGCGACCGCGACCGCATCCTGCACAGCAAGGCGTTCCGCCGGCTCAAGCACAAGACCCAGGTCTTCTTCTCGCCGGCCGGCGACCACTACCGGACGCGGCTCACCCACACGCTCGAGGTGGCCCAGATCGCGCGCACGGTGTCCAAGGTGCTCGGCCTGAACGAGGACCTGACCGAGGCCGTCGCCCTCGGGCACGATCTCGGCCATACCCCGTTCGGCCACGCCGGCGAAGCGGTTCTCGACCGGCTGATGCCGGGGGGGTTCAGCCATCACGGGCACAGCCTGCGGATCGTCGACGTGCTCGAGCGGGACCGCCGCGGCCTCAACCTGACGTGGGAGGTCCGGAACGGGATTGCCAAGCACTCGAAGGGCAAGGACGGCGCGCCCCTCGGGGGGGAGCCGGCCCGGCGCGCCGCGACCCTCGAAGGACAGGTCGCACGGGTCGCGGACATGATCGCCTACGTGAACCACGACATCGACGACGCGGTCCGCGCGGGGGTCATCGCGTCGTCCGATCTGCCCGCGGCTCCCCTCGATCGGCTCGGCCGCACCTCTTCCCGGCGCATCGGGACGCTGGTGTCCGACGTGGTCACCGCGACCCGGGCCACGAGGCCCGACGTCGAGCTCCGCATGAGCCCGCCGGTCCTCGAGGCGCTCACGGCGTTGCGGGCGTTCCTGTTCGAGGCGGTGTACGAGAGCCGGGTGGCGACGGCCGAGATGGCCAAGGCCTCCGGCATCATCGGCGGGCTCTGGGAGCGGGTGCGTCGGGCGCCGGAGGCGTTTCTGGACCCCCGCACGCTCCAGTCGGACGGGACCGACGCGGCGGCGCGGGACTTCATCGCGGGGATGACGGATCGGTTCGCCGTCCACCTGTACAAGCGCCTGTTCATCCCGCGGCCCTGGGTGACGGGGGCCGCCGGCCGGGAGGACGAGGGCGGGACGGTCCGGGGCTCCGCCGCTTTGGTGTAACGGGAACGAAAACCTTGCGGTTATAATTCTGGATTCGTCCGGCGCCCGGTCCCGTGAGCCGGTCACCACCGTGGTCGGAGTCGATGGAGATGGAGCCGATGGCAGCCGGGCCGGCGGGGGCGGCGTCCTCCCCGCATCTCGATCTGCGGGTCGTCGAGGGGCCCCGGACCGACGTTCACAGACGGTTCCCGGCCGGGTCGCTGACCCCGGACGGGGGGCGGCACTATCGCGTGCCGGGGGTCGTGGCCCTCGATCTGCTGGTTGCGAAGGGAGGGACCGACTACCGGCTGTCGGGCCGGATCGAGGGCGAGCTGGAGCTCGACTGCAGCCGCTGCCTCGAGGCCTTCCGTCTCGATGCCGGGATCGACGTGGATCTCCTGTACCTGCCGGCCTCGGAGAACCGCGGGGACGGCGAGGTTCGCATCGAGGAAGAGGACCTGAGCACGGCGTTCTACCGGGACGAGCAGATCGACCTGAGGCACCTCGTCCAGGAGCAGTTCCAGCTCGCGCTGCCCATGAAGCCGCTGTGCCGCGCGGAATGCCGGGGGCTCTGCGCCGTGTGCGGGGGCAACCGGAACACGGCGCCGTGCCAATGCGCCGACGAGTGGGAGGATCCCAGGCTGGCGGGACTGAAGCGGCTCCTGAAGCACTAGCGACGACCCGCGGCGGAGGCGCCGTCGGGCGGTGCGTCGAGGGCTTCGTGCGCGCGAGGCCCCGTGGGGCGGCCCGGGGGCCGGCGCGATGCCGCGGCGCCGGAGAGAGTTCGAGAATCACATGGCCAATCCGAAGCGACGTCATTCCAAGTCACGCACGGCGAAGCGCCGCACGCATCAGAACCTCGACCCGGTCCAGTTGGGCGAGTGCCCGCAGTGTCACGAGCGGAGGCCGCCGCATCAGGTGTGCCCCTACTGCGGCTACTACCGCGGCCGTCAGGTGCGGTCCGTCAAGGAGGCCTGAGCCGCCCCGTCTCGCGGTCGCGGTCGTTCGCCCGTCGTCGAAGCCAGTCGATGATCGCATTCGTATTTCCGGGCCAGGGTTCGCAGCACGTGGGCATGGGGCAGGCGCTCGCGGAGGGGTTCCTCGAGTGCCGCGAGACGTTCGAGCAGGCCGACGCGGCGCTCGGGGTGGGCATCAGCGGGCTCTGCTTCGAGGGTCCGGCCGAGCGGCTCGTGCTGACCGAGCATACCCAGCCGGCCCTGCTCACCGTCTCGACGGCGGCGGCCCGGGCGCTGATGAAGCGGGGGGTGAGGCCCGGCTGGCTGGCCGGCCACAGCCTCGGGGAGTACTCCGCGCACGTGGCGGCGGGGACGCTGTCGTTCGCCGACGCGGTGCGCACGGTCTGCAGCCGGGGCCGCTACATGCAGGAGGCGGTGCCGGTGGGCGACGGGGCCATGGCGGCGGTGATGGGGCTGGAGGCGCCGCTGGTGGAGCAGGCGTGCCGGGAGGCGGCGGGGGAGCAGGTGGTGAGCGCCGCCAACCTGAACGCCCCCGGCCAGGTCGTCATCGCCGGCGCGGCCGACGCGGTGCGGCGGGCGGGCGACCGGGCCAAGGCGCTCGGCGCGAGGCGCGTTCGCGCCCTGCCGGTCAGCGCCCCCTTCCACTGCGCGCTGATGCAGCCGGCGCAGGATCGGCTCGAACGGGACCTGCGCGCGCTCGTGGTGTCCGACCCGGCCATCCCCGTGGTGGCCAATCTGGACGCGGAGCCGAAGCGTGACGCCGCCGCCGTGGTCTCGGCCCTGGTGGATCAGGTGACGGCGCCGGTCCGGTGGGAGCAGGTCGTCCAGCGCCTTGCGGCGGAAGGGGTCGACACGTACGTCGAAGTGGGCCCGGGCAACGTGTTGAGCGGCCTCATCAAGCGGATCGACAGGGGCGCGCGCCTGCTGTCGGTCGCGGATCCGGACGGCGTCGGCCGGGCGGTGGCGGCCCTCGCGGCGTGACCGGGAGCACCGTGTCGGGCCCCCTGGCGGACCGGGTCGCCATCGTGACCGGCGCCTCGCGCGGCATCGGGCGGGCGGCGGCGAGGCGGCTCGCGGCGTCCGGGGCGGCGGTGGTGGCGGCTGCGCGCGGCGACCATGCCGATGCCGTCGCCGGGGAGATCCGCGCCGCGGGCGGCCGGTCGGTCGCGGTGAGCGCCGACGTCACCGACCCGCGGCGCGTCGACGCCATGGTCAGGACCGCGCTCGACGAGTACGGCCGCGTCGACGTGCTGGTCAACAACGCGGGCATCGTGCGCGATCGGCTCGCGCTCAGGATGTCGCCGGCCGACTGGGACGCGGTGGTCGCCACCAACCTCACGGCGGCGTTCAACTGCGCGCGCGCGGTGTTGCGGCCCATGATACGGCAACGCGGCGGCCGCATCATCAACGTGGGCTCGGTGGTGGGACGGATGGGCAACCCCGGGCAGGCCAACTACGCGGCGTCCAAGGCGGGTCTGGAGGGGTTCTCGAGGGCGCTGGCGCGGGAGGTCGCCTCGCGCGGGATCACCGTGAACGTGGTGGCCCCCGGCATGATCGACACGGACATGACGGCAGCCCTGACCGAGCCGGCGCAGGCGGCGATGCTCGCGCAGATACCGCTGGGCCGGCTGGGGACGACCGAGGAGGTCGCGGGCGCCATCGGCTTTCTGGCGTCCGACGAGGCCGCGTACGTGACGGGGCACGTGCTCGCGGTGAACGGTGGAATGTACATGTAGGAGGCGAGTGAATGGCGGTTGCTGAAAAGGTGAAGGGCATCATCGTGGAGCAGCTCGGTGTCGACGAGGAAGAGGTGACGTCGGACGCGTCGTTCGTGGACGACCTCGGGGCCGACTCGCTCGACACGGTGGAGCTCGTGATGGCGTTCGAAGAGGAGTTCGGCCTCGAGATTCCCGACGAGGACGCGGAGAAGATCACCCGCGTCAAGGAGGCCGTCGAGTACATCGAGGCGCACTCGAAGAAGAAGTAGGGCGGCCCGGACGGGAGTGACTGTGAGCAGGCGGGTTGTGGTGACGGGCGTCGGCCTCGTGTCGCCGCTCGGTATCGGTACGTCGGAGACCTGGGAAGCGCTGTGCGAGGGCCGGAGCGGCATCGGCCCGATCACGAAGTTCGACGCCTCGGGCTATGCGGCGCGCATCGCCGGCGAGGTGCAGGGCTTCGATCCGCTCGCCTTCATCACCAGGAAGGACGTCAAGAAGATGGACGTCTTCATCCAGTACGCCATCGCCGCCGCGGACTTCGCGCGCGCCGATGCGCAACTGGAGGTGACGCCGGACATCGCGCCCCGCGTGGGCGTGTACATCGCGTCCGGCATCGGCGGGTTCAGCACCATCGAGCGCGAGCACCTGGCGCTGCTCAACGGGGGCCCGCGCAAGATCTCGCCCTTCTTCATCCCCGCCGCGATCATCAACCTCGCCGCCGGCCAGGTGTCCATCCGCCTCGGCGCGAAGGGACCCAACTCGGCGACCTGCACCGCCTGCTCGGCGTCGGCGCACGCCGTCGGCGACGCCTTCGAGACGATCCTGCGGGGCGATGCGGACGTCATGGTGGCGGGCGGCTCCGAGGCGGCGATCACCCCGATGGGCGTCGGCGGGTTCGCGGCGATGCGCGCCCTGTCGACCCGCAACGACGAGCCTACCCGCGCGTGCCGCCCCTTCGACCGCGACCGCGACGGGTTCATCATCGGCGAGGGCGCCGGCGTCATCATCCTCGAGGAGCGCGAGCGGGCCCTGGCGAGGGGGGCGCCGGTGTACGCGGAGCTCGTCGGCTACGGCATGTCCGCCGACGCCCATCACGTGACCGCCCCGGCCGAGGACGGGGACGGCGCCTTCCGCGTGATGAAGGCGGCGGTCGAGCAGGCGGGCATCGCGCCCGACGAGGTCGACTACATCAATGCGCACGGCACGTCCACGCCGTTCAACGACCGCATCGAGACGCTGGCCATCAAGCGGTGCTTCGGGGACCATGCCCGCCGCCTCGCGGTCTCGTCGACGAAGTCGATGACCGGCCACCTGCTCGGGGCGGCGGGCGGGGTGGAGGCCGGGATAATGGCGTTGACGGTGCGCGAGCAGGTTCTCCCGCCGACCATCAACCTCGAGAACGCCGACCCCGACTGCGATCTCGACTACGTCCCCAACGTGAAGCGGCCGGCCTCGCTCGAGTACGGCCTGTCGAACTCGTTCGGGTTCGGCGGGACCAACGCCTCGCTGCTGTTTCGACGCCACCACGAGTCCGCGCCGTAGAACGGCGCGGGCCCATGCAGGGTCGATTGGGCGGCCGGCGGAGCCGAAGGCGACGATTGCCGGGCCATGCCTGATGCGGCGGACGGTCGCCGCGCGATGACGAGGAGCGAATGAAGATCGCCGTCTGCGTGAAGCAGGTCGTGACCCGCGAGTGGCCGTTGCGCGTCGACGAGGCCCGCACCTGGGTCCAGGACCGGGACGCCAGCTTCGAGATGAACGAGCCCGACGCCTATGCCCTCGAGGAGGCCCTGCGCCTGAAGGAGGGGCACGGCGGCGAGGTCGTGGTGTGCTCGGCCGGGCCGCCGCGGGCGGCCCAGGTGGTGCGGGAGGCGCTGGCCCGCGGCGCGGACCGGGCGATACGGGTCGAGGGCGACGGGCTCGCCGCCGCCGACGCGTCCATGGTCGCCGGGGCCCTCGCCGCCGCCATCCGGGACGAGGGGTTCGACCTCGTGCTGACCGGTCTGCAGTCCGACGACCAGGGGTTCGCCCAGACCGGGGTCGTCCTCGCCGAGCTGCTCGGCATCCCCCACGCCACCATCATCATGGAGGTGCAGGCCGCCGACGGGCGGCTGCGGGTGAAGCGCGAGCTCGAAGGCGGGTGGTTCCAGTGGGTCTCGATGCCCACGCCGGCCCTCCTGACGATTCAGAGCGGCATCAACCAGCTTCGCTACGCCACCCTCAAGGGCATCATGGCCGCGAAGCGGAAGGAGGTCCGCGTGGTCGAGGCGGCTGCCGATCTCGCCCCGGGTCAGGAGATTCTCGAGATTCGGGTCCCGGAGAAGACCAAGCAGACGCGGATGATCGACGGGTCTCCGGCCGACGCGGCGGCGGAGCTGGTCAAGGCGTTGCGGGAAGAAGCGCGGGCGATCTGACCCCGTGAAGTGAAAGTGACCGACATGGTGCTGGTGATCGCGGAGCAACGAGACGGCGTCCTGAACAACGCGAGCTGGGAGGCGCTGGTCGCCGCCCAGCAGATGGGCCGGCCGGTGCGGGTCGCGGTCGCCGGCGGGGATCCGGGCGCGGTGGCGGCCGAGCTGGCCGCGGCCGATGTCGAGTCGGTCCTCGCCGTCGGCCATCCCGAGCTCGAGTCGTACACCCCCGACGGCTTCGTGGCGGCGTTCGCGGCGGTGGTGGCCGACGCCGCCCCCGACCTCGTCTTCCTCGCCCATACCTATCAGACGCGCGAGTTCGCCCCCCGGCTCGCGGCGCGGCTCGGCCGGTCGCTCGTCGCCGACTGCGTCGGGACCCGGCCGCGGGACGGCCGCCTCGCGTTCGTGCGTCCCATGTTCCAGGGCAAGTTCGTGGCCGACGTTGCCCCCACCGGCCCCGCGCCGCACTTCGTCAGCTTCCAGATCGGCGCGTTCCGGCCCGACGCCCTGAAGCGCGGGGCGTCGCCGGCGCCGGTGCGCGAGTTCGCCGTGACCCTGGAGCCCGGCGCGATCCGGCAGTCGGCGGAGGCGCCGTTCCAGGAGGCGAAGCAGGCGGTGGACCTGACCCAGGCGGAGCGCATCGTGGCCGTCGGGCGCGGCATCAAGGGCCAGGAGCACCTGAGCCTCGTCGAGTCCCTCGCGACCGCCCTCGGGGCCGAGGTCGCGGCGTCGCGGCCCATCTGCGATTCCGGCTGGCTGCCGATGGACCGCCAGATCGGCAGCTCGGGCCAGACCGTCGCCCCGAAGCTCTATCTCGCCCTGGGCATCTCCGGCGCCATCCAGCACCTGGTGGGCATGAAGGGCTCCCGCACCATCGTGGCCGTGAACAAGGACGCCGAGGCGCCCATCTTCGAGGTCGCCGACTACGGCATCGTCGGCGACCTGTTCGACGTCGTCCCCGCGATAATCGCCGCCCTCGACGCCTGATGGAGCGCGAAACCCTCGACGTCGACGTCCTCGTGGTCGGCGGCGGGCCGGCCGGCCTGTCCGCGGCCATCCGCCTCGCCGCCCTGCAGCGTCAGGAGGGCGGCGAGCCCCTCTCGGTCGCGGTCCTCGAGAAGTCGCGCCAGAGCGGCTCGCACATGCTCTCGGGGGCGGTGCTCGACCCGTCGGGCCTCGACGCCCTGCTGCCCGACTGGAAGGAGCGCGGGGCGCCGCTGGAGACGCCGGTGCGGCAGGACCGCATCTACTATCTCACCGCGAAGTCCCGGTTTCGGGCGCCGATCACCCCGCCGCCCCTGCGCAACCACGGGAACTACGTCATCTCCCTCAACCGCTTCGTCCGCTGGCTCGCAGAGCAGGCGGAGGCCGAGGGCGTCGACGTCTTCACCGGGTTCGCGGGCACCGAGGTGCTGTACGACGGCGACCGGGTGGTCGGCGTGCGGACCGGCGACCGCGGGCTCGACAAGGCGGGCCGGCCGAAGGGGGCCTTCGAGCCGGGCGTCGACATCCGGGCCGCCGTCACCATCTTCGCCGACGGGGTCCGGGGCAACCTCACCAAGACCCTCATTCGCCGCCACGGGCTCGACGCCGGGGCGCCGCAGACCTACGCCCTCGGCATCAAGGAGCTCTGGCAGATTCCGCCGGAGCGCGAGGAGCCGGGCACCGTCGTGCACACGCTCGGGTACCCGCTGCGGCACGAGGAGTTCGGCGGCGGCTTCATCTACGTGCTGCCCGAGGGGCGGGTGGCGATCGGGCTGGTGGTGGGGCTCGACTACCGGGACCCGCGCTTCGATCCGCACATGGCGTTCCAGCGGTTCAAGCAGCATCCCCTCGTGGCCGGCCTCCTCGCGGGCGGCGAGATGACCCGCTACGGCGCGAAGGCGCTGCCCGAGGGCGGCTGGTACGCCATTCCCCGGTGCCATCTCGACGGCGCGCTCATCGTCGGCGACGCCGCCGGGTTCCTCAACTCCATGCGGCTGAAGGGCATCCACCTCGCGATGCACAGCGGCATCCACGCCGCCGAGGCCGCCTTCGCGGCGGTGCGGGCCGGCGACGTGTCGGCCGCCGGGCTCGTCAGGTACCGCGAGCTCATCAACCGCGGCGGCATCCGCCGCGAGCTCTACCCGGTGCGCAACGTGCATCAGGCGTTCGGGGCGGGGTTGGCCGCGGGCGCCGCGTACGCGGGGCTGGCGTGGCTGACCGACGGCCGGTGGCCGGCGCGGCCGCTCGCGAGCGAGCCCGGCCACGAGCGGCTGGCGTCGCTGGCGGGCTACTATCCCGACGGCCCCGCCGATCCCGACACGCCGAGCAACGCGGTCAAGGTGGACCGCGCGCTGACCTTCGACAAGCTCACCAACGTGCACTACTCGGGGACCCGCCACGACGAGGACCAGCCGGTCCATCTCCTCGTGCAGGACACCGACGTCTGCCGCACCCGCTGCCGCGAGGAGTACGGCAACCCGTGCGTGCGCTTCTGTCCCGCCAACGTCTACGAGATGGTCGACGACGGGACCGGGAACGGCCGCCGGCTGCAGATCAACGCGTCGAACTGCGTCCACTGCAAGACCTGCGACATCATGGACCCCTACCAGATCATCGACTGGGTGCCGCCGGAGGGCGGCGGCGGTCCCGAGTACGAAGGGATGTAGCGTGGGCGCCGGCCCGGGCGCGGCTTCCTCTTCCCTCACTTCCTGGCAGCTCGCGCAGGCCCGGACCATCGCCGGGGTCGGCGCCCCCCTCATCGGGCTGCTCTGCCGCACGCTCCGCTGGCGCATTGAGGGCATGGAGCACCACGACGCCATCGTGGCCCGCGGGCGACAGCCCATCTTCGCCTTCTGGCACGGGCGCATCCTGCCCGCGACGTACTTCTGGCGCGGCCGCGGCATCGTGGTCATGACGAGCCGGAACTTCGACGGCGAGTGGATCGCCCGCATCATCCGGCGCTTCGGCTACGGCACCGCCCGCGGCTCGACGTCCCGGGGCGCCCGGCGCGCCCTGATCCAGCTCAAGCGCGACGTCGCGGCGGGACGTCCCGCCGCCTTCACCGTCGACGGCCCGCGCGGGCCCGCGCGCCGCGTCCAGCCCGGCGCGGTGTGGCTCGCGGGGGTGACCGGCTGCCCCATCCTGCCCTTCCACATCGAGGCCGAGCACCACTGGTCGGCCTCGAGCTGGGACCGGACCCAGGTTCCCCGGCCGTTCAGCTCGATGGCGGTGGCCATCGGCGCCCCGTTCGACGTGCCCGACCCCTCGGAGGACGGCGTGGTCGAGGCGCATCGGGCCGCCCTCGAGCAGGTGCTCGCCTCCCTCGTCGACCGGACGGCGGAAATGCTGCACGGGTAGGAGTGCGGGGCGAACGCGCGTCCTCAGCGCGCCGGCGGGCGGCAGGCGAAGCTCGCGGCGTCGTCGACGTCGCCGGAGCCCATGTAGCGGGCGACCTCGGGGTACGGACAGACCGGGCGCGTCATGAGCACGTCGCCGTTGCGGTCGACGCGCCGGCCGACGAGGCGGTCGGGGGCCTCGCCGGTCTCGACCCACGCCACCAGATCGGGCAGGGCGTCGATGGTGTTGATGCCCCGGCCGCCCGCGCAGTGGAACATGCCGGGGACCATGTAGAGGCGGTAGAAGTCGGCGGCGTCGGGGGTCCCGGCCAGGACGTCCTCGTAGTAGTTCACGGCCATCATCGGGTTGAGCGCGGTGTCCGACCAGCCGTGATAGGTGATCATCCGGCCGCCGGCGTCGCGGAACCGGGTGAGGTCGGGGTCGGTGGCGTCCAGGATCGTGCGAATGGCGTCCATGCGGTAGGGGTCTTCGTCGAAGTCGAACTGCTCGATCGACCAGTCGGGGTCGTCCCGCGTGAACGCCATGTAGCGCATGAAGGTGACCCCGAAGAGCTCCAGCAGCGGCGTCCCGCCCGCGGGGTCCACGAACCAGCGGCCCCAGCCGCTCGTCCGCGACGCGGGCGAGCCGAGAGGATCGCCGAGCTCGGCCCCCAGCGGCTGGCCGGGGAAGTACCGCTCGCCGCGGCTGACGACGCCGCCGTAGATCTTCGCCAGCGTCTCGCTCTGCCCCTCGGTGAGGCAGTCGACGCGGTCCCCGCCCTCGCACCGCGGGTAGTCGGTCCGGGGGTCGAAGCGGCACTGCCGGGGGTCGTCGATGAGGCCGTCCTCGAGGCCGTCGAGGCCGTCGCACGCGGCGTAGATCGCCTCGCCGACCCTGGCGATCTTCTCCAGCCCCATCGGGTGCTCGCGCATCGCCCGCGCGAACCACACGCCGCCGATCTGGGTGTTGGTGAAGTCGAGCACCGGCGCGCCGGCGACGATGCCGTCGAAGTCGTCGGGGAAGCGCTGGGCCGACATCAGGCCCTGGCGCCCCCCGGTCGAGCAGCCGAGCCAGTAGTCGTAGTCGGCGGGCCGGCCGTAGTACTCGCCGATGATGGCCTTGACCTCGACCGCGGTCAGGTGGACGGCGCGGTACGCGTAGTCGATCTCGCCGTCCCGGTTGTCGTGGGCGAAGGTGGCCAGGGGAAAGCGGGCCGCGTCGTGACCGGTGTCCGTCGACGCGGTCACCCACCCCTCGTCCCGCAGCGGGTCGGGGCGTCCCTTCACCGGCTGCTGGCCGGCGTAGCCGCCCCCGCCCCGCATGACGAACCGCCCGTTCCAGTTGGTCGGCAGGCTCGCGGCGAAGCGGATGTTGGGTCGGATCATCGCGTCGACCCAGCAGTACTCGGTGTCGGCGCCGGGGTCCATGAGCTCGGCGTCCATGACGCTGACGTCGAAGTCGGTGCGGGACAGGAAGTCGGCGCAGGCCGCCGGGGCGGTGGTCGTCGTCGTCGGAGCGGTGCCGCAGCCGAGGCCGGCCGTGGCGATGCCGAGAAGCACGAGAGGGCTCGCGCGCATCGTGCCCGGGCGCCGGCGCTGCGGCAGGGCGTTGCCTCCCGCCGGGGCGCGGCGACTCTCCGGCAGGATTGGACGGGCGCAAAACGGAGCCGTAGGCGACGATTTCGGGTCCAGGGTCATGTCGACTCTCGAGTCGCGAGGGCCGCGGTAGCGACTCGCGGGTCCGGCGCCGGCTGGGTGACGGTCATGGGCCGGGCGGCCTGCGGCGGCGTTCGCAGGCGTCCCTCACGAAGGCCTCGACCCGGGCGAACTCCGGCTCGACGGGAACTGCGTCCGGCAGGCCCGGCAGGTCCGCCCGAGCATCGAGATAGGCTATGGACGGCTTTCCGTAGCGCAGCGCCAGCCTCGCCTCGCTCGCGGTGCCGGCCGAGCCCGGCAGGAAGATCAGGACGTCGGACGACAGGACGTTCACGTGGTTGCGCGAGCGTTCGTCGCCGCCGCGTGCCCCGAGGCTGTCGAGATGCGTGCCGACCACGATCTCGACCCACGGGTTCGGGTAGCCCGGCGGCGGCCGGCCCGCGGCCCCATCGATGTCGCCGCCGCCGCGCGCCGGCAGGATGCCGATGGCGAGGCCGCGGCGATCCGGCACGCCGACGAACGCCTCGGTGACGGCCGCCATCACCCCCGGGCCGCCGCCCGTCAGCAGATGATAGCCGGCGCGGGCGATCCACTGCCCGACGCGCCGCGACCGTGCCGAATGCGGCTCGCGGCTCGCGCCCATGACGCCGACGACGGGTCGTCGCGCAATCGCTGTCATCGAACCGAACAACCGTCGTGCAACCCGGCGGCGGCAGCGCCCCGCCTTTGCACCGAGACCGGCGAGGGCGCGTGACTCGGGGTGTCGTCGACCGTACTCGTCATCGCGGGCGCCGTGGGGCTCGTGCCCTCATCCGGCCGATCCGCTGAACGGCGGTGCGCCGAGCGAGGCGTGGCGCCGGGGGACCCGGCGCTCTACCGCCTGATCCCGCCGCGACGGCACTGCCTTCAGCGGCCGATGGGCGGCACTGCCTCAGCGGCCGATGGGCGGCGATGCCGAGCCCGGAAGCCGAGCGGCCTCTGCTCGGGGCTATCGGGAGCCGCCCCCGGTGTCCCCGTCCTGTGCCGCTTCGGCCGCCTGCCGCTCGACGTTCCTCGCCACCTCGAGGATGTGCCGGATGTCGTGGTTCCCTTCGTGGCACGCGTACTCGTAGAGGGGGCCTTCGCGCCTCATCAGCGGGAACTCCACGCTCCAGGGCTGCGCCCACGTCCTGTCGTCCCGCACCGTGAACTCGTAGCGAATCGTCTCCGTGTCGACCCGGGTGAAGCGCTCGACCACGTGCAGCGCCTCCGTCGACCCTTCGTAGTGGGTCTTCTCGTTGAAGTTGACGGTGTCCACGACCAGCGTGTCGCCTTCCCAGCGCCCGCGCGAGTCGCCCGGCCACTGCCGGATGCGCGACGGCAGGTGGGGTGCGCCGAGAGGAATGATGCGGGGCGGGTTGTTGCTCATCTCCTGCATGACGACGACGTGGTCGGGGGTCTGGAAGATCTGGAGCATGTCGTTGTAGGACGGCGGCACCATCGGGGGGCCCTCGTGCCGCCACACCAGGCAGCGCTCCTGCAGGGTGCGGGTGTGGTAGCCCTCGTACGACGGCTCGTCGAGGTTGTAGACGAGATGGCGGCTGGCCTCCCGGCGCTTCGCCTCGCGCTCCACTGCCTCGGGGACGCGGGGCGGGATCCGCCCGTTGGGCGGGTCGACGATCAGCGACGTGCGCCGGCTCGAGAACGTCTTCCGCCGCTCCTCGGTCAGCCAGATGGCGTTGTCGTAGTGGATGTTCTCCTGCGTCTGGCGGGTCACCGCCCGCCGCTCCTCTTCCGTCCCGGCTGCGAGGATGGCGCGCGCCCGCAGGGGGTCGACCCCGTCCTCGGCCACGAGGGCGGCCAGCTCGGCCGCTTCCTCCTCGGTCAGGAAGGCTCGGTCGGCCACCGTCTCGGGGCGCTCCAGCGGCGTATAGGTGGCGCTGGTCCAGATGCCCTGCAGGTCGGGGTCGCCCCAGGGCGTCCGTGGCCCGGCGCTCTCGGCCGGCTGGCCCGCCACGGTGAGAGGAAGCACGCCCGCGATGACCGCGGCCGGCAGGGAAAGACCGTATCGTCGGCTCATGGCACGTCCTCCACGCATGTGGTCCACGCAATCGGCATCATGCCCTGCAGAAGCCGCGACTTGCCGCACCGCCGCCGCCCGTAGACGACAATCAGGGAGCCGCCCGGCCGGGACAGAGCCCGTTGCAGACGCGCGAGCTCGCGAACACGGTCGAGGAACGGAAGCCGCATGGCATAAATTGTGCTTCTGGAACATTATGTTTGTAAAGCCATATAGAGGCGCAGAGACATCTTGCGGGCGTCGGATTCGTGAGCCATCATGCGCACCAGCTTGCCCACGGGCTTCCGCCACGGGCTTCTGGAACGGGAGGACGACATGGTCCAGCGAGGATGCGCCGCACTGATCGTGATCGCCGTCGCGCTGGCCCCCGCGCCGGCGGGCGGCCAGCCCCCGCCCGCGGAACCGGCCGCGTCGGCCGCCCCCCGGACCCCCTGGGGCGACCCAGACCTGCAGGGGCAGTGGAACAGTCAGACATCGACCCCGCTCGAGCGGCCGGCCGAGGGGCCGCTCGCAGACCGCGAGACGCTGCCGATCGAGGAGGCAGCGACCATCGAGGCGACCAACCGGGCCAACTTCGACCTGCCGCCGCCCGAGGGCAGCGTGGGCAACTACAACGCCTTCTGGCGCGACGTGGGCCGGGCCCTGCCCCGGACGTCGCTCATCGTCGACCCGCCGGACGGGCGCATCCCCCCGCTGTCGGCGGAGGGCCGCGCGAGAATCGAGGCCGAGCGCGCCGAGCGGAGCACGCGGGGGCCGTCCAACTCGCCCGACACCTACACCGACCTCAGCCCCTGGACCCGCTGCATCTCGCGCGGGTGGAACGGCATCGGGAGCTGGTACAGCAGCAACTACCAGATCTTCCAGACGCCCGGCTACGTCGTCGTCTTCCAGGAGCTCATCCACGAGCCGCGCATCATCCCCCTCGACGGGCGGCCGCACTTGCCGCCGTCCGTCACCCAGTGGATGGGCGACTCGCGCGGCCGCTGGGAGGGGGACACCCTCGTCGTCGAGACGACCAACTTCGACCCCAAGACCAGCTACCAGGGCTCGCGCGACACCCTGCACCTCACCGAGCGCTACACGCGCGTCGACGCCGACACCATCGACTACCGGTTCACCGTCGACGACCCGCGGACGTTCACCCGGCCCTGGACCGTGTCTCGGCCCATGACCCGCATCTCGGACCGCGTGTCGATCTTCGAGTACGCGTGCCACGAGGGGAACTACTCGATGGCCGGCATCCTCGCCGGCGCCCGCGCGGAGGAGCGGGCGGCGGCGGCGGCCGAGTCATCGAGGTGATGCGCCAGCCGGTCGGCCGGCGGGCATGGAGGAGCCCGGTGACAAGTCGGCGGGAGGTCTGCAGCCCGATTCAGCGGGCAGCGGGCGTAGTCGCGCCGCGGAGCGCCGATCCGACTGGCGCTCCGTAACGATGGGCGCATCCGGGTGCGGCGGCGAACACCGAGCCATCGAGAGCAGGGCGGGATGGGCGCAGAGTAGGATGTGGCCGTGTCCGACACGCGCGCCAACGTCGATCGGCCGTCCGGGGCCGGACGCCCGGACGCCGCGGGCGAAGGCCTCGACGCCCGGGTCGCGCGGACCATGGCGGCGCTCGACGGGGCCGGTACGGTCGCGCTGTTCGGCTCGCACGCGAGGAACCGGGCGCGGCCGAACAGCGATCTCGACGTCGCCATTCTGCCCACGACGGCCGACCCCACGTGTCGCCGCCGGCTCGTGACGCGCGCGGCGGCCGCCCTTTCCGGTCTTGTTCCCAGTGGCCGCGTCGACGTCGTGCTCGTCGACGAGGCGCCCGAGTTGCTGCGACAGCGCATCTTCAAGCACGGCCGGGTGGTGATGCAGCGCAACCCGGCGGACTGGCGGGCGTGGCGGGTGCGGACGATGTGGGAGCACGGCGACCGCGAGCCCTACCGCCGAATGCTCCGACACGCCCAGGCCCGGCGACTTGCGGCAGGGGGGACCGGTGGTCGATCGGGACGTGCTCTCGACTCGCTTGAACGCGCTCGAGGGCTATCTGGCTGATCTGCGCCCGTTCGCGAGGCGTTCACGCGACGAGTTCGTGCGCGAGTCCGGTCTGCACCATCTCGCCGAGCGGCTCCTGCACTTGGCGTGCGAGTGCGTGATCGACATCGCGCACCACATCATCGCCGACGAGGGTTACCGGCAGCCGTCCACCTACCGGGATGCGATTGCGGTGCTCGCCGAGGAGGGCGTCGTCGATGACGCCCTGGCCGATCGCGTGGCTGCCTGGGTCGGCTTTCGCAACGTGCTGGCCCATGCCTATCTCGACATTGACCACGGCCGTTCGTACGATTCCATCGAGAGCGATCTCGGCGACTCGGCAGACTTCGCCCGGGCGGCCGCGAGGCTGTTGCCGGATGCCTGAGTGGACGCCGGAGAGGACCTGCGAATCGCAGACGCCGGTTCGACGCGGGCAGCGGCGCTCTGACGACGATGGCCGATCGCCGGTCGCACGGTCGCACGGAAGCGGGTGTTCCGGCGGCGGCATTTGGGGTAGAATACGCGCGGATTCGACCACCCGTACCCTGGAGGCCCGGATGACCGGAGGCCCGGAACGGATGCCACGAGGTCGGTTCGTGCGGTGTGCCCTCGTCCTCGTCGCGGGTCTCGCCCTGGCGCCGGCCGGCGCAGAAGCGCAGCCGGCGTCGTTTCCGTCCGCCGGCCTCGAATCGCCGGCCTCCGAACGGGCGGTCGTCGACCGGTACTGCGTCACCTGTCACAGCGACCGCCTGCAGACGGGCGGCCTCTCGCTCGAAGGCGTGGACCTCGCCGATATCGCCGGGCACGCTGACGTCTGGGAGAGAGTCGTCCGGAAGCTGCGCGCGGGCGCGATGCCTCCCCGGCCCCGGCCGCGTCCCGACGCCGAGACGCACGAGCGCCTGCTCGCCTACATCGAGACCGCCCTCGACGAGGCGGCGCGGGCCAACCCCGACCCCGGCCGCACCGAGACCTTCCGGCGGCTGAACCGGACCGAGTACCAGAACGCCATTCGCGACCTGCTCGCCCTGGAGATCGACGTCACCGCGCTGCTGCCGCGGGACGACGCCGCCTTCGGGTTCGACAACGTGGCCACCGGGGGCCTGTCGCCGACCCTGATTGAGCGTTATCTCGCCGCCGCGCGGACGGTCAGCGAGCTGGCCGTCGGAAGCCGGGCGCCGGCCCCGGGGAGCCGGGTGGTCGTCGTGCCCGCCGACCGCACCCAGGAGGACCACGTCGACGGCCTGCCGTTCGGGACCCGCGGGGGCACCGTCGTCGAGCACGTCTTCCCGTTCGACGGCGAGTACGAGATCCAGGTCCGCCTGCAGCGCAACCGCAACGAGAACGTCGAGGGGCTGACCGAGCCCCACGAGGTCGAGCTGACCCTCGACGGCGAGCGCCTGGGCCTGTTCACCATGGAGCCGAGCACCAACATGGTGATTCAGGCCAACGCCGAGTACTACGCCGACGAGGGCATCGACAACCACCTGAACGTCCGCCTGCCCGTCACGGCGGGGCCGCACCGGGTGGGCGCCGCGTTCATCAAGAAGAACTCGGCCCTCCTCGAGACGACCCGGCAGCCCTACGACGCCCACTTCAACATGGACCGCCACCCCCGGCAGCAGCCGGCGGTGCGCACCGTGTCGATCGCGGGGCCGTTCGAGCCCACCGGCATCGGCGAGACGCCGAGCCGCGAGCGCGTCTTCTCGTGCCGGCCCGCGGACGACACCGCCGAGGAAGCCGAGGCGTGCGCGGCCGGGATCATCGCCTCGCTGGCCCGGCGCGCCTACCGGCGCCCCGTCGACTTCGGCGACATCGAGCAGTTGACCGGGTTCTATCGCGAGGGGTACGCCGAGGGCGGGTTCGAGGCGGGGGTGGAGACCGCGCTGCGGGCCCTGCTGACGAGCCCCGAGTTCCTGTTCCGCATCGAGCGCGACCCCGCGGGGGTGGAGCCGGGCACCGCGTACACCGTCAGCGACCTCGAGCTGGCCTCGCGCCTCTCGTTCTTCCTGTGGAGCAGCCTGCCCGACGACGAGCTGATCGACGCCGCGGCGGCGGGCCGCCTGCGCGAGCCCGCGGTGCTGCACGACCAGGTGCGGCGCATGCTGGCCGACCCGCGGGCCGGGACGCTGACCACGAACTTCGCGTCGCAGTGGCTGCACCTGCGGAACCTCGACGCCGTCACCCCCGACGCGCGCAACTTCCCCGACTTCGACGACAACCTGCGCCAGGGCTTCCGCACCGAGACCCAGCTTCTGTTCAGGAGCGTCGTCGACGAGGACCGCAGCGTCACCGACCTGCTCACCGCCGACTACACGTTCCTCAACGAGCGGGTCGCGACCCACTACGGGGTGCCGGGCATCTACGGCGACCACTTCCGCCGCGTCGCCCTGCCCGCCGGCAGCCCCCGCGCGGGCGTGCTCGGCCACGGGAGCATCCTGACCGTGACGTCCTACGCCACGCGGACCTCGCCGGTGCTGCGGGGCAAGTGGAGTCTCGAGAACCTGCTGGGGACGCCCCCGCCGCCCCCGCCGCCCAACGTGCCGCCGCTCGAGGAGAGCGCGTCGTCGACCGATGTCATGTCGATGCGCGAGCGGATGGTCGCCCACCGACAGAACCCCGCCTGCGCGGTCTGCCACCGCATCATGGACCCGGCGGGGCTGTCGATGGAGAACTTCGACGCCATCGGCCGCTGGCGCGATGTCGAGGGCGAGGGCGGGGCACCGATCGACGCGTCCGGGAACCTGCCCGGGGGCGAGCTCTTCGACGGCGTCGCCGGCCTGCGCCGGGCCGTGCTCGACCGTCCGGACGTGTTCGTCGGCACCGTGACCGAGAAGCTTCTGATCTATGCGTTGGGGCGCGGCATCGAGCCTGCCGACGGCCCCGCCGTCCGGGCGATCGTCGACGCGGCGTCCCGCGACGACTATCGCTTCTCTTCGCTCATCCTCGGTATCGTCGAGAGCCCGCCCTTTCAGATGAGGAGATCGCAGTCATGATGATCACCAAGATGGCCCTGCCGCGGCGGACGTTCCTGCGTGGTGCGGGAGCGGCCCTGGCCCTGCCGCTGCTCGACGCCATGGCGCCGGCGGCGTCGGCGCTGGCCAATACGGCCGCGCCGCGGCGGCTCGGCTACGTGTACATCCCGATGGGGATGAACCCGGTGCCGTGGACGCCGTCCGAGACGGGCCGGCTGACCACGCTGTCGCCGACGCTGTCGCCGCTGCTGCCGAACCTCGAGAACGTGACGGTGGTGACCAACCTCGAGATCAACGACGCGCACATCTCCGGGAACCACGCGTCGGCGAACTCGGCGTTCCTGACCTGCGTGCGCCCCAAGCGCACCGAGGGCAGCGACTACGTCAACGGCACTTCCGTCGACCAGATCGCGGCCCTCGAGGTCGGCCGCGACACCCCGCTGCCGTCGCTCGAGCTCGGCACCGACCTCATCGCCCAGGTCGGCAACTGCGACAACGGGTTCGCCTGCGCCTACATGAACAGCCTGTCGTGGGCGTCGCCGACCGCGCCGAACCCGACCGAGGCGGACCCCCGCATCGTCTTCGAGCGCCTGTTCGGCAAGGGCGGCACCCCCGAGCAGCGCAAGGCGCAGCTCCACCGCGACCGCAGCATCCTCGACTGGGTGCTCGACGACATGTCACGCCTGCAGTCGCAGCTCGGCGCCGGCGACCGCAACAAGGTGGCCGAGTATCTCGACACCGTCCGCGAGGTCGAGCGCCGCATCGAGCGGGCCGAGGCGTCGGCGGCCGCGTCGCCGCTGAGCGACCTCACCCGCCCCACGAGCGTGCCCGACGTCTGGGAGGACCACGTCAAGCTGATGTTCGACCTGCAGGTGCTCGCGCTGCGGGCCGACCTGACCCGGGTCGTCACGTTCCAGATGGCGCGCGAGGCGAGCACGCGGACCTATCCGCAGATCGGCGTGCCCGAGCCGCACCACCCGACGTCGCACCACCTCGACAACCCCGAGAAGCTGGCCCAGCTCGCGAAGATCAACCAGTACCACGTATCGCTCTTCGCCTATATGGTCGACCAGCTCGCGGCGACCGATGACGGCGACGGCAGCCTCCTCGACCACACCACCTACATGCTCGGCAGCGGCCTCGGCAACCCCAACGTGCACGACCACCGCAACCTGCCGATCGTGGTGGCGAGCGGCGCGGGGTCGCGCATCGCCGGCGGGCGGCACGTCCAGTACGACGAGCTGACGCCGATGGCCAACCTGCACCTGACGCTGCTCGACGACGTGGGGGTGCACCTCGACGACTTCGCCGACAGCACCGGCCGCACCGGCGAGATCGTCGAGCCGTTGTCGCTGTAGCGCTCGGCGGGAGGCTGCAGCAGAAAGAATCGCGGGCTGTCGGCCTCCCGGGGCCGGCAGCCCGCGAGTCGTTTTGGGTCGCGGTGGACAGACGGCGGCGGCCGGATCGAGTCCGGCGCGGTCGTGCTGCCGAGTTCCGATGTGGCGGGGAAGCGGCGGCCCGAAGGGGTCGTGCGAATGATGGTGAGGCCGAGCGCGTGCGGGTGGCGATGGCGGTCCACGCGGGCTCGGCACGTTCGATGACGAGTGAAACAGCATCTCCGTTCCGGGCGATTGGCATCGTTCACGGGAGGCACTCAATGCGTTGTTCGATTCTCGGACCTGTGGCCCGCCCCATTGCCGCCTTGTCGCTCGTCGCCGGCATCGCGACCTCCGTCCCCGTCCGTGCCGTAGCGGCCGAGGCGGTCGACGCCGGATTGCTCGACGCCATCAGGGCGGTCGACGCAGCCGGCGTGCGCGAGGCGATCGAGCGTGGCGCCGACGTGACCGCGACGGAGCCGGACGGCACCGCCCCCCTCCACTGGGCGGTGCACGCCGACGACGCCGACATCGTCGAGTTGGTACTGGAAGCGGGAGCGGACGCCGCCGCGACGAACCGCTATGGGGTGGCCCCCATCGCCCTTGCCTGCGTGAACGGCAACGCCGCCATCGTCCGGCTGCTGCTGGACGCCGGGGTCGATCCGGACACGACGCTGGCCGAGGGGGAGACGGCGCTGATGACGGCGGCCCGAACCGGGGCGCTGGACGTGGTGGAGCTGCTGCTCGACCGCGGCGCCGACGTGAACGCCGCGGAGGCGTGGCGCGGGCAGACGGCGCTGATGTGGGCGGCGGCCGAGGGGCATGCGCACCTCATTCCGACCATGTTGTCCCACGGGGCCGACGTCGGCGCGCGGTCCGAGCGCGGCTGGACCCCGATGCTGTTCGCGATCCGCGAGGGCGAGATCGGCGTCGTGCAGACGCTGCTCGAGGCCGGGGTGGACGTCGAGGAGTCGCTGCCCGTCATCGAGGAGCGGCGCCGCGGCGGCACCAGCGCCGAGCGCGGGGCGACGGGGCTGAACGCCTTCCTCCTCGCCGCCGCCAACGCCCACTACGAGCTCGCGGACCTGCTCGTCGACCGGGGCGCCGACGTCAACGTCGCCTCGCGTGGGTGGACGGCCCTGCACCAGGTGTCGTGGGTGCGAAAGGCGGGCATCGCCGGCAGCAACAACCCGTCGCCGAAGGGCTCGGGCAGCATGACCAGCCTGGAGTTCGTGAAGAAGATCGCCGCCGCCGGGGCCGACCTGAACGCCCGGGTCACGACCCGTCCGCCCGCCGGCATCACCCGCCTGAACTTCATCGGGGGCACGCCCTTCCTCCTCGCCGCGCGCACCGGCGACGCGCCCCTGATGCGCCTGCTCGCCGAGCTCGGCGCCGACCCGCTGCTGCCCAACGAGGACGGCACCACCCCCCTCATGGTGGCGGCCGGCGTCGGCACCTCGTCGCCGGGCGAGGACCCCGGCACCGAGCCCGAGGTGCTCGAGGCGGTCGAGGTGGCCCTGGCGTTGGGCGGCGACCTGAACGGGATCGACGAGAACGGCGAGACCGTCATGCACGGCGCCGCCTACAAGCACGTGCCCGAGGTCGTGGCATTCCTCGCCGAGGCGGGGGCCGACCCCGCGATCTGGAACCGGCCGAACTCGCGCCAGTGGACGCCCCTCGACATCGTCGAGAACGTGCCCCTCGGCCGGGGCATCCAGGACAACCCGGCGACCGCGGCGGCCATTCGCGCGGTCATGGAGCGGGCCGGCGTGGCCCCGGCGCACGCCTTGCCGTAGCGGCATTTCGATGGTCTGACTGCAGACCGCCGTGCATCCCGGAAACCGGGCGTCGGAGGCGGTAGTGGCCGCAGCGACCGCGCGGCGGAGCTGGCCGGCGCCCAGCGCTGGACGGAGGCGCGGGCGGTGGTTGACGGCGCCCGCGGGCTGGTGGCCAAGAGTCCGGTGATTCGGCGCAACGCGAGCCCTGATCGATCTGCATGTGGGGGCCGGGCGTCGGCAGGCTCAGCGAGGACACGCTGCTCCACTAAGCCTTTGCCGGATCCTGGGTGGGTGCCGTCGACGTCTTCCGGCACCGGCGGGTTCTCGAATCCGGGCTATCCTGACCTGGAAGGCGGCGCGGGCACGTGCTGGAGCGTGCCACCGCCCTGCAGAGCCTGACGGGCGGGGCCGCCGACGGGCCGGCGCCGACGCCGCCCCGGCCGGGATGCCTCGCGCTCCGATACGGCGACAAGGCGACATGCCCGACCATCCCCGCATTCCCTACGGCTGGGCCGATTTCCGGGCCATCCGGCTCGAAGGCCGGCTGTATGTCGACAAGACGCGGTTCCTCCGCCGGCTGGAGGAGGACCGCTACGTCTTCCTCATCCGGCCCCGGCGTTTCGGCAAGTCGTGCTGGGTGTCGGTGCTCGAGAACTACTACGACCGCAACCGGGCCGCCGAGTTCGACGCGCTGTTCGCCGGCACCGACGTCGGGCGGCGGCCCACGGACGCCCGCCACCGCTACGTGGTCCTGCGCTTCGACTTCTCGGCGTTCGAAGATACCCCCGAGACGTTGCGGGAGCGCTTCGAGACCTACTGCGACACGGTGCTCTACTACGCGCTGGAGCGGAACCGGGACCTGTTTCCCGACGCGGCGCGGCGGCGCATCCTGGCGGCGCCCGCCGTGGATGGCAAGCTCAACCAGTTGTTCGCCTACGCCGGCGAGCACGACATCCCCATCTACGCGCTCATCGACGAGTACGACAACTTCGCCAACACCATCCTGGCCCGCCACGGCGCGTCCGCGTACGAGGCCTTCACCCACGGCGGCGGCTTCTACCGGAGTTTCTTCGCCACCCTGAAGAGCGGGGCCGGGCAGGGCGGCGGCCTCGAGCGCCTGTTCGTCACCGGCGTCTCGCCCGTCACCCTGGACGACGTCACCAGCGGCTTCAACATCGGCAGCAACGTCAGCCTGCATCCGGACTTCAACGAGCTGCTCGGCTTCACCGAGCCCGAGGTGTCGGGGCTGCTGCGGACGTACCGGGATCACGGCGTGTTCTCGCAGGACATCGACGACGCGATGGGACTGATGCGGGAATGGTACGATGGCTACCGGTTCGCCAAGAGCGCCGAGACGGACGTCTACAACACCGACATGGTGCTCTACTATCTGAACCAGTCCATGCCGAACCGGCCGGTTCCGGACGATCTCATCGACGTCAACGTCCGCATCGACTACGGCAAGCTGCGCCATCTCCTGGTGGTCGGCCGCCGGCTCAACGGCAACTTCGACCTGCTGCGGCAGGTCATCGGCGAAGAGACCGTCGATACGTCGATACAGGCGGGCTTCCCGCTGGAACGGATCGACCAGCCCGAGAACTTTCTTTCGCTGCTGCACTACTTCGGCCTGCTGAGCATCCGCGGCGTGGTGAACGGGACGCCGCGGCTCGCCATCCCCAATCAGACCGTCCGGCGGCTGCTGTACAGCTATCTGCGCGAGGGCTACCGCGACGTGGACGTGTTCTCGGTCGATCTGCTCACCTGCGAGCGGCTGCTGCGCGCGATGGCGAACGACGGCGACTGGCGGCCGGTCGCGGCGTTCCTGCGCGACGCCATCGCCGCCCAGACCGGGATTCGCGACTACATGAGCGGCGAGAAGGTGATCCAGGGGTTTCTCGCCGCCTACCTCGGCGTGACCGATCACTTCGTGTTCCGCTCGGAGGCCGAGCTCGGCAAGGGCCATGCCGACATCTGCCTGGAGCCCCTCGTCGCCCGCTATCCACACCTGCGTCACGGCTACCTGATCGAGCTCAAGTACCTGAAGCGGAGCGAGGGGGGCGGCGAGAGCCGGGTCGCGGCGGCGGTCGGCGAGGCGGCCGCCCAGTTGCGGCGCTACCTCGCGGACGAACGCCTGGCGCGCCAGTATCCCGGAGTGCAGTTCACCGGCCTGGCGATGGTGTTCCACGGGTGGGAGATGGCGGCCTGCGAGGCCGCTGGTGACGGGGCCGCCGGTCATTCTTGAGCGGTTCGCCGCCGCGCGAGATGGGCCGGCTGCTCAACCTCGAGGAACTGTATCTCAACAACATCCGCCTGTCCGGCCCTCTGCCGCCCGAGTTGGGGAGGTTGGCCCGCCCCGAGATCGTGGACCTCAGCGGTAACGATTTGGCCGGCCGTGCCCCTTCTGGGGATAGCAGGGGCGGGTCGGTCCGCCGGACCTCTGGCCGGCCGACGGTCGAGACCACCTGCTCGAAGGGGAGTGCCATTCCGCGACGGCTGTCGGCGGGGGAACAGCTCGAGTTCGTGCTGAAGCACGACGGGACGAACCTCGCCATCCTGGCGCGGCTGTTCCGGGTGGTGCCCGAAGACGAGCTGCTGGCCTACGTCCGGTTCCGGCCGACGGGCAAGTACGCCCGGCGGCTGTGGTTCCTCTACGAGTTCCTGACGGACCGGCGGCTCCCGCTCGACGATCTGAAGCAGGGAAACTACGTCGACATGCTGGAGCCGGACGCCTACTGCACCATCGGACCCGCCCGTCGGAGCCGCCGCCACCGTGTCGACGACAATCTCCTCGGAGACCGCCGGTTCTGTCCCACGATCCGCCGCACCGACGTCCTGCGGGGCTTCGAAACGGCCGACCTGCCCTCGCGCTGGCGGCGCATCGCAGCGCGCTACGCGCCCGAGCTGTTGAGGCGCGCCCTCGGCTACCTGTACGCCAGGGAGACGAAGTCGTCGTTAGCGATCGAGCACGTCACGCCCACGTCGACCCGGGCGGAGCGGTTCGCGGCGCTGCTGCGGCTCGCGCATCGGGAGGACTTCTGCGACCGGCCGCGCCTCGTCGAGCTGCAGAACCGCATCGTCGACGCCCGTTTCCGCGACGCCGACTGCCGGCGGACCCAGAACTACGTCGGGGAGACGGTCGGGTGGCGGAGCGAACGCGTCCACTTCGTCGCCCCGAGGCCCGAGGACCTCGGCGATCTGATGGAAGGGCTGGTGGCCGCCCACCGGCGCATGGCGTCAGGAAACGCGCCGGCCGTGATTCACGCCGCCGCGGTCGCCTGGGGATTCGTCTTTCTGCACCCGTTCGAGGACGGCAACGGCCGCATCCACCGTTTCCTCATCCACAACATCCTGGCCCGGCGCGGCTTCACGCCCGCGGGCGTCATGGCGCCGGTTTCGGCCACGATGCTGAAGCACGCGGCCGATTACGACGCGTCGCTGGAAGCGTTCGCGCGCCGGTTGATGCCGCTGGTCGAGTACACGCTCGACGACGACGGCCGCCTGACCGTGCACAACGATACGGCGCTCTGGTACCGCTACATTCGACATGACGGCCCAGGCGGAAGCGCTCTTCCGCTTCCTGGACC
Source organism: Vicinamibacteria bacterium (assembly GCA_022821235.1). Taxonomy (GTDB): domain Bacteria; phylum Acidobacteriota; class Vicinamibacteria; order Vicinamibacterales; family UBA8438; genus JAJEEA01. The sequence continues at coordinate 30,468 of JAJEEA010000393.1, forward strand.
TGACCATCGATACCGAGCTGGCCGGCGAGCTGGCGTTCCTGACCCGGTACGACGCGGCCAAGCGGGCGATTCAGGCGATCGTGGACATGCCCGACCGCCGGATCGATCTCTTCATTCGCTTGTGCCTCCAGAACGACGGCCGTCTCCCGGCACGGAGACGCGCGAGGCACTTCGACCGTCTGTCGGATGAAGAGGTCGCGGCGATGGAACGGGCCGTGCTGTCTGCTCAGGGCGACGATTCGCCGGCGGGTTGAGACCAACCACCCGCGCCGAGCTGGAGTGGGCCGGCCTGGTGCCCGGCGGTGAGCGTTCCGTAGTCCCGACCGCCGCGAGGCGTGGCTGACCGGGGAAGCTTGGCAAGGGCCGAGTCAGGCGGGGAGGCGCCTGATGCCGGGGATGTCATCGAATCCGCGGTCGAACGACAGGATCTCCTCCACGCCGTGCTGACGCATCACCGCGACGTGTATGGCGTCGCGGGCGGACAGTGCCGGCGAACCGAAGACGATGTCGCGCGCGCGGGTCACGGTTTCCGTCGTGACCGGGAACACGTCGTCGACGGCGCCGAGCAGCGCGTCGAAGGCCGGCTGAATCGCGTCTCGCCGGCCGATCGCGACGTACCGGTGCAGGATTTCCTGCAGCACCTCCGCGTCGCTGACGAGCCGCCGATTGTCCATCGTGAGGCGTTCGAGCAGCCGTTGCGCGTCGGTCTTGTGGGGATGTTCGGCGCCGACGAGGTACATCGGCACGTTCGAGTCGATCAGGATCACGACTCGTAGCCCGATTCGATCTCGCGCAGCATCTGGTCGATGTCCGCGGTGGGGAAGTCGTGACGGGCGGCCGCGCGGATCGCGGCGAGCTTCCGGTCGACGCCGCCCGACGGTGCCTCTCGTGCGGCCAGGCGCAGCTTCTGGCGGACCCACTCGGAGAGAGTCAGCCCGTCGCGCGTCGCCAGGCGGCGGTACTCGCCGACCTCGGCATCGTCCATCACGACCTGCAGCCTGGTACTCATGCCGGTAGTATAACAAGCGGCCCGTATGAGTCGAGGTTGCGTTCCCGACGGAACCGACGCCGACCCGCGAGGGCTTCGAGTCTGGACAACCGTTGCCTTTGCTGCGAAGATTTGTGGTCATGCGTAGCGCAGCCACGGCAGGCGCACGCCGACTGAGTTCCATCGCGGTCGCGTCGGTTCTCGCCGCGGGCGTGCTCGGAGTCTGCGGCGTCGCCGACGCGCAGGTCACTCGGGCCGGCGGCCTGATCCGGCACGATCGCGGACAGAGCGTGTCGCCCGTCTACGAGGGCTGGTACCAGCGGCCGGACGGGACCATCGTCGCGTCGTTCGGCTACTTCAACCGCAACCACGTCGAAGAAGTGACCATACCGGTGGGACCGGACAACCGCGTGGCTCCCGGCCCCGAGGACCAGGGCCAGCCGACGTACTTCTTCCCGCGGCGGCAGATCGGCGTGTTCACGGTCACGGTGCCCGATGCCGCCACCGAGGTCACGTGGACGCTGACCTCGCGGGGCGAGACCCTGGAGATTCCCGTCAACCTCGACTCCGAGTACCTGATAGAGCCGTTCAGGGCGGCGGCCGGCCCGAGCCCGGGGAACGGTCCGCCCGCGGTCAGGTTCGATCCGGCGGACGCGGCGTTCTCGGGACCGGCGGGCGGCGTCGTCGACCGTACGGTGACGGCCGGGACGGCGCTGCCCCTCGACGTCTGGATCAGCGACGACGGGCTGGGGTCGGGGCGGGACGAGCCGGTGCTGACGGTGACGTGGGGCAAGTTCCGGGGGCCGGGCCCGGTCAGCTTCGAGGACGAGAGCCCGGACGTCGCGGTGGAGGACGGCCCGGAGGGCGTGACCGGACGCGCGAGCACCACCGCGACGCTGTCCGAGCCGGGCGACTACGTGCTCTACGCGGTCGTCTCCGACGGGTCGCGGCAGAGCAACCAGTGCTGCTGGACGAACGGCTACCTGCGCGTGCGGGTCGGCGCCGCGGAGGACAGGGACTGAGTCGGGCGCGGACACGCGCCGCGGGACGCCGCGGAATCCCGGACGGCCATTCTCGCGGCCGGCGGAGCCGCAGGCCGGCGCTGGCGGCTCCGCGGGATGGACGTTCGGTGGCCGTATCCGGTGAAGCGACCGGCGGTGGCTGCCCGGACAAGGCCGCGCCGCGGAATGGACGCCGGCGGCCGGACACGTGACGGCGGACTGCCGGACACGGTGGCGGCGGATGGCGGAGTGGCAGGGCGGTCGGACACGGCGAAGGAGAGGGTGATGAGGCATCGACAGCTTGCGGAGACAGGTCGGCGAGCGGCATTGGGCGCGGTACTCGTCGCGGCGGCGGCGCTGGTCCCGGCCGGGGCGGCGGGGCAGACGGCCGGCGACGAGGTGACCTTCGCCCGGGACGTCGCGCCGATCCTACAGCAGAAGTGCCAGACCTGCCACCGGGTCGGCAGCATGGCCCCGATGTCGCTGGTGACCTACCAGGAGACGCGGCCGTGGGCGCGGTCGATCCGGGCCCGCGTGCAGTCGGGCGAGATGCCCCCGTGGCACCTCGACAAGACGGTGGGCATCCAGCACTTCATCAACGACCGGTCGCTGACCGACGAGCAGATCGACACCATCGTGCGCTGGGTCGACGCGGGGGCGCCGCTGGGCGACCCCGCCGACATGCCGCCGCCGGTGGTGTGGCCGGCCGGCGACCGCTTCGAGCTCGAGGACCGGCTGGGGCCGCCCGACGTCGTGGTCGAGTCGCAGCCGTGGACGATGCCCGCCGACGGCCAGGACGCGTGGTTCCGGCCGCGGGCCGAGCTGAACCTGACCGCGCCGGTGTGGGTCAAGGCGTCCGAGACCAAGCCGTCGCTCGAAGGCCGCCGCATCGTGCACCACGCCTCGACCTATCTGCATCAGCCCAAGGGCACCGAGCTCATCGAGGCCGAGCGGGCGTTGCGGGCGGGGCAGATCGGGGTGGACGCGGTGATCGCGGCGGCGCAGAAGCGCGCCACGGACCCCGAGGAGGTCCGCGAGCTGTTCACGGAGTGGGCGCAGGGCAAGCAGGGCGAGATCTACCCCGAGAACGTGGGCAAGCTGGTGCGCGAGGGGTCGCACGTCGAGTTCGACATCCACTACCACGCGGTCGGCGAGGAAGTGACCGACGTGCTCTCGGTGGGCTGGTGGCTCTATCCCGACGACGCGCCGCCCAAGTACAGCGCCGAGTTCGTGGGCATGGGGGCGACGGCGGCCCAGACCCTGGAGATTCCCCCGCACTCGGTGGTGCAGCACCAGGGCACCTACGTGCTCCCGGCCCCGGCCATCCTCCACAACTTCCAGCCCCACATGCACTACCGGGGCAAGGCGTTCCTGCTCGAGGCGCTCTATCCGGACGGCAACCGCGAGGTCATCAACTACTCGGACCGCTTCGACAACACCTGGCACCTGAACTACATCTACGACCCGGACCACGCGCCGGTGCTGCCGAAGGGCACGGTGATGCAGATCACCACGTGGCACGACAACACGCGGGCGAACCGGAACAACCCCGACCCGCGCCAGTGGGTGAGCTACGGACCGCGCACCGTCGACGAGATGGCCCACGCCAACCAGCAGGTCATCTTCATCACCGACGAGGACTACGAGCGGATCACCGAGGAGCGGAAGGCCCGGGCCGAGCTCACCGACGACGAGTAGGCGTCGGCGCCCGACAGCGTGGACGCCTGCAGGGACTGTCGGGCGGGTCCACGGTGCGGCCCGGCGGCGGTGTCCCGGACCAGTGCTGCATCATGAGTGAATGTTCGGGCATGGGTGCTGTGATTCGTCAACGGATTGCGCGCGACAAGCCCATGTCCGTGCCCGAAGATTGGGACGTGACGCACCACTGGGAGTCTGCGCCCTGGAACGGCGCAGACTCCTGCCAGGGTTGGTTGGGTACCAGGCGACCACTTGGCGGGCCAAGCCGGACCGTCAGGCTGCGTTTCGGCCGAACCCCGGCGAGACAGACCCTCGATGAGTCGGCGCTGGCCCGCGGTGCCGGGCTCCTGTCTTCGATGGCCGGTGTCGGACAACGGGCTCCCAGGCACGGTGCCTCCCTCGACGGGAGGAAGTCATCCCCCTGACCGGGGGGCACGGAGGTCGCACGATGCAACCCCGCACCCTTGACCGTCCGTCGGCGGTACTGTCCTTCGCGGTCTCCGCGCTCCTCGTCACCGGCATCTCGGCCGGCCTTGCTTCCGAGGCGGCGGCGCAGGTCGGCCAGCGCACCACCGCCCTGAGCGGGGTGCCCGCCGTGCCACTGCCGGAAGGCCCGGTGGTGCTGTACAGCGCCGAGCAGCCGCGCATCCGGGTCGTGCCGGTGGCGACCGGGCTCTCGCATCCCTGGGGCTTGGCGTTCCGCCGCAACGGCGACATCCTCGTCACCGAGCGGGACGCCGGCGCGCTGCGGCTGATCCGGGACGGCGTGCTCGACCCGCGGCCGATTCCCGGCACCCCCGAGGTCTACCTGGGCACTCGGCTCGCCGGCCTGATGGACATCGCCCTCCATCCCGACGACGACCGGCTCGTGTATCTCACCTACTCCAAGCCGATGGAGCAGGACGGCCGCCGGGGCGCGACCATCGCCCTCGCCCGCGGCCGTCTCGACGCCGGGGCGCTGACCGAGGTGCGCGACGTCTTCGTCTCCGAGGGGTTCGGCCGCGGCGTCGCCGCTTCGCGCGTGACGTTCGGCCCCGACGGCAAGATCTACATGACCGTCGGCGGGGCCATCCGGTCGCGGACGACGGGGCAGCGCGCCCAGGATCCGGCGACCCACGTGGGCAAGGTCATCCGCCTGAACGAGGACGGCAGCGTGCCCGACGACAACCCGTTCGTCGGCCGGCCCGGCTACCTGCCCGAGATCTACTCGTTCGGCCACCGCAACCAGCTCGGCCTGACGTTCCACCCCGACACCGGGCAGCTCTGGGCGACCGAGAACGCGCCGCAGGGGGGCGACGAGGCCAACGTCATCCTGCCCGGCCGCAACTACGGCTGGCCCGTCGCCTCCGACAGCCGCGAGTACACCGGCGTGCGGGTGTCCGACACCCCGTGGCTCGACGGGTTCGAGCGGCCCGAGGTCCTGTGGTGGCCGTCGATCGCGCCGTCGGGGCTGACGTTCTACGACGGGGAGCAGTTCCCGGCGTGGCGGGGCAACCTCTTCGTCGGCTCGATGACGGTGGGACGGATGCAGCGCACCGGCCACCTCGAGCGCATCGTGTTCAACCAGCGCGGCGAGGAGATGCGGCGCGAGTGGCTGCTCGCCGAGCTGAAGCAGCGCATCCGCGACGTGCGGCAGGGGCCCGACGGGTTCCTCTACGTGCTGACCGAGGAGGACGACGCGGCCCTGCTGCGCATCGAGCCGGCGCGGGCGATCACCGGCCTGCCCGGCAGCGTGCTGCCCCAGCGCCGACTCCGCGCGCCGCGCATCGGGCCGCTCGCCGAGGCCGAGTGGACCGCCGCGCAGCGCGAGGTCGTCGAGCGCCATGCCGGCGCCGCCGGGCTCGGGAACGCCCTGCGCACCCTGGTCCGGGTGCCCGCCCTCGCCGACCGGATCTTCGCGTTCAGGGACTACGTCTCCAGCGGCTCGACCCTGCCCCCGCGCCACCGCGCGCTCCTCGCCCTGCGCACTGCGTGGCTGACGCAGAACGCCGCCATCTGGGCCGCCCACGCCGGCGCCGCGGCCGACGCCGGGTTGACGGACGAGGACCTGACGAACCTCGCCGAGGGGCCGTCCCTGGAACGCTGGGGTCCGTTCGAGGACGTCCTGGTGGGCTTCGCCGATCAGCTCTTCCGCAACTCGTCGGTCACCGACGTCACCTGGTCGGCGCTGGCCGAGGGCTACGGCGAGCACGAGCTGATCGACGCGGTGGCGACGGTGGCCGACACCACCGCCGTCGCGATCGTGCTCAACGCCCTGGGCGTCCAGCCCGACGACGGGGCGGCGCGCATGCCCACCCGCGACGTCGCCTATCGGGTGGTGGTCCCGGTGCGCGAGCCGCCCCTCGCGGCGCCGCGCATCGAGCCCGTCGACGGGCCCGGGCTCCGCGTCTCGCGCACGTTCCGCCGGCACCCGGCGATGGCCGACGCGTTCGGCGCAACCTCCGGCTTCGTGCTGAACCCCGAGCTCTCGGGGCTGACGCCGCACGACCGCGAGCTGCTCATCCTGCGGACGGGCTGGAACGCCCAGGCCGTCTACGAGTGGGCCAAGCACGTCGGCAGCGTCGGCCGCGCCCGCGACCACGGGCTCGACCCGACCTGGATCGCCCAGGGGCACGACGCCGCCGGCTGGAACGAGACGGAGCGCCTGCTGATCGACGCCGCGAACGAGATGTACAGCGACACCACCGTCTCGGACGAGACGTGGAACGCGCTCGCCGAGCGGTACGACACCCGTCAGATGATCAGCATCGCGGCCACCACCGCCCGTTACCGCATGGTATCGATGCTGCTCAACGCCTTTGGGGTGCAGCCGCTGCCCGACGACGAGCGCTTCCCGGTGCTCGAGGGGTACTGACCGTCGCGCTGATCGAGAGCCCGGGCAACGGGGAGCGTCATGTCGAAGAGACCGTTCGTCCTGTTGATTCTCGCGTCGGCCGCGTTCGCATGGGGCGTTCACGCCGCCCAGACCGCGAACACCGAAGCGGCTCCGGGAGGCGCGGCGCCCGCCGCGCTCACCGCCGACGACCACGTCGAGATCCGGAACCTCGCCGGCCGCTACAGTCACGCCCTCGACCTGGGCGAGCCGGCGGCGTGGGCGGAGGTGTTCACGGAAGATGGCGTGATGGACATGGTGGCGCAGGGCTACGGGATCGAGGGGGACGCCCTGCGGTCGCTGCCGCGGGACGGCGAGCCGTCGGGCAGCCGGCACATCCCGTCGACGTTCGTCATCGACGGGGCCGGCGACGAGGCGACCATGCGCTCTTACGTCACCGTCGTCGGTACGGCCGGCGATGCCGCCCGCATCGTCTTCCAGGGCCGCTACGAGGACCGCCTGCGCCGCGTCGACGGGCAGTGGCGCATCGCACGCCGCCGCATACTCACCGACTGGATCGACCCCGCCGTCGCGGCCGGGGTCGAGAACGCCCCTTGAACGGGTGCCGTGGCCGCCTGCCACGGCGCTACGTCCCGACTCCGGCACGCCTCTTGCTGTTGCACCGTGCTACGATGGCGCGGGGTCACGGGACCGGTCCTCGGTCCGCCGCTGCCGTCGCAGGGCGGGAGGGGCCATGCGCACCGAGCGGCAGATGGAACAGCGTATCGAGAACGTCGAACGTCGGATGGATCGGATCGAGCAGATTCTGCCGACCCTCGCGACCCTGAATCACGTTTCCAGCGAGATCGCGGCCTCGGAGGCGCGCATGCGCGCCCACGTTTCGAGCCAGATCGCGGCGTCGGAGGCGCGCATGCGCGACGCGATCACCGCATCGGAGCAGCGCACGCGCACGCACTTCGACGTGGTCGCCGAAGACGTGCGGCACCAGATTCGGCTGGTTGCCGAGGCCGTCGCCGAGCTCTCGGAACGGGTGCGGTAGCTCCCGGCCACGGTGTTGGGTCCCGACTCGGGCACGCCTCCTGCTACCCGGCACGCCTCTTGCTGCTACACCGTGCTTCGATGGCGCGGGGTCACGGGACCCGCTGCCGTCGCAGGGCGGGAGGGGCCATGCGCACCGAGCGGCAGATGGAACAGCGTATCGAGAACGTCGAACGTCGGATCGATCGAATCGAGCAGATTCTGCCGACCCTCGCGACCCGGGATCACGTTTCGAGCGAGATCGCGGCGTCGGAGGCGCGCATGCGCGCCCACGTTTCCAGCGAGATCGCGGCGTCGGAGGCGCGCATGCGCGCCCACGTCTCCGACGCCATCACCGCATCGGAGCAGCGCACGCGCACCCATTTCGACGTGGTCGCCGAGGATCTGCAGCACCAGATTCGGCTGGTTGCCGAATCCGTCGCCGTCGTCTCCGAATCCGTCGCCGTCCTCTCCGAACGGCTGCCGTAGCGTGCCGCGCGGGGCGGCTCGCGGTCCGTCCGCGAACCGCCCCGCGATCCATTCCCTCAGAACCCGTACCGGACGCCCGCCTGGAACTGCCGCGGGTAGCCCCCGGCGAGGAGCTGGGTCGGCACGAGGAAGCTGCCCGACCGCCGGTCGCCCGACGGGTTGACCCAGTTCACGCGGTTGGTCGCGTTGAAGAGCTCGCCGAAGACGTCGACGGTCTGCTCGCCGCTGCCCCGGAAGCGGTAGCCGATGCGCAGGTCGAGCTGGAAGTAGTCGGGCCCGTAGGCGCCCCTCAGCCCCCCCGCGTTGTCCACGCTGATGGCGTTCTGCCCGGTGCCGCTGTAGGCGCCCGCCGGCAGCGGGTCGAGCAACTGTCCGTTCATGTCCGGATCGAAGTTGCTGTCGTGGATGGTGAACGGCGTGCCGCTCATGTAGCGGGCGACGGCGCTGAGGGTGACGCCCCCCGTTCCCGGTATCTCCGTCTGTCCGCTGATCGTCAGCAGGTGGCGCCGGTCGTACTGGCTGGGCCCCCACAGCAGGTCGAGGTTGCGGTCCTCCATGACCTGGGCCACGTTCACCTCGTCGTTGGGGTCGCCGTCGTTGTTGCCCCGGGCGTAGCCGATGGTGTAGGCCACGCGCGCGCTCCAGTTGTCGGCGTAGCGCTTCTCGATCTGGAAGTTGAGGCCGTCGTAGGCCGAGCTGGCGTTGTTCTCGATGATCCACACGTCGCTGGCGAACGGCGCGATGCCCAACTGGTCGGCGAGCCCCATGAAGTCGACCCGGGTGACGGGGTCGGTCCGGTTCGTCCCGGCCCGCACCCGCGGGGTCAGGTTGTAGCGCAGCGGCAGGTCGCGGCCCCACAGCCTGACGTAGTCGACGCCGAACGACACCTGGGGGCTCAGTTCGCGCTCGTAGCCGAACGACACCGAGTCCTGGTGGGCGACGGGGCGATCGGGGGTGTCCAGCCACACGGACCCGAGGTTGCGGCTCAGGCCGGGCGGCACGAACTGGCTGACGACGTCGCGGTTCAGGACGGGCCCGTTCATGAGCAGCGGGTGGGTGGGGAACATCCCCTGGCTCGGGCCCGGATCGATGTCGTCCAGCGGGAAGTCGATCAGGAACGAGCTGGCGTAGACCCCGTTCCGGACGAAGGGCTCGAAGCGGTTGACCCACAGCCGCTCGTAGAAGCGGCCGAAGCCGCCGCGGATGACCGAGTTGTTGCCCGCGTCGTAGGCGAAGCCGAGGCGCGGCGCGATGTTGTTCTTGTCGACCGGATAGGCGTCCGGGTCGTCGAACAACGGGTTGAAGAACGCCGTGATGGGGGCGATGTGGACGTCGTAGCGCACCCCCAGGTTGAGGGTCAGATTGTCGATGCGCCACTTGTCCTGGAGGAAGAGGCCGCCGGAATGCACCGTGGTGTACGGCGTGTCCGGCCGGGGCACGCGCACTCTCAGCCGTTCAGGATAGGTGAAGGGATCGCTCGCATCGAACGGGTTGTCGCTCGCCAGGGTGAAGCTCCCGTTCATGTAGCTCTGGTCGACGCGCCGGTGCTGGGCGTTGTTGTACTGGATGCCGAACTTGAAGTCGTGGTCGCCGCCGTCGGTGGGCACGAACCAGCTCAGGGCGTTCTGGAACGCGTAGGACTGCATCTTCCGGTCCAGTGCGAACCAGTCGGCCTGGGTGCTGATGCCGCTCCTCAGGGTGATGTTGGGCAGCTCCAGGGTCTGGTCGTTCGTGTCGTGGTACCCGAGCGAGCCCCAGTTGGGGCGCTCGTAGGTCCACGACGCCCGCATGGTGTTGACGGCGTTGGTGCCGACGATCCAGTTGTAGGTCCCCACCAGGGTCCAGTCGTCGTCCCGCTCGTTGGTCACCGTCTCCGCCGTGCGCGAGCCGGCCGGGTTGCCGTTGGTGGGCTGGTGGTCCCAGAGGTAGCGGATCGAGTAGTTGTGATCGGAGTTGATCTGGTCGTCGAAGCGGAGCAGGTAGTTGTCGAAGTTGGACTCTTGCACCCCCGTGAAGCTCAGGTCCGGCCGCTGCGGGTAGAAGCGGCTCTCCCCGAGGTCGAGGTCGAGGCGCTCGTAGCTGAAGAAGAAGTGGGCCTTGTCCCGCACGACGGGCCCCCCGATGGTGCCGCCGAGCTGGCGCAGCTTCGTGTCCGGCTTGTCGCCGCCCCGCTGTTTGACCAGGAAGTCGGGCGCGGTCAGGCCCGCGCTAGTGTAGAAGCCGAACGCGCTGCCGTGGAACTCGTTGGTCCCCGTCTTGCTGATGGCGTTGACGACCCCCGAGGTGGCCGACTCGTACTCGGCGTCCATCTGGTTGGTGACGACCTGGAACTCGGCCACCGACTCGAGGGCGGGCTTGGCCTGCGACTGGCCCCCGCGCAGGTCGTCGTTGTTGGCCCCCCCGTCGAGCATGAACATGATGCCGGTCTGGTTCTGGCCGTTGATGCGCACCCCCGACGAGCTCGGGCTGCTCGACGGCGTCAACTGCACCCCGGGCAGGAGGGCGACGAAGCTCGTGAAGTTGCGGCTCGACGACGGCAGGTCCCGCAGCTCCTCGGTCCTGACGTTGCCGCCGACCTGGGCCGAGGTGAGGTCGACGAGCGGCGACTCGCCGGTGACCGTCAGCGACTCCTCGAGCGCGCCGATCTGCAGCGCGAGGTCGATCTGCACCGTCGGTCCGACCTGCAGGACGATGTTCTCGGTGTTGAGCTCGCGGAAGCCCGCGAGCCGGGCGGTGAGGGTGTAGGGGCCGGGCTGCAGGCTGGCGAGCAGGTACTCGCCTCCGGGTCCGGTGATGGTCTCCCGGAACGTGCCCGTCTCCTCGTGGGTGGCGAGGACGGTCGCGCCCGGAAGCACGCCGCCCTGCTCGTCCGTGACGATGCCGCGAATCGCGGACGTTCCCTGCGCGAAGGCCGGTGAAGCCAGACCGCAGGTGAGGCCGATAGCGAGCGATGCGACGACGACAGTACGCATGGGTTACCTCCGATGGAAGCACGGACCAACGCTGTCGACCGCACGGCCGCCGACCGAACATCCTTCAGCGCGCATCCCAGCGCGTTGCTGTCACATTCGCTGTTCTCTTGCTGCATCCCTCCTGAGATGTCGCCACCGACCGTCATACCGATACGATGCGGAACCCCCATTCTCGCACCGAACCGCGCGCCGCACCACACGAATCGGATCCCGCGCGGACGCACCGTGGCCGGCGTCCCGGCGAGTGGCGGACATGGCCGCTCCATCAGAGGCGGAGCGGGAACCGGGAGGCGTCGGGCCCGGCTGACGGGTATTCGAGCCGAGCTCTCTCCGGCGCGGGTGCGCGACAGGGAGGTGAGACGCCGCCGGGTGCGAGGTCGCCGGCCTGACTGGCGCCTGGCGGTCGTTTCGCGGATCTGTCGTGCACCCGCACGGCGCGCGCGGCACGCAGTTGCGAGCTGCCGGGGTTGTCGGCTAGCATGACAGAGATCCGATGTGTTCCGTCCGATCCCTCCGCACGGGCACGATTGCCGCCGTCATCGTCTGGAAGCTCACGGTCCTGGCGTTGCTGCCGGCCGCGCTGTGCTGTCGGGCCGCGATGGCCGCGGCCGGGAGCGTCGTGCCCGCCTGCTGCGAAGGGGGCGAGCACGGGGCGATGTGCCCGCTGAAGCGCGGGCGCGCCAGCGAGGGGGACGCCGCGCCGGATCAGCCTCGCATGGCCGGCTGCGATTCCCTCGACGACGCGCTCATCGGGCTGCTCGGCCTCACCGGCTTCACGCCCGACTCGTTCGAGCTCTCGGCCGACCCGGCCGTCGCCGGCCGCGTCGGCGACCTCCGCCCGGCCGCCGACTCCTTCGTCGGCCTCCTCGGCCCGCCGCCTCCGCGGGCCTGACCCGCTCCGACCGTTGCCGTTCGGTTCCAAGACAGCCGTTTCGCGCGCCTGCGGACCCGCCGAGCTTGGGCGCAGCGTCCGCGGCGGCACGGAGATGGGTTCCGGGACGTGACCGGACCCTCGATGATCCCGGTTCGGAGGACACGGAGAGAGAGAACGGAGAATCAACGATGCGCAGGATGAAGACCGTCGGTTGGTGTCTCGTACTGGTCGTCGCGTCCGTCGCGATCGCGGCCGCCCACATGGCGGTGCAGAAGACGATGCCGGAGGCTGACGCGGTGCTGTCGGAATCTCCGCAGCACATCCGGATGTGGTTCACGCAGTCGCCCGACCCCGTCATCAGCCGGTTGACCCTCGAAGGGGCCGGCGGCGCGGTCGCGCTGGGAGACACCGAGGTGGGGGACGACCGGTCCCTCTCGGCGCTGCTCCCGTCGAAGCTCGGGGCCGGGGCCTACACCGTGAGGTGGCGTACGGCCGGCGACGACGGGCATACCCAGCGCGGGGAGTTCGCGTTCACCGTCCGCGCCGCCGACTGACCGGAGACGGACGCTCAGGCCAGGGTGTTCCCGC
>JAJEEA010000376.1 GCA_022821235.1 Vicinamibacteria bacterium
TGACCCGGGGGCCCCGTGACGGCGGTCGACACCAACGTCCTGGTCTACGCCCACCGCCGCGAGCCCCGCGCGCACGACCGCGCGCGAGCGTTCCTGCGCCGGCTCGCCGAAGGCGATCGCGCCTGGGGGATTCCGTGGCCCTGCTGCTACGAGTTCCTGAGCGTCGTGACCAACCGGCGCATCTGGGGGGATGCGGTGACGCCGATGGAGCGCGCCTGGGGCCAGCTCGAGGCGTGGACCTCGTCGCCGTCGAATCGACTGCTGGGCGAGACGGGCGACTTCCTCGACGTGCTGGGCCGGTTCGTTCGGCGGCCGCGGGTGCGCGGCGCCGTCGTGCACGACGCCCGGGTGGCCGCCATCTGCGTGGCTCACGGCGCCGAGGCGCTGTTCACCCGCGATCGCGACTTCTCGCTGTTTCCGGAGCTTCCGACGCGGGATCCGTTCGCTGGCCAAGGTCCCTGATTCGGCACCGGTCGTGTGCGGAGAGCCCATGCCGCCCTCAGAGCCGATTCCGGATGCTGCGCGAAGCGCGGCCGTGAGCGTTTGGTACAATCGGTCGGTCGCCGGCCGCATCGTCCCCCGGCGAGGTCCGGAACGAGGAGCGACACGATGAAGCGCATCCTGATCGGCATTCTCGGCATCGGCGTGCTGCTGGCTCCCGCGCCGGACGCGGCGGGGCAGCACTGGCCGCAGTTCCGGGGGCTGAACGCCGGCAGCGTGGCCGACGATCCCGGCCTGCCCGACCGGTGGAGCGAGACCGAGAACATCGCCTGGAAGATCGACATGCCCGGGCTGAGCTGGAGCTCGCCCATCGTCTGGGGCGACCACATCTTCGTCACCACCGCGGTGAGCGCGGCCGACGACGAGGTGCAGCCGATTCCCGGGCTCTACGACCCCGGCGAGCACAACGGGTCGGTGCCGGCCAACGGCGAGCACCGGTGGCTGGTGTACGACATCGACTTCGAGACCGGGGCGGTGCGGTGGGTGCGCGAGCTCCATCGCGCGGTGCCCGAGATCACCCGGCACCTCAAGAACAGCTACGCCTCGGAGACTCCGGTCACCGACGGCGAGCGCGTCTACGTCTACTTCGGGGCCATCGGGCTGGTGGCGGCCCTCGACTTCGAGGGCGAGGAGGTGTGGCGCCGCGACGTCGGGACGTTCAACACCATGCAGGCGATGGCCACCGCGTCGTCGCCGGCGCTGCACGACGGCCGGCTCTACGTCCTCAACGACAACACCACGCAGTCGTTCTTCACCGCGCTGGACGCCGCGACCGGCGAGGACGTGTGGCGGGTCGAGCGCGACGAGCCGGGGCACACCTGGTCGACGCCGCTGGTGTGGGAGAACGCCCTGCGCACCGAGATCGTGACCGCCGCCACCGGCAAGGTGCGCTCCTACGACCTGGACGGCGAGGTCCTGTGGGAGCTCGGCGGCATGTCGCTGCTGACCACCCCGAGCCCGTTCACGAGCCACGGGCTCGTCTACATCAGCTCGGGATACCCGGGCGGCGCCCTGCGGCCGGTCTACGCCATCCAGCCCGGGGCGGCCGGCGACATCTCCATCTACCAGGAGGTCGCGAGCGGGCTGCAGGAGGGGTTCCCCGGCAGCCGGACCTACTCGCAGGACTCGCACGTGGTGTGGGCCTATCCGTTGCTGGGCACCTACAACACCACCGCCCTCGTCTACGGCGACATCTACTACACGCTGCTCGACCGCGGCTTCCTGCTTGCACACGATGCGGCCACCGGCGAGGAGATCTACGGCCGGCGGCGCCTGGAGATCGGCAACGGCTTCACCGCCTCGCCGTGGGGCTACAACGGGAAGATCTTCCTGCTGAGCGAGGACGGCGACACGTTCGTGGTGAAGGCGGGGCCCGAGTTCGAGATCCTCCACAAGAACCCGCTGAACGAGATGGCCCTGGCGACCCCCGCGGTGGCGCGGGGCAGCATCGTTCTGCGCACCCAGTCGAAGCTGTATCGCATAGCCAGGACGGAGTGAGCGGATCCCCGACAGCGGGGGCCGGACGGCAATCTCGAGTGCCGACTACGCGGGGAAGCGTCAAAGGCGCCGGGCACTGTGAAGACGACGTCGCGCGGCAGGACCGGGGGGACGCAGGTCGGCGGTGGCCTGGGCAGCCGCCGTGACGGCAATCACCTCGCCACGCGCGCCCGGCGCAAGACACCGCCGAGACGGGCTGCGGCCGGGCGCAGTTGGCAACCCTCATGGCGATCACCGGCCCAGGAGTCTGCGCCGTAGAACGGCGCCGCCTCCGCAGGAGGTGCGGACTCCCTGCAGGGTCTGGTTGGGTGCCCAGCGGAGCCGCAGGCGACGGTGGGCGGACCCGGGCAAGGCAAGGAGACGGGAATGGGACCGACGGCGGTTGAGACCACGCACGCGTTCGACGAGGCGGTCCGCGCGGACCGCGAGCCCTTCAAGGTCGCCGACCTGTCGCTCGCGGCGTTCGGCCGCAACGAGATCCGGCTCGCCGAGCAGGAGATGCCGGGGCTGATGGCGCTGCGGAAGGAGCACGCCGGCCAGGCGCCGCTCCAGGGCGCCCGCATCATGGGCAGCCTGCACATGACGGTGCAGACCGCGGTGCTCATCGAGACCCTGCACGACCTCGGCGCCGACGTGCGGTGGGTGTCGTGCAACATCTTCTCGACCCAGGACCACGCCGCGGCGGCGGTCGCGGTGGGCCGGCCGGAGACGGGCGGGACGCCGGAGAACCCGCGCGGCATCCCGGTGTTCGCGTGGAAGGGGGAGACCCTCGCCGACTACTGGTGGTGCACGAACGAGGCGCTCGTGTGGCCGGACGGCGGCGGTCCGTCGCTCATCGTCGACGACGGCGGCGACGCCACCCTGCTCGTGCACAAGGGCTACGAGTTCGAGCAGCTCGGCGAGGTGCCGGGCTTCGACCCCGAGACGGAGCCGGAGGAGTGGGGCGTCATCCTCGACCTGCTGCGCAACATCCAGGCCCGCGACAAGCGGCACTGGCAGCGGGTCAGCCCCCGGATCCGCGGGGTCAGCGAGGAGACCACCCCCGGGGTCCACCGGCTCTACGAGATGACCGTGGCCGGCACCCTGCTGTTCCCGGCCATCAACGTGAACGACTCGGTGACCAAGAGCAAGTTCGACAACGTGTACGGCTGCCGCCACTCGCTGCCCGACGGCCTCGCGCGGGCCACCGACGTCATGCTCGGCGGCAAGGTCGCCGTCGTCTGCGGCTTCGGCGAGGTGGGGAAGGGGTGCGCCCAGGCCCTGCGGGGTCAGGGGTGCCGGGTCGTCGTCACCGAGATCGATCCCATCTGCGCCCTCCAGGCGGCGATGGAGGGCTACGAGGTCGACACCCTCGACGCCATGATCGAGCGCGCCGACATCTTCATCACCGCCACCGGCAACCGCGACATCATCTCGGCCCGCCACATGGCCCGCATGAAGGACAAGGCCATCGTCGGCAACATCGGGCACTTCGACAACGAGATCGACATGGCCGGGCTGAAGAAGACGCCGGGCATCCAGCACATCCACATCAAGCCGCAGTACGACGAGTGGCGCTTCCCCGACGGCCACAGCGTGATGGTGCTGGCCGAGGGGCGCCTGCTGAATCTCGGCTGCGCGACCGGCCATCCGAGCTTCGTCATGTCCGCGTCGTTCACCAACCAGGTGCTGGCCCAGATCGCGCTCCACCAGAACAAGGGCGAGTACGGCAAGCGGGTCTACATGCTGCCCAAGCGCCTCGACGAGAAGGTGGCCCGGCTGCACCTCGACCACCTCGGGGTCCGGCTGACCACTCTCACCCCCGAGCAGGCGAGCTACATCGGCGTGGACGTCGAGGGTCCGTACAAGCCGGAGCACTACCGGTACTGACCGCGAACCACCCGCGGTCCCGATTTTCCTTCATCGACAGGTGCGCTCAAAAGCGCCGCTTGAGGCGTCACGCGCTCGATGTCCGGAAGCTCGTCGAAGTGGCAGTCGTAGCTGACGACGGTCCGGATCGCGTGGCGGCGCATGACGGCGGCGTGGATCGCGTCGCGCGGCGTACGGTCCGACATGGGCACCTGTCAAACTGCGCGACGGTCAACCGCCGACTCCGGACGTTTACCGGTCCGGGGGACGACGACGGAACGCGAGTCGAGCTTCGTCAGGGTGCGGCGGAGGCGTCGGGGCGAGTCTGGCCGCCCGTGATGCGGCGGCCCAGCGCGCGGAGGGTGTCGAGGTCGTCGACGTCGTCGGGCAGGAGGGGGATGCGCACCCGCGGCATCCCCGCGAAGGCCTGCTCGATCTCCTCGAGGTAGCGGGCCTCCTGCCGGCGCCGCGCGGCGAGGAAGGCGCCGTCCACGTCGTCGGGAAGCACCCGGTTCACCACCACCGCGCTGACCGGGATCGAGAACCTCCCCAGGACCTCGTGCGACCTGATCGTCTCGAGCACGGAGAGGCGATCGGGGTTCACCACCGAGACGAAGGCGGTCCGCGCGCGGTCGAGGAGCTGCTCGCGGGCGGCGATGAACTTCCTCCGCCGCGACTGCAGCAACTCGTCGAGCTGCGCGTCGCGGCTGCCCGGCTCGTGGTCGGCGGCCGTCTCCAGCCGCGACAGCTCGTCGCCGCGCACGCGCCCCCCGCCGAGGTGCCGGAGGGCGGCGCCGAGCCGGGCGGAGCGCTCGCGGTGGCCGAGCAGCCCGTCGGTCCACGCCGCCATGATGTCCGGCAGCGACAGGAGGCGGACGGTGTGGCCGGTCGGGGCGGTGTCGAAGACGACGCGGTCGTAGTCGCGCCCCGCCAGGGTCATGAGCTCGGCGACGCGCTCGAGCAGGGCCGCCTCCATGGTGCCGGGGGCCAGCCGCGCGAGGTCGAGCTGCCGGTCGATCTCGTCGAACTGGCGCGGGTGCACCAGGCGCTTCATGCGGGCCTTGACGGTCCTGACATGGGTGTCAGCCTGGCGGTCGGGGTCGATCTCGAGCGCCCACAGGGTGTCGGCGATGGCGGTCTCGCGGTCGCCGACGGGGCGGCCGAAGAGGTCGGCGAGCGAGTGCGCGGGGTCGGTGGAGACGAGCAGGCAGCGGCGGCCGCGGGCAGCGGCGGCGAGGCCCAGGGCCGCGGCCGTGGTGGTCTTGCCGACGCCGCCCTTGCCGCCGACGAAGACGAGGGGACGGTTCAGGATCTCGTCGAGCAGGGCGGTGCTCCCGCGTGATGTCCCGGCGGCGCGTGGTTCGGGGAGCCGGCGGCGCACGAGGGCCGCCCGGTCCGCGGGGCGCGCCGAGCCGCCGCCGGCACGATCCGCCGGCTCTCGCGCCCCTCGGCCGTCCCGCGGCGGTGCCGTTCCGGCATCGGATCCTGGAGCCGCCTGCGCGCCGTCGGCACGGTGACCATGCAGTCCTGCCGGGGGGCTAGCAGCAGCGGAAGCCGTCGAGGGGCGAGTGGTCCAGCCCCTGGCGGCGGTGCCACTCGTGGAAGCGCTCGAGCAGCACCGGCTGCAGCTCGAGGGTGTAGTACGAGGCGGGGTTCGGCACCCCCATGAGCTCGGCGAAGACGAAGAGCATGAACAGGTCGTCCTCGTCCCGCCGCGCCCGCGCCAGGGCCCCGCGGTAGGGGGCGGCGTAGAACTCGTCGAGCAGGTCCTGCAGGCGCGCGAACCACCCCCGGCTCCGGTCCATGCCGGGCTCCGGGGCCGGTCGCGCGTCCCGCGTGGTCATCGTTCCGCCCCAAAGGCCGCGGTCAGGCGCTCGCCCTCGCCTCCGCCGCCCGCTTCTCCCGCAGGAACGCCGAGCCCGCCTCCAGCATGGTGAAGATGGCCAGCAGCACGATCGCGACGTCGATCCACAGCAGCGGGTAGAGGATGCCGCCCTCCCGGTACAGGTTGCCGAGCTGGTAGATGGCGGCGGCGAGGGCCATCGTGGTGATGAAGATCATCGGCACCAGCGTGTAGACGACGGGCCGTCCGAGCTTCACGAGGATCACGCTGATGATGAGCAGGGTGAGTCCGGCCAGGAGCTGATTGGTGGTGCCGAACAGCGGCCAGATCAGCATGCCGCCCTCGCCGCTCGGGCCGCCGGCCCCGAACGCCAGCAGCAGGCACGCGGTCACCGCCGCGACCGTGGCGACGTAGCCGTTCTGCAGGACGGGGATGTTGTAGATGGTGCCCCACTCCTGCACGATGTAGCGTTGCAGCCGCACCCCCGCATCCATGGTGGTGCCGGCGAAGAGGACCGCCATGACCGCGAGCAGGGTCGCCGCGAACTCCGTCGAGATGCCCACCCCGGCCGACACGATGCGCGCGCCGCCCTGCACGAACGCGGTCATGCCCCCGTTGCCGAACTCGCTGTACATGGCCTCCCAGTCGCCGAGGCTGGCGAACCCGGCCGTCGCCGCGATGATCGCGACGAGGGCCAGCGAGCCCTCGCCGGACGAGCCCAGGTATCCCACGAACCGCGCGTCGGTCTCCTTGTTGAGCTGCTTCGACGTCGTGCCGGAGCCGACGAGGCCGTGGAAGCCCGAGATCGCCCCGCAAGCGATGGTGACGAAGAGCAGGGGGAAGAGAGGCGGGGCCGACGCCGGCACGTTGGGATTGATGGCCGGGGCGACGATGGTGGGGCTCGCGATGAGCACCGCGCCGTAGAGCAGCCCGAGCCCCACGAAGAGCTGGATGCCGTTGATGTAGTCACGCGGCTGCAGGAGCAGCCAGACCGGGAGCAGGGACGCGATGCCGGCGTACAGGAACAGGATGAGAATCCACTGCGCGCCCACCGGCACCATGCCCGCCGTCAGCTCGATGGGGAAGCGCTCGCCGAGGTAGATGACGGCGTAGAGGATGACGGTGCCGACCACCGTGGGCCAGAGAATCGGCACGCCCATGCGGTAGATGAGGATGCCGATGCCGACGGCGACGAAGACCGCGGTCCACGCCGGAATCACGCTGCTCGGCGTCGCCTGGAACTCGTTCGAGATGGCCACCGCGAACACCGCGTTGACCATCATGAGGAGGAAGAAGACGACGATCATGAACAGGGTGCGGGCGCGGGGGCTCACCACGTCGCCGGACAGGGCCCCGACCGACTTCGCCTTGTTGCGGACGCTGGCCCACACCGCGCCGAAGTCGTGGACCCCGGCGAAGAACATGGTGCCGAGGATGACCCACAGGAAGGCGGGCAGCCAGCCCCAGATGACCGCGATGCCCGGCCCGATGATGGGCGCGGCGCCGGCCACCGCCGTGAAGTGGTGGCCCCACAGGACGACCCGGTTCGTCGGGATGTAGTCCACGTCGTCCCGCATCGAGTGGGCGGGCGTCTCGAAGTCCGGGTCGAGCCGGTAGATCTTCTCGGCGATGAAGCTCGAGTAGAACCGGTAGCCGATGAAGATCATCCCGAGGCCGACGACGGAGAGAAGGGTGGCGTTCATCGGAATGACACCTCGCAGCAGGTCGGAACGGTCGCCAGGGAATGGCCTATTCTACACGTGCGGCCGGGCCGCACAACGGCGGGCGGACCGGGTGCGGAGCCCTCGCGAGCCGGAGATGACCACGATGTACGGGGCGCTCGCCGATCTCGTCCTGCTGGCGCACGCGGCGTTCATCGTCTTCGCGGCGGCCGGCGCGCTGCTCCTGCCGCGCGCCCCGCGCGTCGCGTGGCTGCATCTGCCGGCCGTGGCGTGGGGCGTCGGCATCGAGTGGTCCGGGGGCGTCTGTCCCCTCACCCCGCTCGAGATCTGGTTGCGGCGGCAGGCGGGGACGGCGGGCTACGAGAGCGACTTCATCGAGCACTACGTGACCGCGCTGATCTACCCGGCGGGGCTGACCCGGGGCATGCAGGCGGTCCTGGGCGGGGCGCTGCTGCTGGTGAACGCCGTGCTGTATTGGCGCGCGTGGGCCGCCCTCCGCGGGCGGGACGGAGGAGGGCGGGCCGACGGCGGGCCGCC
>JAJEEA010000246.1 GCA_022821235.1 Vicinamibacteria bacterium
CGACCCGGAACGCCGACAGCGACCGAGCCCGGCCGACGGACCGGCGCGCGGCCTCGACCCGGAACGCGGACGGCGGTCGAGGCCGGCCGACGAAGCGGCGCGCGGCCGCGGCGAACCAGCACGCCGGACGCGGCTGAGCCCGGTGTGGTGGTGGCAGTTCCACCAGCGCGCGGCCGGCTTCGTCTACTACGCGATGCTGTATCCCCTGTGGCGCGTGCGCGAGTGGGCCCCGTCGCCGTGGGGGTCCGCGGTGTTCTTCGCGGCCCTCGCGGCGGTGCTGGTGGCCGCGAACCTCCGGTTCCACCTCTCCTTCACGGAGCGGTTCACCCCGGACGAGCTCCACCTCCAGCAGACCCGCGTCGCGCCGTGGATCCGCGCCGCGGACTGGCTGTTCGCAGCCCTGCTGCTGGCCGCGACCACCCTGATCGCCGCCGCCCAGCCCGTCTGGGCGAGCCTCACGGCCGCGGTGGGCATCGTCAGCGCCGTCACCTTCCTCGTCATCGAGCCCGCCACGACCCGCGCCGCCTTCCGCGACCGGCCTTGAGCAGTGCCTCCCCCGGTTGATTGCCGGTCGAGGGCGGCGATCTCTGCCTGCACGGTGAGACCGTTCGACCGCCGCCCCCGCTCGCGCCGCTCGCCCGTCGACCAGACATGGGACCAGCCCGGGAGGCCGCGCCGCCCGCCCCGGTCAGTCGCTGGAGGGTGGCGACGGCGCGGCCGCGGGCCGACCGGCGATCAGCGTGAGGACAGCCTGCATCGTCGATTCGAGGGCGTCGACGCGACCCGCCAGCCGGTCGATCTTGCCGTTGAAGATGAGCACGCCGATGCCAGCGGTGACGGAGACGACGGCGCCGATCACCGCCGGTCGAGGGCGACCGGGCCGGGGCGGCAAACCCCGCCGCCGGTCGCCGCCGCGGCCGCGGCGGCAGGCTGGACCCCACCCGCGGCGGCGGGATGGCCGTGTAGGTCGAGGGCGCATGTGTCGATACCTGAAATGTGGCTCCCAAGAACGACGGTTCGACCGTACCGCAGCCGGAACAGGCCTCTCGGCACGCGCGCATCGAGGATCTCCAGCCGGAGCACGAACGGCAGAACCGCGAGGTCGACCGCGCCGGACTGTCCACCGGCCCGGACGAGCGCAGCAACCTCGGTCATTCGCCGCAGCCCGCGGGCTGGATCATGCCGACCCCGCCCCCAGATCCCCCACTACGCCTACCAGTTCGGGCGCTTCGCGAGTACGTCTTCGGTGGGCGCCTGGACGCCATGCGCCGCCTCCTTCGCGGCCGTTGACGCGAGATACGATGTCCCCCACCACGACCCTGGATGGAACCTGCGCCCTCGTGACCGGTGCGAGCCGAGGGGTCGGGCGCGGTATCGCCCTGGGGCTGCACCGTGCAGGCGCGACCGTCTACGGGAGCGGCCGATCCATCGAGACTGCGGATCTCGACGACGCCGTCGCCCGCGTGGTGTGCGACCACGCCGACGACAACAGCGTGACCCGACTGTTCGACAGGATCGCAACCGAGCAGGGACGGCTCGACATCCTCGTCAACAACGCCTGGGGCGGTTACGAACGGATGGTCGAGAGTGGCCGGTTCACGTGGGCTCTGCCCTTCTGGGAGCAGCCGTTGTGGCGCTGGCAGGCGATGATGGACGTCGGCGTGCGGGGCGCTTTCGTAGCCAGCCGGCACGCCGCGCGGGTGATGGTTCCACGCCGGAGCGGGCTCATCGTGAACGTGTCGCAGTGGGCCGCGCAGAAGCACCTCGGCAACACCATCTACGGCATCTCGAAGACCGCCACCGACAAGCTCACCGCCGATACGGCCGTCGAGCTCCGCGATCACGACGTGACGGTGGTGTCGCTGTACCCGGGCCTCGTGCGAACGGAGGCGGTGCTGGCGGCCGGCGTCTTCGACCTCGCCAACTCGGAGAGCCCCGAGTTCATCGGACGTGCGGTGGCCGCGCTGGCCGCCGACCCGCACGTTCACCGCTGGACCGGACAGGTGCTGGTGGCCGCGGCGCTCGCCGAGCACTACGGCTTCACCGATGTCGACGGGAAGTCACCGCGGCCGCTCACGCTCGCCGACGTCTGATGAAGGGCGTGAAGCGGCGAAGTCATCGCACTCCGGCGACCGGAGCTGGCGCTGCAACGGGTCGGCGTCGATGTTCTGTTGGCAACCATCGACGAATCCGGTCGTCGAGTAGCGGCGGTTCCACCGTGGTCGACGAGACTGCCCGATCCGAACGACGGGATGTTTCTCGCCGTTGCGGGAGCGACCGCGAGCGTTGTCGTGACCGGCAACATCCGACACTTCCATCGCGTTGCCGCGGCGGCGTGGTGGTCCTCGCGCCGCGTCAGCTTCGTCGAATCGCACATTCCGTTCTCCGCCATGGCAGCGGCTGCCATTTCAGAACCTGGCCGCAACGCCTGTTTCGAACAACACGCCCGTCGTGTTTCCATTACCATGAAGGGAACGGCGGTAGCTCAATGTCGTCGTTGCCGAATCGCGCATCCGCGCGCATCGCGCCGGGATCGGGGTTCCGGCGGGCCGCGCATTCCTGGCCACCCTCACGCCTGAGCCTGAGCCGATTCGACGCGGACGGTGACCACGTCGGTGTCGTGGTACTGGCAGTGGCGCACCGACGACGCGTAGTGCCGCAGCAGCCGTAGCGACACCTCCTGCTCCTCCGGGCCGGCCGCCGCCGGCTGACCGAGCAGGGTCATCCGGTCCTCGAGGTTCTCCGCGTCGGTGCGCGCCGGGGTCGGGGTTCCGGCGGGCCGCGCATTCCTGGTCACCCTCACGCCTGAACCTGAGCCGATTCGACGCGGACGGTGACCACGTCGGTGTCGTGGTACTGGTCGTGGCGCACCGACGACGCGTAGTGCCGCAGCAGCCGTAGCGACACCTCCTGCTCCACCGGGCCGCCCGCCGCCGGCTGGCCGAGCAGGGTCATCCGGTCCTCGAGGTTCTCCGCGTCGGTGGCGGCGATGAACTCCAGGACCGCCCCGTCCCCCTCACCGCGGGCGATCAGCAGCAGGCTCCGTCCGCCGGCGGGCGCCTCTCCCCCCTGCCCGGCGAGCACTCCCTCGCCGTGCTTCCCGCTCAGCAGCAGCAGCGCCTCCTCGCCGACGGCCCGGACCCGCTCGACGAGCTCCGCGCCCCACCGCCGCCGGGCGCCCAGCTTCGCGAGGAACGCGTCCATCTTCGGATACGCGTCGACGCTCAGGGCGACGCGCAGGCGCTCGCGCCGCGGCCCCGTCAGCTCCTCGAACAGGGTCAGCGCGACCACCGTCATGCCGCCGACGGTCATGCCGTTGGCGAGCAGCTCGCTCCACGGCCCCTGGAAGTACTCGGGGAAGATCCAGTCGAGCTGGAACGCGAGGCCGAGCCAGAACGCGAGGCCGACCACGAGGCCCTTCCGCGAATCGAGGCCGTCGTGCTGCAGGATCTGCACCCCGAAGAAGAAGAGCAGGGCCACCAGCGCGACGTAGTAGGCGGCCACCACCGGCCCCGGTATCGCGATGATGAGGGCCGAGAATTTCGGGACGAACGCCAGCGCCACGAAGATCGCCCCGATGGCGGCGCCCACGGCTCGGGAGGCCACCCCGGTCAGCTCGACGATCGCGACCCCCGACGCGTAGGTCGTGTTGGGCACCGTGCCCGCGAGGCCGGACAGCAGGTTGCCTACGCCGTCCGCCGACATCGCGCCCTGGATCGACCGGAAGTCGACGGCGCGCGGCCGGCGCCACGACGCCCGCTGGATGGCGATGCCGTCGCCGAGGGTGTCCATGGCCCCCACGAGGGTGAGCAGCACGAACGCGGGCAGGAGGGCCCAGAACTCGGGCCCGAAGCCGAGGTCCAGGCCGGGCCACGCGAGCGCCGGCAGGCCGATCCAGCTCGCCTCGCGGACGGCCGCGGTGTCGTAGATCCCGAACGCGAACCCGCCGGCGGCGCTGCCCGCGGCCATGGCGATGACCGGCCCCCACAGCCGCCACAGCCCCGTCCCGCGCAGGGCGGTCACCACGATGACGATCAGGGTCAGGCCCGCGGTGACCGGCGCGGCGGCGGGCGCGGCGGCGGGCGGCACGTCGGCGAGCTTGCCGAGGATGACGTCGGTCAGGGTGACGGGAATCAGGATCAGCACCGTCCCCGCGACGGTCGGCGTGAAGATGCGCCGCAGCGCCGACAGCCGGGCCGCGAGGGCGAACTGGCACAGCGAGGAGACGACGACGAGGGTCGCGAGCAGCCCCGGCCCGCCCTGCTCGAGGGCCGAGACGCAGATGGCGAGGAAGGCGCTGCTGGTGCCCATCAGCAGTACGTAGCCGGCGCCGATGCGCCCGACGCGCAGGGCCTGGACGGCGGTGGTGACGCCGCTGATGACGAGGGCCGCGCACACCGCCCACGTCAGGTAGGCGTCGCTGCCGCCCGCGAGCTGGATCATGACGGTGGGCCCCAGCACGATGCTGGGGACCGCGAGCAACGCGTACTGCAGCGCGAGGCCTACGGAGAGCGCGTTGGGAGGACGCTCGTCGGGCTCGTAGCGCACGTCCCGGTGAGCATCGGCGGCGCCGGGTTTCATCGCGTTGGCGTGTCCTTGGCCGTTCCGCGGACCGCGGGTCCGGCCGGCGGCAGGCTGCAGGTCACGCCGCCTGCCCCGCTGTCTTCGTCTCGCCGGCTCTCAGCGGACCGCCGGGCCGGGCTCAGTCGCCCCAACCGTAGCCGATGCGCGCGTAATAGTAGGCGCCGCTGTAGCCCCACGGCATGTACTCGCTGTACCGCTCGCCGACCGCATTCGCGATGACCGATTCCTGCGAGTAGATGTCGAAGACGTTCTGCCCGCCGACGGACAGGGTCGTTTCCCGCCCGAGATCCACGCTCAGCTCCACGTCGACGATGGGCCGGCCGTCGAAGAATCCCTGGGCGAGGCCGCCCGAGGGATCGAAGACCTCCCCGCGGCCGCTGTCGTAGTCGTACCAGCCGCTGTAGTAGCTGAGCCGTCCCAGGAGGCTCGCCCTCCCGAGACGCTGCGTGACCCCGACGTTCCAGCGGGTGCGCGGCAGGGCGTAGGCGTACTCCGCGAGGCGGCGGCCGTCGAGCAGGCCGAGCGCGTTGTCCGTCACCTCGGTGTCGGTGTGGTTGAAGACGGCGCTGATGACGGTGTTGCCGCGGAGCGCGAGCGGCGTCCACGTCGAGACGACGTCGATGCCGTGCGACGTGGTGGCGAAGGCGTTGGTGAAGAACCGGTAGTTCCTCACGCTCTCCGCCGCCGCGAACCCGCCGGCCAGGACCTCGGCGATCTCGGCCGCCGTCAGGACGAAGTTGCTGGTGATGCCGATGCGGTCGGACACGTCGATGCGGAAGTAGTCGGCGGTGAGCGTGAAGGACCCGCGGTCGAGCACCACGCCGGCGGTGTAGTTGACCGACTCTTCCGGACCGAGCGGCCGCCCGCCGCGCAGCCGGGCCACCGGCGAGATCGACGGGATGACCGCGTTGTTGACCAGATCGCCCACGGTCGGGTCGAACCAGCTCTGGATGTGCAGGCCGTGCTGCTGGCCGGGGGTCGGCGCCCGGAACCCGGTGCTCACGCTGCCCCGCACGAAGCCGGCGCGGCCGGACACCTTGCCGTTCGCCGTCGTCCCGAAGTCCTCGAAGTCCTCGAGGCGGGCGGCCGCGCCCAGCGTCCACGCGCCGCCGGCGCCGGTCACCTCGAGATCGCCGTAGGCCGCGAGGTTGCGGCGGCTCCAGGTGCCCGCCTGCGCAGGGCTGTAGGCGAAGACGCCGTTGGAGCCCGCCATGAAGCGCTGCGCCGCGTACGGGCCGATCTCCCATCCCGCGCGGTCGCCGGCGCGGAGGCCGAACTGCTCGTCGCGCCATTCCGCGCCGGCGGCGACGTTGACCCGGTCGGTGACCGCGTGCGACACGTCGAAGTTGACGCTGACGTCCCGCTGCCGGTTCGCGCCGACGTCGAACGCGTTGGGCGAGGCCGGGCCGAGCGATGCGTTGATGGTGTCGCGGATGAAGAAGTCGGTCCGGTGCACGCCGAGCGAACCGCTCAGGTCCCAGTCGAAGCCGCCGGCCGTCGAGCCGCGCAGACCGCCGACCAGCGACGCGTCGGCCGCCGTACCTCCCGTCTGCGGCGTGAAGCCGCCCGGGAACACCTCCTGGAACGTGAAGCAGTTCGGGTCGTCGAACACCTGTTGCAGGGCGACCGGGTCGGGCACGTTGTCGCTGACCCGGACGGTGGGGCAGTCGGCCGAGCCGATGCCGTCGGCGGCGAGCACGTCGCCCACGAGCAGCGTGCGGCCGCGGTCGTTGCTGAACACCCCGAGCCGGGTGTTCGGGTTCCGGTAGAAGATGCCGAAGGTCACCGTCTTGCTGGCGTAGCCCGTGTGGGCGTAGGCCTCCACGCCGGCCGGGAGGGTGTAGCCGAAGTTGCCGAACAGCTTCAGGTCGTCGTCGACCTGCGGGTCTCCCCAGATCTGCGGACTGTCCGACTCGACGTGCGTGTTGCCGGCGGCGATGAGCGCGATCGCGTCCCGGCGCGGCGCGGCCCGGTCGGTCCGGTTCGCGTTGCCGTACTCCAGGCTGAGGTTGGCGAACCCGGCGGCCCCGAGCGGCAGGCCGACGTTGCCGGCGAACCGGGCCGTTTCGCCGTCGCCGGCGCGGTACGTCCCGGTGTCGAGCTCGACGGACCCGCCGGAGCGGGCGTCCTTGAGCTGGAAGTTCATCACCCCGGCGATCGCGTCCGAGCCGTACTGGGCCGCCGCGCCGTCCCGCAGCACCTCCACCTGTTGCAGCGCAATCACGGGGATGACGGAGACGTCCGGCCCCTGCGAGCCGAACGCCACGCCGTTGCCGCCCTGCCAGTCGACGATCGACGATCGGTGGCGTCGCTTGCCGTTGACGAGGATCAGCGTGTGGTCCGGGGCCAGGTTGCGGAGCATGGCGGGGCGGACCACCGTCGCCCCCCCGCTGATCGGTTGGCTGTTGACGCTGAACGACGGGACGATGGTGCGAAGCTGGTCCCTCAGGTCGCCCGCACCGCGGCTGGCGAGGTCCGCGGCCGACAGCACGTCGACCGGGACCGCCGACTCGGTCGCGCTGCGCGGCTCCGCGCGCGAGCCGACCACCACCGTCTCTTCCGCGAACCCCGCGAGCAGGCCCCGCATCTCCGCGGGCGACAACCCGAGGAGCTCCACCTCGGCCGGCGTCATCCCGAGCGCGCGGCCGAGCTCTTCGACCAGCGCCTCCGCCTCGCCCCCCGACTGCGGATCATCGTTCGCAGGCTCCGCGCCCGCCGCCGGCGGGAGGGCGATCCACGCTGACACGAGCACACCCAGCATCAGCGTGAGGGGCCAAGGCGCACCCTTCACCTTGGGCCCCGCGACTCCCACGCGTCCCCCTCCCTCCCTTCCAAGGGTACCAACCAGATTCGTGCTAGAGAATACACTGGACGGGCTCACGACTCGAAGCCCTCGGGTGCTCCAGAGCCGGCCTCCGGGCGCTGCAGGCCGGCGGCAGCGCGGGGTGCGGGCAGCCCCCTGGGCCGGAAGCTGGCCGTGTGACTCCCGGCCCTCGGCGGTGGAGTCGGGATCCTGTCGCCCTCGAAGTGATCGAGTTGCTCGACGTTCCGCCACTGGCGTCAAAAAGCCGGAGTGCATCGTCGCGGACCGCGGTCGCGGCGGCCGGCCGGGTCGCCCTCGGCTCCTGCCTGACCCCTGCCGTGCATGCGATCGCGCGGGAGCCCGGCCGCCCGTGGCGCCGGCACCGGCCGGGGTCACGAGCCGGCCGTGAGCCGGCGCCGGGCCGCCTCCAGCGTGAGGGTCAGCTTCTCGCGCGGCACGCCGGTCACGAACGGCCGGACCACGCCGAGGAGGAACGGGATGCTTCGGGTGAGGGTGATCGACTCGCACTGCATGAGGGTGCCCTCGTCCCGCTCCTCGAACGAGCAGTAGTTGTTGAGCCGCCACGCGAACCCGCGGTCGTTGCCCTCGGGCCTGGCGCGTTCCCGCGGCGTGTCGGGATGCTCGATCTCGAGAATGCGGGTGCTGCGGCTCGGCACGTGCATGCGAGTGTCGCCGACCGGCACGAACTCCACGCTGTGCTCCGTGTCGGCCACCCACGTCAGGATCTTCTTCGTGTAGAGCCGCAGGTAGACCTCGAAGCGATCGCCGGCGCGCGACCGGATCGCCGAGGCCCTGACGTCGGGCGCATAGACCTCCGGATAGCGGTCGTAGTCCTGCACGAGCGCGATCGTCTCGTCGAGGGTCACGCCGGGAATGAGGACGGTGCCGATCCAGTGGTGGACCATGCCGGCGGGAACGTCGACCTCTTCCCCGCCGTCCCGCGTCCGAAGCCGCTCGATGACGACCTCGCCGGATCGCAGCCGTGCGAGCACGTCGTCGCGCTCGGCGGCGTCGAGGCGGTCGAGCCACAGGAACGGGCTTCGGCCCTCGACCTCCGCCCGCATGCGCTCCTCCGTCAGCTCCACGTAGCGGTCGAAGGCGCGGACCGTCTCCGGCTTCAGCTCCGCCGCGGTCGCCGCCACGGCCGAGGCCGACACCATCCACCCGACCGTCGCCCAACCTGTCATCCTCATCGTCGCCCCCCGGTTCCCCTTCCGCGGGCGGGCCCTGCCGGCCGCCTTCATCCAGGAGTGCGCAGAACGCGCCGCAACCGGCTCACGACTAGAATAGCGAAGACCGCGGGCGGTCCGCCCGCCCGGGAACGCCTCCGCAACCGATTGGGAAGGACTCGCCATGCCTGAGACCCGCGCAAGAACCGTCCAGCGCGGCAACGCCGCAACAGCCGGCGGCAGCCCCATGCCTGAGACCCGCGCAAGAACCGTCCACCGCGGCAACGCCGCCGCAGCCGGCGGCAGCCCCGACGCGGTGGGGCCCCTCGCCCTCGTCCTGGCCGCGTTCGCCCTGGCCGCACCGGACGCCGGGGCCCAGGACGCCGACTGGCCGGTCTACCTCGGCGACGCCGGCCGCTCGCACTACTCCGCCCTGGACCGGATCGACCGCGGCAACGTCCACGAGCTCGCGGTGGCGTGGACGTACGACTCCGGGGAGCTGCGCGCGGGCGGCTCCACCATGTACACGAGCCCGCTCGTGATCGACGGGGTGCTATACGGCCTGTCGCCGCGGCTCGTCGCGTTCGCCGTCGACGCGGCCACCGGCGAGGAGCGGTGGCGCCACGACCCGGGGGTGCCGGGAGCGGCGCAGCGCGGGCTGATGTGGTGGGACGGGAACGGCGGCCCCCGCCTGTTCTACACCGCGGGCCGCATCCTCATCGCCCTCGACCCCGCCACCGGCGAGCCCGTCGAGGCGTTCGGCGACGGGGGACGCCTCGACCTCGCGCCGCCCGGCCGGTCGGGCCCGCTGACGGTGACCGCGCCCGGCGTCGTGTTCGAGGACCGGCTCCTGTTCGGGTTCTCCACCTCCGAGAGCGACGGGGCCCTGCCCGGCAGCATCCGCGCCTTCGATGCCGGCGCCGGCGAGCTGGTGTGGCAGTTCGACACCATCCCGCGGCCCGACGACCCCGGCGCGGAGACCTGGGCCCCCGGCTCGCTGGAGAACGCGGGGGGCGCGAACGCGTGGACGGCGATGACCCTCGACGAGGAGCGCGGCCTGCTGTTCGTCCCCACCGGGTCGGCCACGCCCGACTTCTACGGCGGCCGCCGCCCCGGCGACAACCTCTACGCCAACTGCCTGCTCGCCCTCGACGCCCGCACCGGCGAGCTGCGCTGGCACTACCAGGTGGTGCGGCACGACATCTGGGACCGCGACCTGCCCTCGCCGCCGACCCTGGTGCAGCTCGAACGCGACGGCAGGGTCGTCGACGCCGTCGCGGTGACGACGAAGTCGGGCCACCTGTACGTCTTCGACCGCGACACCGGCGAGTCGCTCTACGACATCTTCGAGGAGGAGACCCTGTCCAACGTGCTGCCGGGCGAGGTCCCGGCCACGACCGAGCCGGTCTCGGCCGTCGCGGTGACCCGCCAGCGGTTCGAGCTGACGACCCGCAGCCCCGAGGCGACCGCGTTCGTGCAGGAGGTCATCGCGGACTTCGATCTCCGCCCGTGGGCGCCGCCGACCCTCGACGGCACCCTGTTCTTCCCCGGCTACGACGGCGGGGCCGAGTGGGGCGGGTCGGCGTTCGACCCCGCCACCAACCGGCTGATCGTCAACATGTCGGAGATCGGCGGCATCCTGCAGATGTACGAGATTCCCGTCGGCTACAGCGACGGGGGGGTGTACGCCGAGCACTGCGGGACCTGCCACGGCCCCGACCTCGAAGGGACGTCGAACGGCCCGGGCCTCGAAGGCGTCGTCGACCGGCTCGGCCGGCGCGGGGTCGACGCCATCGTGCGCGAGGGACGCGGCCGCATGCCGCCCTTCGCGCATCTCGAGGAGATCGAGCGGCAGGGCGTGCTGCGGCATCTCGCGGCCCCGGCGGAGGCGCGGGCGGCCGAGACGCCGAGCACCGAGGTCCGTTACGCGCACGCCGGCTACCGCTGGGTGCGCGACCACGAGGGCCTGCCCGGCAACACGCCGCCGTGGGGCACCCTCACGTCGATCGACCTCGCCACCGGCGAGTTCGACTGGCAGGTGCCGTTCGGCGGCTATCCCGGCCACGAGGAGCTGGACTACGGGTCGGAGAACTACGGGGGCCCGGTGGTCACGGCCGGAGGGCTGATCTTCATCGGGGCGACCCCCGACCGGAAGTTCCGGGCCTACGACGTCGAGACCGGCGAAGAGCTGTGGCGGTGGGAGCTGCCGGCGGGAGGCTTCTCGACGCCGGCGACCTACACCGCCGGCGGCCGGCAGTTCGTGGTCATCGCGGCCGGGGGCGGCCGACGGGGTCCGCCGTCGGGCTCGGAGTACTGGGCGTTCGCCCTGCCCGAGGAGTGACGCGGCGCCGGCGGGCCGGGAGCGGCAACGCAACGGTACCCGGGCATTTCGCGATGTCGCGGGCCGACCAGCAACGCACCGGGCCGGGACGCCTGCCGGCCTGAGCAGCAAAGCGCCCGCGCTGGCGCCCGGCGCGATGTCGGGGGCCGGAGCGGCCGCGCGATGCCGGCAGCCCGCGCGGGGAACGCGGACTGCCGGCGGGTTGGTCGCGCAACGCCGAGGCCGTGGGGAGACGACGTTGCGCGTGGTCCCCCGGTCGGCCGGCGACCGCCCGAATCAGTGGTCCGCCGCCAGGTGCTCCCGCAGGAGGTCGCGGCCGAGGTCGCCGTCGAAGTCGCGGAACGCGGCGTGGATGTGGTTCGGGTCCTCCTGGGTGTTGTCGAACTCGATGAGGAAGTTCGGCCCCTGCACGCGATAGTAGGCCACCTCGCCCCGCTCGGTCGGACCCGCCCACGCGAAGTACGTGTCCTCGATGCCGCCCTCGCGCACCTCGGCGCGGCGCAGCTCGGCGATGTCGTCGGCCATCAGCCCGACCCACGACTCGATGATCGCCATCAGCATCTCCTGCTGGCCGGTCGAGAGGTCGGCGCCCCTGACGCCGATCGGGTCGAGCGGGTCGACCACGAGGTCCGCCCCCGTCACCACGTTGGAGGGGGCGACGTCGTCGAAGATCGCGGCCTCGCGCTGACTCGCCCCGAGCGAGGCGAGCAGCTCGCGCGCGGTGTCCTCCTGCGCCTTCATCGCCCGCAGCCCCTTCCGCGCCCCCGAGGGCACGGTGGCGGGGTTCGCGCCGAGGAACGTCGGAGTGCTCACGGTGACCGCCCCGTCGACGACGGTGAAGTGCAGCGAGAGGTGATGCCCCTCCCAGCGCCATCCCCACGTGCCGCTGGTCGACGGCGTCCCGAACACCGACACCCAGTAGGCCTCGGGGTCGCGCGAGAACTGCCGGCCCTCACCCTCCACGAGGACGCCGAGGATGCCCTCGACCTCCATGATCTGCTGGGCGGTCATGTACCCCTGCTCGCTCAGCCCGGACCTCAGCAGGTCCTGGGCCCGCACCTTCTGCTCGAAGCCGAGGTCCGCGTACGACACGCCGTGGCGCTCGAACACCTCGGGGGGAATGAAGTGGTGCCGCGAGCGCTCATCCGATTCGAAGTCGAAGGTCGCCGCCGCCTGTTGCGCCTCGGGGAGCGACGCGAGAAAATCACCGGCGGCGGCGGCCATCCCCTCGACCGCCTCGTTGCTCTGGAGCGTCTGCAGGGTGACGGTGCCGGCGAGGGCGAGCGCCACGGCCAGCAACGCGATTCTGGGTCGGTTCATCTATTCGTTCCTCCTGAGGGTTCCGGATACGCCAATGGTATCCCGTCCGGCCCCGGCGGGCGAACGCGGCGGGCGACCGACGCCGGCGGACGGCCCCGGACCCTTCGGCCGCGCCCGTTCGCCGAGTTGGCGCGCACGGGCGGCCGACGCCGGCGGACGGCCCCGG
>JAJEEA010000173.1 GCA_022821235.1 Vicinamibacteria bacterium
CCCTCCCCGACGGCGGCCGAGTCGAGCGCGGCGACGTCCCGGGGGGCCGGCCCCGGCCACGCCGGCCGAGCGGACGCGAACGCGGCGGCGACGGACGTGCGCGCCTCGCGGCCGGCGGACGCGTTGACGATGCCGGCCATCTTCCGCTTCTACCTGCCGCTGGCCATGACCTCGCTCCTCGCGATGGCGGTGCAGCCGGCGGTGACCTTCTTCGTCGGGCAGAGCCGGTTCGCCCTGGAGTCGCTGGCCGTCCTGCCCGTCATCCACGGGCTGACCTTCCTCTTCCGCGCGCTCGGGCTGTCGTATCAGGAAGTGGGGATCGCCCTCTTCGGCGACCGGTGGGAGCAGTACCGGCCGATCCGCAACTTCGGGTGGATGCTGGCGGCGTTCGCGGCCGGCGGCCTCGGGCTCATCGTCTTCACGCCGCTGGCCGCCGTCTGGTTCGAGGGCGTGTCGGGCCTGTCGCCCGAGCTGGCGGCGTTCGCGCTGCTGCCGGCGCAGATCCTGGCCCTGCTGCCGGCCGGGTCGGTGTGGATCTGCTTTCAGCGCGCGGTGCTCGTCCACGCCCGGCACACGGCGCCGATCACGTGGGCGGGGATCTTCGAGGTCGCGGTGGTCGTCGTGCTGCTCACCGTCACCACGCAGGTGCTGTCGTGGGTCGGCGCGGTGGGGGCGGCGGCCGCGATCGTGGGCGGGCGGCTCGCCGGGGTCCTGTTCCTGCTCCCCTTCACCGCGAGGGTCGTGCGCCCGACGGCGGCCGAGCCGGCGCCGTCGCCCGACCCCGCCGGCGCCGTGTCGGTGGGCCGGTGACGGACCGCTCGGATGGCATGGGGCCCGGCACGGTTGCAGCACCGCGCGTCGGCCCCCGTGTCAATCGGCGGATGACGCCACCGCGCGCTCGACGAGGGAGCGCAGATCGGCGGGCAGGTCGAGGGCGAGGGCGGCGCGGCGCCCGTCCTCCGACATCTTCCGCCACGTCTTGCGGAGCACCCCGGCGAGGGTCTCCTCGTCGTGCTTGGGCGCGAAGCCGGCCAAGTAGTGGTCGATGAAGACCAGGCAGATCACGTCCTCGAGGAGCTGCACGTCGGGGTCGGCCTTCAGCCGCTCCTTGCGGAGCAGCGACCCGACCCGCGCCACGATCTCGTCGCCGTAGCCCACGTCGCGCAGGATGGCGGCGGCGGTGTCGGCGTGGAACCGGGCGAGGTCCGTGCGCCACCGGCGGTAGCCCTCGCGGCCGGACGGGTAGTCGGTACGGGGAATCGTCCAGCGGCGGATGTGCTGGCAGCGGGCGGCGAGCCGGACCGCCTCCGGCGCGTCCGGCCGGAACCGGTCGAGGCGGGCGGTCATGCGCCGGGCATAGACCAACTCCTTCGGCTGCTCGGCCCCGTCCGCGAGCTCGCGGTTCGGGTCTTCGGAGTTCGCCGCGTCGAACCGCTCGACGGCGAGCCGGAAACGTTCGTCTGACATCATGGCCGAATCATCGGCGGGGTCGGCCCGCTCGCCCGTCCGATGCTAACATCCCCGGCTGACTGGACGCGCCCCCGGGCCGGAGTGAGCATCGGAGAGCGCCAAGATCGGGCTGCCGTCCCCGAAACCCGGTGCGATCCCAGGGTTCGATCACCGTCCCCCAGGAGATTCTCGATGGCCATCGTCGTCGGACAGCCCGCGCCCGATTTCACCCTGCACGAGACCCCGCAGCAGCGACGCAGCCTGCGGGACTTCCGGGGCCGGAACGTCGTGCTCGTGTTCTTCCCGGGGGCCTTCACCCCGGTCTGCACCACGGAGATGTGCGCCCTGCGCGACCGCCTCGACCGGTTCAGCGCCCTCGACGCCGAGATCGTCGGCATCACCGTCGACCCGCCCTTCGTGCAGGCGGCGTGGAAGGCGGCCCACGACGTCGACTACACGTTTCTCAGCGACTACAACCGGGAGGTGGTGACCGCCTACGGCGTCGCGTTCCCCGACCTCGCCGGCCTGGACGGCTACGTCTGCGCCAACCGCGCGGCGACCGTCGTCGACAAGAAAGGCGTGGTGCGTCACCACTGGGTGGGCGAGAGCCTGCGCGTCGAGCCCGACTACGACGAGCTGCAGGCGGTGGTGGCCGGCCTCGCGTAGCGCGCCGGGGAATCGGCCCGTGACAGGCGTCCTCTCCCGGCTGACCTCGGCGTTTCCCCTGTGGGTGCTCGGCGCGGGCGTCGCCGCGCTCGTCCGGCCCGACTGGTTCACCTGGTTCAGCGGACCGCTGATCACCGTCGGCCTCGGGATCATCATGCTCAGCATGGGCATGACCCTCGGGTTCGACGACTTCCGCCGGGTGGGGCGCGAGCGCGCCCGGGTGCTGCCGGGGGTGGTCCTGCAGTACACGGTCATGCCGGCCCTCGGCTGGGGCCTCGGGTATCTCTTCGCCCTGCCGACGCCGTTCGCGGTGGGCCTGGTGCTCGTCTCGTGCTGCCCCGGGGGCACCGCGTCGAACGTCATCGCGTACCTGGCGCGGGCGGACGTGGCGCTCTCGGTGACGCTGACGGCGCTGTCCACGCTGCTGGCGGTGCTGATGACGCCCGTCCTGACCGCCCTGCTCGCCGGCAGCCGCGTCGACGTCCCCGCGGCCGGGCTGCTGCTCAGCACCGTCCAGGTCGTCATCGTGCCGGTGACGGCGGGGGCGCTGCTCAAGTGGCGCTTCCCCCGCGCCGTCGACCGCGTGCTGCCGGTCGCCCCCCTCGTGGCCATCGTCGCCATCAGCCTCATCGTCGGCTCGGTCGTCGGCGGCGGGCGCGAGCGCATCATCGAGGCCGGCCTCCGGCTCGTGCTCGCGGTCGTCAGCCTCCATTCCCTCGGCTTCCTCCTCGGCTACCTCGCGGGTCGGCTCGCCCTGCGGCGCGAGGTGGCGGCGCGGACGGTCGCGATCGAGGTCGGGATGCAGAACACCGGCCTCGGCGTCGTGCTGGCCCAGCAGAACTTCGCCAACCCCCTCGTGGCGGTCCCGAGCGCCATCGCCAGCGTCTTCCACTCCCTGGTCGGCAGCCTCGCCGCCGCGTGGTGGCGGCGGCGCGGCCCCGAACCGCCCCTGCTCCTTGACGCGACAATTGAATCAGGTCTAGACTAGTTCAGTCCATGGCAGACAGCAAGCGGGGGCGGATGGCCACATACGATGAACACAAGCCGCGCGCGTGGACCGTCGCCGAGGCGAAGGCCAAGCTGTCCGAGGTGCTGCGCCGCGCCGAAGAAGAGGGACCGCAACGCATCGGACACCGCAAGGCGTTCGTGGTCGTGTCGGCCCGCGTCTGGGACGAGAAGACCGGGCCGCAGCCGACGCTCGGCCAGTGGCTCGTCGCCAACGCGCCCGGCGCGGGACCGATCGAGCTCCCGCCGCGTGACGCTCAGCCGCAGCGTCCCGGACCGTTCGATGACTGGACCGACGACGACTGGAGGGCCCTCGATCGGTCGCCCGTAGACCCCGAGACGAAGGCGTGACCCGGTTTCTCCTCGACACCAACGTCCTGTCCGAGGTGCTCAAGCCGGCCCCGGATCTCGGCGTGATCGAGTTCCTGCGCGCGAGGCACAGCAGCCTCTGGCTCTCCGTGGTCGTGCTCTGCGAGTTGGAGTACGGCGTGGGTCTGCTCCCGGCGGGACGACGGCGTCAGCGACTCGCCACGCTGGTTGCGGGGATCGCCGCCAACTACGACGACCGCATCCTGCCCGTGGACCGCGAGGCGGCAAGACGGGCGGCGCGCTTCAGCGCCCGAGCCCGCCGCGCCGGGAGCCCCGCGCAGACCGGCGACGCATTGATCGCGGGCACCGCCGAGGCGAGGTCCCTCGTCGTGGCGACACGGAACACGAGGCACTTCGCGCCGTTCGACGTCGAATCGGTCAATCCGTGGAACGGCCACGTCCAGCACTGACGTACCCGTCGGCAAGCACGTACGTCCCCGGCCGCAGCCCCACCACGAAGCTGCCGTTCCTCAGCGACGGCTTGTTGTAGCGCAGCGCACCGGGATGGGGCTCGGGGTGGCCGGAGTGGCGGTGGACGCAGTCGCCGGCCGCGACGTCCCACTCCATGGTCGGCCCGAGCCGCGGGTAGACGTCCGCCGCCCCCTCGGCGACCACGCAGAACTTCAGCGAGCTGCCGCTCTTGACCCGCTCCACCACGTTCAGCGGCTTGAGGAACGCCTCGAGGGCGGCGCTGGGGTGGGACCGGCTCTCGACGACGCGGAGCGGGTCGGACGGGCTCGACAGGGCCGACCGCAGGCGCCGCGGCGGACCGTCACCTTCGCGCTTCCACGCGCCTTCCCCGGCGCGGGCGTAGTACAGGAGCCCGGCGGCGGGCGCCGCCACCACCCCGAGGGTCGGCTCGCCGCCCTCGATCAGCGCCACGTTGACGGTGAACTCGCCGGTGCGGTCGACGAACTCCTTCGTCCCGTCGAGGGGGTCGACCAGCCAGTAGCGGGACCACCGGCGTCGCACGTCGTAGGGCGGTATCTCGTACTCCTCCGACAGATAGGGAATCGCCGGATCCAGCGCGGCCAAGCCGTCGCGCAGGATGGCGTCGGCCTGGAGGTCGACGCCGGTTACGGGTGAACCGTCGGCCTTCTCGCGCACCCAGGTATCGCCAGCGTCGTAATGCTGCAGCACCGCCGCCGCGGCGCGCGACACGACATCGCTTACAGCTCCCAACGTCACCATGAGTCCACAGTGTAGCGGTCCGCCCCGGCAGGCCGGCCGACCACGACGGCAAGTCCGCCTCGTCGGCCGCGGTCACAGGCCGGCACGTGAAGAGCCGCTCGGTCTCGATGAGGGCCGCGTGCTGCTCTCCCCGGACCCTCTGTGAGAGATACCCGTGCGACGAGGCGCAACGAAGGAGCCCGCCAGCGCCGCTTTCCCCGTCGAGCCGCCGGACCGGGCCCCCCCCGACCTCCCCACGTGGACGCCGGCGGTCGAAGAATCTCAGCGGAACTGAGACAATGGGTCGAAGAATGGCAACTTCGCCGCCAGGAATCCCTGTGACGCCGGTTTCCGGACGACCCGTCTTGACTCCGCGGGCCGGCGCGGGATACAGTTCCGCAGTTGTGACGTCGCGAACATCGACCGCTTGTTGTTGCTGCTGTTGTCCGGTGGCCGCCGAGGCCCCGATGCTGACGGTCGTGTGAGGTGACGCACGGAAGCTGACAGAGAACCAGCAAGCACCAACGCGAGAGACCGAAAGCCCGGGGCCGAGAGGCTCCGGGCTTTTTTCGTTGGATCCACGGCCGCGGGCGAGGACCGAACGGGCCGGCCGCGGACGGGGCGTCGCCAGGACCGAGCACGGCCTGCACGCTCGGGGTCGGGCAGTGGCCGCGAGGGCGCCCGCCAGGGCGATGAAGCCGTGCGGCCTGCACGCTCGGGTCGGGAGGGCGAGGATTGGCGGGCCAGGATGGGCGATGAGGCGCCGCCGCTCTTTCCGGCGTTCCTGAAGCTGGCGGGACGCGCGGTCACGGTGGTCGGCGGCGGGCCGGTAGCGACGTCGAAGCTGCGGGCGCTGCTCGACGCGGGCGCCAGAGTGACCGTGGTGGCCCCGGAGGTCACGGCCGGGATCGCGGCGAGCGGCGCGGACGTCCGCCGCCGGCGGTTTCGGGCCTCGGACCTCGACGGCGCATGGCTCGCGGTGGCGGCGGCGCCGCCCGAGGTCAACCGCGAGGTCGCGACGGCGGCGGAGGAGCGGCGCCTGCTTCTCAACGCCGTGGACGACCCGGCGAACGCGAGCCTCTATCTCGGCGGCGTTGTCCGGCGGGGCGGGGTCACCGCGGCGATATCGACCGACGGCCGGGCGCCGGCCCTGGCCGGGCTGATCCGGGAGGCGCTCGAGGCGCTGCTGCCCGCGGACGAGGTGCGGCGATGGCTGGCCGCGGCGGAGGAGGAGCGGGCCGGGTGGCTCGCGGACCGCGTGCCGATGGATCGGCGGCGGCCGCTGTTGGTGCGGGTGCTGGCCACCCTCTACGGCGATCGGACATCGACCGGAGATCGACCGGCTACTGGGAGTCGACCCGCAACCGAAGGTCGACCGACAGCCGAGCCGGTCGCCCCAGGGCCGAATGGACCGACCGAAGACTGAGAGACCGACCGAAGACGGCATGAGACGCAGACCGCAGCAACCCGGGACGCACGTTCGGCGACAGGTGACCGACGTCACCGGCCAAGGCCGGGGACCCGGCCCGACCCCGGGGTTCGTGTCCCTGGTCGGGGCGGGCCCGGGAGACCCCGCCCTGTTGACCCTGCAGGCCCTGGACCGGCTCGAGAGGGCCGACCTCGTGCTGTACGACGCCCTCGTGGCACCCGAGATCGTGGCGCTGGCGCAGGGGGCGCAGTGCTTCTGCGTCGGCAAGCGGGCGGGCCGCCGGTCGGTGCGCCAGGAAACCATCGTCCGCCTCCTCGTCCGCGCCGCCCGCCGGGGGCGCCGCGTGGTGAGGCTGAAGGCCGGCGACCCCTACGTGCTGGGGCGGGGCGGCGAGGAGGCCCTGGCCCTGCGGGCGGCGGGCATCGGGTTCGAGGTGGTGCCGGGGCTGACCACCGCGGTCACCGCCCCGGCCCTGGCCGGCATTCCCATGACCCACCGCGGCGTGGCCTCGGGCTTCGCGGTGGTGTCCGGGCACGACGAGTCGAGCTTCCGGCCGGTGCTCGGCGCGCTGCCCCCCGGCTCGCTGACCGTCGTGGTGCTGATGGGGCTGGCCCGCCGCGCCGCGGTGGCGTCGTGCCTGCTCGACCGCGGCTGGCCGGCCGACACCCCGGCCGCCGTCGTGTGCGCCACCGTAGCGCCGCGGACCCGCGTCTGGGCCGGGACGCTGGGAGCGCTGGGGACCGCCCCGCACCCGGCCCCCGAGGGCACCCCCGGGACCATCGTCGTCGGCCGCGTCGTCGATCTGCACGCGGTGCTCGACGAGACGCGGCCCGAAGCGGCGGCGACCGTCGAACGAGAGGGCCGGAGCTCGTGACGACCGGGCAGGACGGCGCCTTGCCCGCGAGAGACGTCGGGACGTCCCCGGCGACCCGCGGCGGAACCGCGCGATCGACGGGCAACCGACGGACGACGCAACCGGAGACAGGCGCCGGTCACGGCGCAGACGGCCGGCAGGCGTGGTCGGGCGGCAATCGGAGCCGCGGGCGCCGCTTGCCGGGCGCGGGCGGGATGCACGGCGGCTCGGACGTGGCGGGGATTCCACCGCAGACTGCCGGAGACGGCTGGAGCTCGACATGACCTGGAAGGACAGACTCGGCGATCGCATCCCGGCGGAGCTGGGGCGGGAGATCGACACCTTCGAGAACCAGATCGCCCTGAAGCGCCAGGGCCGCATCGACGACAAGGTGTTCGCGGAGACCCGCCTGCGGCGCGGCGCCTACGGGCAGCGCTACGACAACGGGCAGCGGAACGACGGCAACGGGGTCAAGGCCCTCGCGTTCCCCTCGAACGGGCTGACCAAGGGCCCCGACACGGTGTGGGACGCCCCCGGCATGCAGCGCATCAAGATTCCGTTCGGGGGGCTGAACCCCGAGCAGATGGACACCCTCGCCGAGCTCGCCGAGGAGTACAGCGACGGCATCTGCCACATCACCACCCGGCAGGACGTGCAGCTCCACTTCGTCCACCTCGACGACACCCCGGCCCTGATGCGCCGGCTCGCGGCGGTCGGCATCACGACCCGCGAGGCGTGCGGCAACACCGTCCGCAACGTCACCGCGTGCCCCCTCGCCGGGGTCTGCCGCGACGAGACCTTCGACGTGACCCCCTACGCCCGGGCGTCCATGCGGTTCCTCCTCGGGCACCCCGACGCCCAGGACTTCGGCCGCAAGTTCAAGGTGGCCTTCTCGGGGTGCCGGCAGCACGCGTGCGGCCTCGTCAACATGCACGACTTCGGGGCCATCGCGGCGACCCGCGAGACGGCCGAGGGCACCGAGCGCGGGTTCGAGGTCTGGGTCGGGGGCGGCCTCGGGGCGGTGCCCCACGAGGCGAAGCTCTTCGATCCGTTCATGGCCGAGCCCGAGGTGCTGCCGACGCTGCAGGCGATCTCGCGGGTGTTCGCGCGGCTCGGCGAGAAGCGCAACCGGGCCCGCGCCCGCATCAAGTTCCTGGTCGCCCGGCTCGGCATCGACGAGTTCCGGCGGCTGGTGGAGGAAGAGCGCCGCGGCCTCGCCCACGACGAGCGCTGGACCGCCTGGCTCGCGGACCTGTCGTCGACGGACGAGCAGCCGCTGAAGGACGGCCAGCCCCTCGACGGCGAGGCGGACGCGTCGGGCTTCGCGGCGTGGGCGCGCTCGAACGTCTACCGCCAGCGCCAGCCGGGGTACGCGGTGGTCACGGCGAGCCTGCCGCTGGGCGACATCACCGGCGATCAGCTCCGGGGCCTGGCCGACGTCGCCCGCCGGTACGTCGGCGACACCGTCCGCACCACCGTCGAGCAGAACATCGTGCTGCGGTGGGTGCGCGAGTCGGACCTGCCGGCGCTCTACCGGGAGCTGGACGGCATCGATCTCGCCCGCCCGGGCGCGCAGTCGATCGGCGACATCACCGCCTGCCCCGGCACCGACACCTGCAAGCTGGGCATCGCCTCGTCGCGGGGGCTGGCAGCCGAGCTCGAGAGGCAGTTGCGGCGGCGGTTGGACACCCTGGACGACGCGGTCCGCGACCTGCGCATCAAGATCAGCGGGTGCTTCAACTCGTGCGGCCAGCACCACGTCAGCGACCTCGGGTTCTACGGCGTCAGCCGGCACGTGCACGGACGCGTGGTGCCGCACTTCCAGGTCGTGCTCGGCGGCAAGTGGGTCGAGAACGCGGGGGCCTACGGGCTCGCCATCGGCGCGGTGCCGGCCCGCGAGATCCCGGAAGTGGTCAGGCGCATCACGGATCGCTTCGTCGGGGAACGCCAACCCCACGAGGCGTTCCACGCGTTCACGACCCGCATCGGCAAGCGCGCCCTGCGCGAGATGCTCCAGGACCTGATGGCGGTGCCCGACTACGAGACGGCCCCCGACTACTACCGCGACTGGGGCGACCCGCGCGAGTTCGGCATCGGGGACATGGGCATCGGCGAGTGCGCGGGCGAGGTGGTGTCGCTGACCGAGTTCGACCTCGCCGGCGCCGACAGCCAGATCTTCGAGGCCCAGCTCCAGCTCGAGGCGGGCAACGTGGCCGCGGCGGACGGGCTCGCCTACGCGGCGATGCTGCAGGCGGCGCGGGGGCTGGTGAAGACCGAGTTCGTCGACGTCCCCGACGACCCCGACCGCATCGTCGCCGAGTTCCGGACCCGCTTCTTCGACACGGGGGTGTTCCTCGACCGGTTCGCGGGCGGGAAGTTCGCCCAGTACCTGTTCCGGCGGCACGCCCGCACCGAACCCCCGGCCGGCGCCGCCACCGTGCGGCAGTCTATCGAGGAGGCCCAGCTCTTTCTCGAGGCCACGCACGCCTGCCAGGCGCGGCTCGCCGGCACGCCGGGGGGGCAAGTCGCGGCCGGCGAACCGGCCCTCACCGGGAGCCCCGCATGAGCGCCCCCGCCTCCGCCCCGCCCGACGCCACCGCCGTGCAGCGCATCGGCCTCAAGGTCTTCCTGGACGACAAGGCCGTGCTCTCGCCGCGCGACGTCATTCCCGTGTTCCATCGCTGGATCCAGACCCGGGCCGTGGACGGGATGCTGATCGACGTCGCCGACTACGGCCACCTCCCCACCGGCCCCCTCGTGCTTCTCTTGGCGCACGAAGGACGGTACGTCCTCGACCGGGGCGACGACCGGCTGGGGCTGCAGTACGTGCGGACGCAGCCGCTGGACGGATCGCTGGCGACGCGGCTGCGGACCGTCGCGGGCATGCTCGTCCGCGCCGCCCGGCTGCTCGAGGGCGACGCGACCCTGCCCGGACCCGTCCGCTTCCGCGGCGACGAGATCGACTGGGTCGCCAACGACCGGCTCCTGGCCCCGAACACGCCCGAGACCCTGTCGGTCGTCCGACCCGCGTACGAGTCGTTCCTGGGGACGCTGTCGGACGGCGCCCCCTGGACCCTCACCCCCCGCACCAGAACGGGAACGCCCTTCGGCATCCATGCGCGCACCGCCGCCGAAGCGCCCCTCGAGGCCCTCGCCGAACGCCTGGACACCGGGACCGGCGCCTGAACAGCCCACGGCCGAGACCGTCGCCGTCATCCGATTCGGCGCCACCACCGGCCGCGGGGGTCTCGGCGACGGCGCGGGCGCTCGGGAGAGCCTCTCCCCCGGACCGCTCTGACGCCGTCGTTGCGCCGGCGGCGTCCGGTCCGCGGTCGCCCGCGTCCGACAGGCGCCCTCGTCACTCCGTGTCGCACGGCGTCTCACGGTCCGCCGACGCGTGCCGCCCGCTCGCGCCCTTCGCCGGCCCCGAGTGTGACGAGGCGCCGCCGACGATGAAGCGACCACCGTTCCGCCGGACCGTGGACCGCGCGCATGGGCATTAGCATTGCTAATATTGCAATGGCCCGCTATTAGCCGTCTGTGCTATATTGCTCGGTTCATGCACGTCGAGACGCTGCGCATCTTCTGCGATGTGGTGCGTCATCAGAGCTTCTCGCGGGGCGCGAGGGCCAGCTCGGTCAGCCAGTCGGCGGCGAGCCAGGCGGTGCGCCAGCTCGAGAAGCACCTGGGCGCCCAGCTCATCGACCGGTCGAAGCGGCCGTGGCAACTGACGCCCGAGGGCCGGCTGTTCTTCAAGGGCTGCCAGGAGCTCGTCGAGCGATATCACGAGCTGGAAGCCGCGGTGCGGCACCGGCAGGACCCGTCGGGCCGGACGGTCCGACTCGCGACCATCTACTCCGTGGGCATCCACCAGTTGACCCAGTACGTGGACCGGTTCCGCGCCGCGGCGCCGGGGGCCGAGGTCGACCTGCAGTACATGCACCCCCGCGAGATCTGCGAGCAGGTGCTGAGCGACCGGTGCGACCTGGGCCTGATCTCGTTCGTCACCCCGCGGCGCGAGCTCGCGGTCATCCCGTGGAAGCGGCAGTCGATGGTCGTGGCGTGCCCCCCCGCGCACCGGTTCGCGGCCCTCGCGGCCAGGCAGAGCGGGGTCCGGCCGGCGGACCTCGCGGGCGAGCGCTTCGTGGCGTTCGACCGGAAGCTGCCGGTCCGCCGGGCCGTCGACCGGTTCCTGCGGCGCCACGAGGTCGAGGTGACGGTGACGGCCGAGTTCGACAACATCGAGACCATCAAGCAGGCGGTCGACGAGGAGGCGGGCATCGCAATCCTGCCCGAGCCGACCCTGCGCCGCGAGGTACGCCGCGGCACCCTCGTGCAGGCGCCCCTCGTGCTGCCGCCGGGCGAGCCGCCGCTGGTGCGGCCGCTGAGCATCGTGCACAGAAGCAACCGGCGGCTGAACCCCGCCGTCACCGCGTTCATCGAGCTGCTCGGCGCCGGCACGCCGTCGCCGCCAGCGGCGCCGACCGCACCGGCGCGCACGCCGGCGGCGGCTGCCCCTCGCAGGATCGCGAGCGCGCGGGGCGGGCAGCCGCCCGCCGTCCTGACGGCGGGCGCCGACCCGCAGGGAGCGAACCCATGAGCGGATCCGAGAGACGGCCGCCGCACACGTCGGGCCGGGGCCTCTACGACACCCGGTTCGAGCACGACTCCTGCGGCGTGGGGTTCGTGGTCCACATCCGGGGCGAGCGCTCGCGCAAGCTCGTCGACCAGGCCCTGGAGATCGGCGTCAACCTGCTCCACCGCGGCGCGTGCGGCTGCGAGCCCAACACCGGGGACGGGGCGGGGCTGCTGCTGCAGGTCCCCGACCGCTTCCTGCGGCGCGAGACGGCGGCGCTCGGTTTCGCGCTGCCCCCGGAGGGGCGGTACGGCGTCGGCATGCTGTTCCTGCCGCGGCCGGCGGACGAGCGGCGGCGGGTCGAGGAGCTCGTCGCCCGCGTCGTCGACGAGGAGGGCCAGACCCTGCTCGGCTGGCGCGACGTCCCCACCGACAGCAGCCCGCTGGGGGCCACCGCGCGGCAGGGCGAGCCGGTCATCCGGCAGGTGTTCGTCGGGCGCGGCCCCACCCTGGAGGACGGGCCCGACGCGCAGCCCCGGTTCGAGCGCAAGCTCTACGTCG
This sequence comes from Vicinamibacteria bacterium, assembly GCA_022821235.1. GTDB lineage: Bacteria > Acidobacteriota > Vicinamibacteria > Vicinamibacterales > UBA8438 > JAJEEA01. Next base: position 12,079 of record JAJEEA010000173.1, read on the forward strand.
TCCGCCGGCGCATCGAGCACGCCGTCGAGGGCCTCGGCCTCGCGGCCCCCGACGCGTTCTACGCGGCCAGCCTGTCGTCGCAGACCATCGTCTACAAGGGCATGCTGATCGCCGACCAGGTCACCACCATGTTCCCGGACCTGGTCGACCCCGACCTCGAGTCGGCGATCGGGCTCGTCCACTCGCGCTTCAGCACCAACACGTTCCCGTCGTGGCCGCTGTCGCACCCCTACCGCTACATCGCCCACAACGGCGAGATCAACACCCTGCGCGGCAACATCAACTGGATGCGGGCGCGCGAGGCGCTGTGCGAGTCGGACCTGCTGGGGGACGACCTGCAGAAGCTGTTCCCCATCATCAAGGAGAGCCAGAGCGACACCGCCACCTTCGACAACGTGCTCGAGTTCCTGGCCATGACCGGCCGGTCGCTGCCCCACGCGGTGCTGATGATTATTCCGGAGCCGTGGCGCAAGCACGAGTCGATGGCGGCCGACCGGCGCGCGTTCTACGAGTACCACTCGGCCCTGATGGAGCCGTGGGACGGCCCCGCGTCGATCGCCTTCACCGACGGCACGGTGGTCGGGGCGGTCCTCGACCGCAACGGGCTGCGCCCGTCCCGCTACTACGTCACGAAGGACGATCTGGTGGTGATGGCGTCCGAGGTCGGCGTCCTCGACGTGCCGCCTGAGAAGGTGCTCGTCAAGGAGCGGCTGCACCCGGGCCGGATCTTCCTCGTCGACACCGCGCAGGGGCGCATCATCGACGACGAGGAGATCAAGTCGGGGCTCGCGGCCGAGCACCCCTACCAGGCCTGGCTGGACGCCGAGGTCGTGCACCTCGACGCCCTGCCGCCTGCCCCCGAGGCGGCGCCGGTCGATCGCGAGTCGCTGCGGCGGCGCCAGCGCGCGTTCGGGTACACCGAGGAGGACCTGCGGATACTGCTCGGCCCCATGGCCGCGCAGGGGGTGGAGCCGGTCGGGTCGATGGGCACCGACACCGCCCTGGCGGTGCTGTCGGACCGGCCGCGGCTGCTCTACGACTACTTCAAGCAGCTCTTCGCGCAGGTCACCAACCCGCCCCTCGACGCCATCCGGGAGGAGCTCGTCACCGACATGAGCTCGACCCTGGGGGCCGAGCGGAACCTGCTGAAGCCGGAGCCGGCGTCCTGCCACCAGATCCGGATCGAGTACCCCATCCTCGACAACGAGGAGACGGCCCGGATCCGGCACAACCCCGACCCGGCCCTGAGGGCGGTGACGCTGCCCACCCTGTTCGACCCGCGCGAGGGCGACGGTGCCATCGCCAAGGCGATGGACGAGCTGTGCCGGCAGGCCAGCGCCGCCGTCGCCGACGGTCGCGCCATCCTGGTGCTCTCGGACCGCGGCGTCGACGCCGACCACGCGCCGATTCCCGCCCTCCTCGCCACCGCCGGCGTGCACCACCACCTCGTGCGCGAGGGCACCCGCACCCGCTGCGCCCTCATCGTCGAGTCGGGCGAGCCCCGCGAGCCGCACCACATGTCGCTGCTGCTCGGCTACGGCGCCGGGGCCGTCAACCCTTACCTGGCGTTCGAGACCATCGAAGAGCTGATAGAGCGGGGCGACGTCGCCGGCGTGGACGCGCGGAAGGGCATCCGCCATCACATCCTCGCCCTCACCAAGGGGGTGCTGAAGGTGATGTCGAAGATGGGCATCTCGACCCTGCAGAGCTATCGCGGCGCCCAGATCTTCGAGGCGGTGGGCCTGAACGAGGCCTTCGTCGACCGCTACTTCACATGGACCCCGTCGCGGCTGGAGGGCATCGGCGTCGACACCGTCGAGGCCGAGGTGAAGCAGCGGCACGCGGCGGCGTTCCCGACCCGCGGCGACGAGGACGACGAGCTCGACAGCGGCGGCGAGTACCAGTGGCGGCGCGACGGCGAGTACCACCTGTTCAACCCCGACACCGTCTACAAGCTGCAGCACGCCACGCGTAGCGGGCAGTACGCCATCTACCGCGACTACGCCCGGCTCGTCAACGACCAGAACCGCAAGCGGGCGACCCTGCGCGGCCTGTTCCGGCTGCGGCCGGGCGACGCGCCGGTCCCCCTCGACGAGGTCGAGCCGGTGGAGTCGATCTTCAAGCGGTTCTCCACCGGCGCGATGTCGTTCGGTTCGATCAGCGCCGAGGCCCACGAGACCCTGGCCATCGCCATGAACCGCATCGGCGGCAAGTCGAACACCGGCGAGGGGGGCGAGGACCCCGCGCGGTTCACCCCCGACCCGAACGGCGACCTGCGGCGGAGCGCCGTCAAGCAGGTGGCGTCGGGGCGGTTCGGGGTCACGAGCGAGTACCTCGTGAACGCCGACGACCTGCAGATCAAGATGGCCCAGGGGGCCAAGCCCGGCGAGGGCGGGCAGCTCCCGGGGTTCAAGGTCTACCCGTTCATCGCCAAGATCCGCTACTCGACCCCCGGGGTCACCCTGATCTCGCCGCCGCCGCACCACGACATCTATTCGATCGAGGACCTCGCCCAGCTCATCCACGACCTGAAGAACTCGAACCCGCGGGCGCGGGTGCACGTGAAGCTCGTGGCCGAGGTGGGGGTGGGCACGGTGGCGGCGGGGGTGGCCAAGGCCCACTCCGACGTCGTCCTCATCTCGGGGCACGACGGCGGGACCGGCGCGTCGCCGCTGACCAGCATCAAGCACGCGGGGGTGCCATGGGAGCTCGGCCTCGCCGAGACCCAGCAGGTGCTGGTGCTCAACAAGCTGCGGGACCGCATCGTCGTCCAGACCGACGGCCAGATGAAGACGGGCCGCGACGTGGTCATCGCGGCGCTGCTCGGGGCCGAGGAGTACGGGTTCTCAACCGCCCCGCTGGTCGTCGAGGGCTGCATCATGATGCGGGTCTGCCACCTCGACACGTGCCCGGTGGGCATCGCGACCCAGAACCCCGAGCTGCGCAAGCACTTCTCGGGGCGCCCGGAGTTCGTCGAGAACTACTTCCGCTTCGTGGCCGAGGAGGTGCGCGAGGCGATGGCGGAGATGGGCTTCCGCACCATGGAGGAGATGATCGGCCGCGTCGACCGGCTCGACACCGCCGGCGCCGTCGACCACTGGAAGGCGCGGGGCCTCGACCTGTCGCCGATCCTGGAGAACCCCGACGTGCCCGACACGGTGGCCCGGCGCTGCGTGCGCGAGCAGGACCACGGCCTCGACCGGGCCCTCGACAACACCCTCATCGAGCGCTGCGCCCCGGCCGTCGAGCACGGGACCCCGGTGTCGTTCACCCTGCCCATCCGCAACGTGAACCGGACCGTCGGCACGATGCTCGGGTCCGAGATCACCCGCAAGTGGGGCGGGGCGGGGCTGCCGGACGGGACCATCGACGTCACGTTCACGGGGTCGGCGGGGCAGAGCTTCGGCGCGTTCCTGCCGACCGGGGTCACCCTGACCATCGAGGGCGACGCCAACGACTACTTCGGCAAGGGCCTCTCGGGCGGCCGGCTCGCCGTGTACCCGCCGCGGGCCTCGACGTTCGTGGCCGAGGAGAACATCGTCATCGGCAACGTCGCCCTCTACGGCGGCACCGGGGGCGAGGCGTTCGTCCGCGGCGTCGCGGGCGAGCGGTTCGCGGTGCGCAACAGCGGGGTCAACGCGGTGGTGGAAGGGGTCGGCGACCACGGCTGCGAGTACATGACCGGCGGCCGCGTCGTCATCCTGGGGCGCACGGGGCGGAACTTCGCGGCGGGCATGAGCGGCGGCATCGCCTACGTGCTCGACCGGACCGGCACCTTCGCCCGGCGATGCAACCCCGGCATGGTCGACCTCGAGACGCTCGACGACGACGACGCCGAGCTGGTGCGGCGCCTCATCCGGCGGCACGTCGACCACACCGCCAGCGCCAACGGGCAGGCGGTGCTCGACGGGTGGGACGCGGCGCGGCCCGCGTTCGTCAAGGTGATGCCGCGCGACTACAAGCGGGTGCTCATGGCCGAGGCCAAGGCGCGGGCGGAGTCGCGCGAGCCCGGCTTCGCGGAGCTGGTCGGCACCGGCGGCGGGTAGCACCTGTGGGCGGTGGAACGGCGTCGCCTCCCGCAAGGAGGCACCGACTCCCTGGAGGGTTGGCGGGCCAGGAAGCCTGTGCCGTCGAACGGCGCGGCGCCCCGGCGGGCCTCCCCGCATGCTATTCTGGCCTGTCCGGCCAGGTCGGGCGAGGCAGCGGGCGGTTCCCCGCGAGGAGATGGGCGTTGGCTGAGACTCTGCAGGCGATCGACCTGGTGATAGCTGCGCTGGTCGCGTACGGCGTGTTGCGGCTCAACAGCAAGTTCGACCACATGAAGGGCCGCGTGGATGAGCAAGGCGCGCAGATCCGCACCTTGACGCTGCGCGAACCGTAGACCGACGGCCGCGGTTTCGCTCCCCCCCGCCACGGGGACGTCCGAGCCCCGACACACGAACACCATGGGAAAGCTGAAGGGATTCATCGAGATCGACCGGCAGAAGCAGGCGAGCCGCGACGTCGCGGAGCGCATCCGCGACTGGGGCGAGGTCTATCTGCCGTACGCCGACGAGGACCTCCGGGCGCAGGGGGCGCGGTGCATGGACTGCGGCATCCCCTTCTGCCACCAGGGGTGCCCGCTCGGCAACCTCATTCCCGACTGGAACGACCTCGTCTACCGCGACCAGTGGAAGGCGGCGAGCGAGCGCCTCCACAAGACCAACAACTTCCCGGAATGGACGGGGCGCCTGTGCCCCGCCCCCTGCGAGGGCTCGTGCGTGCTCGCCATCAACCGCGACGCGGTGACCATCAAGTCGATCGAGATGGCGATCGTCGAGCGGGCGTTCGACGAGGGCTGGATCCGCCCCGAGCCCCCGGCCGCCCGCACCGGCAAGACGGTGGCCGTCGTCGGCTCTGGGCCGGCGGGGCTCGCCGCGGCCGACCAGTTGAACCGGGCCGGGCACCGGGTCACGGTGTTCGAGCGGTCCGACCGCATCGGCGGGCTCCTGCGTTACGGCATCCCCGAGTTCAAGATGGAGAAGCGGTTCCTCGACCGCCGCCTCGAGATGCTGGAGGCCGAGGGCGTCGCGTTCCGGCCCAACACCGACGTCGGGGTCACGGTGACGGCCGACTCGCTCCGGCGCGGGCACGACGCGATGCTGCTCGCGGGCGGGGCGGGGCAGCCGCGCGACCTGAAGGTCCCGGGGCGCGAGCTGTCCGGCATCCACTTCGCCATGGACTACCTGACCCTGCAGAACCGGCGGTGCGAGGGCGACGCCATCGGCGACGACGAGTTCATCACCGCCGAGGACAAGCGGGTCGTCATCATCGGCGGCGGCGACACCGGCGCCGACTGCCTGGGCACCGCCCACCGGCAGGGCGCCCGCTCGATCCACCAGTTCGAGCTGCTGCCGAGGCCCCCCGAGGAGCGGAGCGAGACCAACCCGTGGCCGGAATGGCCCAACGTCTTCCGCGTGTCGGGCGCCCACGAGGAGGGCGGCGAGCGGGTGTACTCGGTGTCGACCGAACGGTTCACCGGCAACGCGGCCGGCCAGGTCGCCGCCCTGCACGCGACGCAGGTCGAGATGAAGCGCGAGAACGGGCGGCTCTCCTTCACGCCGGTCCCGGACAGCGCGTTCGAGCTCGAGGTCGACCTGGTGCTGCTGGCCATGGGGTTCGTGGGCCCGACCCGCGGCGGGCTGCTCGACGAGCTCGGGGTCGAGCTGACCGAACGCGGCAACGTGTCGCGCGACGAGAACTGGATGACCAGCGTCGACGGCGTGTTCACGGCCGGCGACATGCAGCGCGGCCAGTCCCTCATCGTGTGGGCCATCGCCGAGGGCCGCAGCGCCGCGGCGGGCATCGACCGGCACCTGATGGGCGAGACCCGGCTCCCGATGCCCCTGCCGTGAGGCGGCTCGCATCCCCGCGCGGGGGTGCGACCGGCCGGGCTCCCATGCCCCCTGCCGTGAGGCGGCTCCGCATCCCGTTGCGGGGGCGTGACCGCAGGAGCGCGGTGAACCCCGCGTGGCCTCGGAGTCGAATGCAGAGGGCCTTTCACCGCGGGCTTCCAGGTTCCAGGGCTCCGGCGGATTCCCGCGAGCTTGCGCGTAGCGGCACCGGCGACGGCCGAACCCGGCCAAGCCCGTGCCCGGCCCGCGGCCGACTGACGAGGACGAACGAAGACGTGGCGAGAGGACAGGGCTCGACGGACATCCAACGGCTCGAGACGCTGGCCGAGGTGAACGACGCCCTCGCGGGCGGATCCAGCCTGCGGGCCGCCCTGCAACGGGTGATGCAGCTCCTCGACCGGCGCGACAGCGTCGTGTGCGGGTCGATCACGCTGCTGAACCCCGACTCGGGGCTCCTCCACGTGGAGGCGTCCGAGGGGCTGACCCCGGAGGGGCGCTCGGCCCGCTACGCGGTCGGCGAGGGGGTGACCGGCCGGGTCGTCGAGACCGCGAAGCCGGTCATCGTGCCGCGGGCCAGCAAGGAGCCGATGTTCCTCAACCGGGCCCGCCGCAAGAACCTCGACCGGCGCGACATCAGCTTCATCTGCGTCCCCATCAAGACCCGCAAGAGCAAGAAGTCGGTGGGGGCCATCAGCATCGACCTCCCGTTCGAGAAGGGGCGCGACTACCAGCGCTACGTCAAGTTCCTCGACGTGGTCGCGACCATGATCGCCCAGGCGATCCGCGTCAACCACCTCGTCGACGCCGAGCGGCAGCGGCTGACCGAGGAGAACGTCCACCTGCGGGGCGAGCTCAAGGAGCGCTACGACTTCGCGAACATCGTCGGCACCAGCAGCCCCATGCGGCAGGTCTACGCCCAGGTCTCGCAGGTGGCGTCGGCCAACACCACGGTGCTCGTGCGCGGCGAGTCGGGGACCGGCAAGGAGCTCATCGCCCACGCCATCCACTACAACTCGCCGCGGGCCAGGAAGCCGTTCGTCAAGGTGAGCTGCGCCGCGCTGCCCGACTCGCTCATCGAGTCGGAGCTGTTCGGCTACGAGCGGGGCGCGTTCACCGGCGCCCAGACGCGCAAGAAGGGGCGGTTCGAGCTCGCCCAGGGGGGCACGCTGTTCCTCGACGAGATCGGCGACCTGAACCCGTCGACCCAGGTCAAGCTGCTGCGGGTCCTGCAGGAGCGCGAGTTCGAGCGCCTCGGCGGCACCGAGCCGGTGAAGGTCGACGTGCGCCTGATCGCGGCCACCAACGCCGCCCTCGAGAAGGCCATCGCGGCCGGCACGTTCCGCGAGGACCTGCACTACCGCCTCAACGTCTTCGCGATCTTCGTACCGCCGCTGCGCGAGCGGAAGACCGACGTGCTGCTGCTCGCCGACCACTTCCTCGAGCGCTACGGCGTCGAGCACGGCAAGCAGGTGCGGCGCATCTCGACCCCCGCCATCGACATCCTCATGGCCTATCACTGGCCGGGGAACGTGCGGGAGCTCGAGAACGCCATCGAGCGGGCGATGCTGGTGTGCGACGGCAGCGTCATCCACGCCCACGACCTGCCGCCGTCCCTCCAGACGGCCGAGGCGTCGGGGACGGTCATGAGCCAGTCGCTCGGCGAGGCGGTCGAGGCCTACGAGCGGGACCTCATCGAGGACGCCCTGAAAGCGACCCGCGGGAACCGCGTCAAGGCCGCCTCCCTCCTCCGCTCGACCGAACGGATCGTGAGCTACAAGGTCAAGAAGTACGAGATCGACTGCGCGCGGTACCGGACCTGAACCGGGTCCGCGTGCGCTCGCCGCCGGTGCACCGGACCGGCGCCGCTCCGCTTGCCGCCCCCGCGGCCGCCCGGCCGATCCGCCGGCAGCGTGCGGTCTCCCGCGGCGCCGGTGGGCGGGGGCGCGGCGTGATATGGTGGCCGGGGACATTCGATTATTCCACGCACGCTCGGCCCCGGCCAGTCGAGTCGGATGGCCCTGGATGCGCTGATGCAGCCTCCTCGGATGCACTGACAGGGAGACCACGATGCACCGTTTCGCCCTTCTCGCCGCGCTCGTCGTCCTCGCCGCAAGCGCCGCGCCCGCCCTCGGCCAGGCGCCGGAAGTGCGGCCGGTCACCGACGCCATGCTCGCCGACCCGCCGCCCGAGAGCTGGCTGAACTGGCGCCGCACCCTCGACGGCTGGGGCTACAGCCCCCTCGACCAGGTCACCCGCGACAACGTCGGAGACCTGCGGCTCGAGTGGTCGTGGGCGATGGAGGCCGGATCGCAGCAGACCACGCCGATCGTGCACGACGGCGTGATGTACCTCGCCAGCCCCGGCAACGTCGTGCAGGCCCTCGACGCGGCGACCGGCGACCTGCTGTGGGAGCACCGGCGCGAGTTCCCGACGGCGCGCGGCCGGGGGCGGCCCAACCGCAGCATCGCCATCCACGGCGACCGCATCATCCTCAACACCGCAGACGCCAACATCGTCGCCCTCGACGCGCGGACCGGCGAGGTGGCGTGGGAGACGGAGGTCGCCGACGCCGCCAAGGGTTACCAGTACACGAGCGGCGCGCTCGTCGTGGACGGCGTGGTCATCTCCGGCATGGCCGGCTGCCTGCGGTTCTGGGACGACGGCTGCTTCATCACCGGGCACGACGCCGCCACCGGCCGCGAGCTGTGGCGCACGTCGACGGTGGCCCGGCCGGGCGAGCCGGGCGGCGACACGTGGGGCGACCTGCCGATGATGTTCCGCGGCGGCGGAGACGCCTGGATCGCCGGGTCGTACGACCCCGCCCTCGGCCTCACGTTCTGGGGCGTGGCCCAGGCCAAGCCGTGGGCGCAGGTGAGCCGCCGCACCGACGGCGACGCCCTCTACACCAGCTCGACCCTCGCCCTCGATCCCGCCACCGGCGAGATGCAGTGGTACTTTCAGCACCTGCCGGGCGAGTCGCACGACATGGACGAGACGTTCGAGCGCATCCTCGTCGACGTCGACGGGCGGCCGTCGGTGTTCACGATGGGCAAGCTCGGCATCCTGTGGCAGCTCGACCGCGAGACCGGCCGGTACATCAACGCCACCGACCTCGGCTACCAGAACATCGTCGACATCGACCCCGAGACGGGCGGGATGTCGTTCCGGCCCGGCATGATGCCGGTGCTCGACGAGCGGCTCGAGTTCTGCCCGAGCCACTCCGGCCTGAAGAGCTGGCGGGCCATGGCCTACCACCCCGAGACCGAGGCGTTCTACATCCCCCTGACCCTGAACTGCCAGCGCACCGTCTACAGCGACGTCGAGTGGCGGGAGGGAGGCGGCGGGGCCGGCATGGTGTTCCGCGAGAACTTCCTCCACCCCGACAGCGGCGGCAACCTCGGCGAGTTCGTGGCCATGCACGTCAGCGGCGAGATCCTCTGGTCGCACCGGAAGCGGACCCCGTACATCTCGGCCTCGCTGACCACCGCCGGCGGCCTCGTCTTCGTGGGGACGTTCGACCGGCGCGCCTACGCCTACGACGTCGCGACCGGCGACGAGCTGTGGGAGACGCGCCTCCCCACCTCCGTCCAGGGCTTCCCCATCACCTACTCGGTCGACGGCCGGCAGTACGTCGCAATCGGGACCGGCATCGGGGGCGGAAGCTGGACGACCATCCCCCTCGAGCTGACGCCCGAGAAGCGGCGGCCGAACGGGGGGAACGGGCTCTTCGTCTTCGCCCTGCCGGAGTAGCCAATGGGTATCCGCCGGCATTCCATGACCGTGCTCTCAGTCACGCAAGTCATTGAACGCCGGTGCTCCGCCCCCGGCCCCAGGCGGCGGCTCCGGTTCGGCGGGCTCGGGCTCTCGCGTCGCGGCGCACGCGCCGGCGAAACGCGCACGGTCGTGGCGGCCTTCGACGTGAGGCGGCGGTTCAAGCAGTGGGAGAGGCCCTGTGTTCAGGAAACCGTTCCGGAAGGCGCTCGAGTCAGGTGGTCGACGGCGGGCCGATGAACGGCCATCTGCGAGCCTTCCGGCACCCCATCGATCAGGCGGTTGACGATCAGGATGAAGACGCCCGTCAGGGCCAGATTGAGGGCCAGCGACAGCATCGCCACCGTGACGACGGGCCCCCCGATGCCGTAGCTCACGCTGAGCACCAGCACGCCGGCGCCGACCTCGCCGCGCGGCCACATGCCGATGGCCACGGCCAGGCGGTGCCTCCAGTGCGCCTCTCGGCGATAGCAGAAAGCCGGGAACATCTTCCCCAGGTTGCTCAGGACCGTCAGAATCAGCACGTGCATCGCGATCGCGCGCCACCCGAGGCTCGGCTGGCTCCCGGTGACGGTACCCGTGTAACGGCCTTCTTCCGCCCCGCCGAGGAGGGTCGGATCGTCCACGACGCTGCCGGGTGCGGCGGCGTGAAGCGAAGCGGGCGTCGGCGCCGGGTGCTCTCCATCCGGGCCGTCGAAGATCGGGGGGAGGCTCATCCCCACCAGCACCATGAAGGCGCCGGAGACGAACGTGGCCACCCGCCGCTCCTGCGGCTGCTCGAGCACGACGTGCAGCGCGTGCTCGACGGCTTCGGCGCCGGCGTCGGGGCGCACGGTCTTCGGACGGGCCATGCAGCCGAGGACGAACGCCGGCAGCAGGACCTCGATGTGAATGGGCACCGAGGGGTCCACCACGGTGCTCCAGGCATATCGCGGGTGCGCCTCGTATCGTTGATTGATACGGTCGCGGGAAAGTGCGCGTTCGGCCGCGTCGAGTTGGCTCGTCCGCGTTCCCGGCCGCGCGGCAACCTCGGTCGCCGTTGACGTTGCCAGGCCGGCGTGTGCTCTGCGGCGTCAGGTTCCCCAGGGTGTGCCGAAGCGCTCGCTCGACCTCACTCGGCCAGCTCCGCCGCCACGCCGCGGCGCTCGGTTTCCAGGTCGAGCTCGCCGATCATGGTGTCGGGGATCACCGAGTCGCCGCCGCGGATGAGGTCGATCGCCACCGTCGCTCCCGGCCGTGACGATCACCCGCGCCTTGCAGGGCCGACCTCGCTAGTGAACGTACGAGTCTCTTCTTCCCGACGCCGGCGCCCCGCTCGGTTCGGGAGCGCCCTCCCGCCGGCCGTCTGGTGAACTCGGCGCGCGTCTGCGGCGGGGGCGGCCCGGTTTGCGGCCGCGCGACCCTCGAGTCGCCGGCTCGGCAGCCGCCCCGGTGACGTCGTCGCCGCCGTCGTCGGTCAGCGAATCCAGCAGCTTCCGCAACAGGCGCGCGAGCGACTCGCGTTCCTCCGGCTGCAGCGCGCCATCGAGCACGTGGTTCTGGTGGTCCACGTACGCGGTGGTCACGCGGTCGACGAGATCCCGCCCCTCGGCCGTCAGCTCGATGCGGATGCCCCGCCGATCGGTCGGGTGCGCGGCGCGCTCGATCAGGCCGGCGTTCTCCAGCCGGTCGAGGCGGTTGGTCAGCCCTCCCGAGGTGACCATCAGCGAGTCGAGGAGGTCGCGGGGCGACGGATGCTGGTCCGGGGCCATGCGGATGGCGGCCAGCAGGAGGAACTCGACCTCGCTGAGCCCGAACTGGCTCAAGACGGCCTCCGCGTTTTGGGCGGCGACCCTGGCGAGGCGGCTGATGCGGGCCAGGACGGCGAGCGACGACACGTCGAGGTCGGGTCGTTCCCGGGTCCAGTGCTCGATCATCACGGCGACGGCTGCTCTCTTCATGTGCGTATTCTGCACGAAAATATTTTTTTGAACAAGGGGCTTGACAACAGGTATCTTTATGTTAAGCTTCTCATATCGGGCTGACTTGTGACTGACAAGCATTTCCAGGAGGCAACAATGAGAGCCAGACGTCATGCCAACAGCGCCACCGCCGTGGCCCGCAACGCCCACCCGCGCCTGCGCCTGGTCGCCGCGCCCACGCGGAACCCGTACCACGCGCTCCAGCAGGCCAACCGGGCCGCCGCACGGCGCCACCAGAGCCCTCGGGCCGGCTATCGCGAGCTCGTGCGGCGTCTCTGGCCGGCCGCCGCGTAGATCGAAAGGCTCCGTTCACTTCGACGAGGAAGGAGGGAAACGATGAACGCGCCGACCCATCGATGGAACCCGTTCGAGGAGCTCGCCACGCTGCACCGCGGCCTCGACCGCGTCTTCAACCGGCAGCTCGACGCCGGGGCGCCCGGGGTCGACGGGGCCGGGGCCTGGACTCCGCCCTGCGAGGTCGCGTCGACCGACGACGGCTGGCAGGTGCGGCTTGCGCTGCCCGGCGTGGACCCGAGCCGGGTGCAGATCACGCTGCACGGCGGCTCGTTGCGGATCAGCGGCGAGCGGCCGCGGAGCCATGACGGCGACCAGTACACCCACTCGGAGATGAGCTACGGACCGTTCGAGCGCACGTTCACGCTCCCCGCGGCTGCCGCCGGCGATCGGATCGAGGCGCAGTACCGGCACGGGATCCTGTCGGTGGCGGTGCCGGTGGCGGAGCGCGCGAAGCCGCGTCGCATTCACATCGCCGCGCCCGACCTGACGAGCATCGAGACGAAGAAGATCGCCTGAGCCGGTGCCGGGAACCGCACCGGCAGGCGCCATTGCCCCAACTCACGGAATCCGGAAAGGAGAGATGCAACGATGTCGAACCCCCTGAACGCCCTTCGGAAGACCGCAGCCATCGCCGCCTTGATCCTCTTCGGGGTGAGCGGCGCAGCCGCCAATGCGGTCGCCGGAGCCACGCCCGAGACCTACACGTGGTCGGCGAAGCTGGTGGCCTACGACGAGGTCGAGAAGATGGCCACGGTCCAGGCCATGGTGGTTGGCGACGGTGAACGGACCGGCTACACCGCCGGCGATCGCGAGAGCGACGCGGTGGCCGGCGAGGTCGAGATTCCGCGGGATTTCGCGGGCATCGTCGGTCGGTACCTGGTGTTCCCCGCTCCGGTTCCGACCGACTACCTGCGCACGATCAGGATGTTCGATCCTGGCCACTGGGATACCGCGGAGGGGCTCCAGCCGGCTGGCCCCCCCTCCCACGATCTCCGGTAGCTCGTCGCCAACAAAAGGACTGGACCACGGGAACTTCTTCGGCCGGCCTTCGTCCTGTATACGTAAAGTTAGCCAAACGCACTGATATAATCTGAGTCTCAATTGGAAATTGGCGCGTCGGCATGGTGCAGACGCGCAAGGGACGCCGAGCAGGCGCGTCGGAAAGGAGGACCGAAATGCTGAGCATGACCCGTTGGAGCCCGTTCCAGGAGCTGACCGACTTGCACCGCCGGATGGACCAGGTGTTCGGTCGCTACCTGGGCGACGAGCGGCCCGGCACGCCGACCGCGGCCTGGGCTCCGGCCACCGAGATCCACGCCGGCGACACCGGCTGGACGCTCCGGGCGGCCCTGCCGGGCATCGACCCCGACGACGTGCACGTCGACCTTCAGGGCAGCCGCCTGACCATCTCCGGCGAGCGCAAGCGCATCGGGGAGAACGGCCAGGGGCACGTCTCGGAGCTCCACTACGGCCGCTTCGAGCGGACGTTCGACCTGCCGGGGAACGTCGACGCCGACCACGTCAGCGCCCACTACGACCGGGGCATGCTGGAGCTGACCCTGCCGCTGGCCGAGGCCGCCAAGCCGCGGCGAATCGCCATCGGCGCGGGCAGCAGCGACGGTGTGGCGCGCGCCGCATAAGGCGCGGCCCGACCCCCGCTCCCGGGGCGACTCTCTCTCCCTTGGGTCGCTCCCCGGGGCGGGGCGCCACATTCGGGAAGCGCGGCGTCTCCCGGCGCCGCTGGAAGAGCTTTCTTGAAAGCAGCGCGGAGTGGCCATCCCGCGGTCGCCGCGAGGCATGCGCCCCCGCGCAGGAGGAAGGACACGATGTCGAGATCGAGAACCACGCTTGTTTCCGCCGTTGCCCTGGCGGCCATCGTCGTCGGCCTGGCGATCGGGTCGCGCTTCGCCCCGACAC
>JAJEEA010000298.1 GCA_022821235.1 Vicinamibacteria bacterium
AGGCGCTCGCCGACGCGCGCGGCCAGCTCGGCGCGCGAGGCGGGCGGCGCGCCGTCGTCGGCCAGCAGGTGCAGCACCGGCAGGTCGGTGTCGCGCGGCGCCGCCGCCTCGTCGTGGAACACGACCTGCGCCACTCCCATCGACGAGCGGCCGTCGCGGCGCCGCACCGGGCGGTTCGTCTGCCGGCCGTCCTCGGGGTCGAGGGTGAACTGCGTCACGTCGTCCTGGGTCGCGAACTCGATGTAGGCGCTGAACCCCTTCCAGAAGTTGGTGTCCCACTGCGCCCAGGTCATCTCGTCCCGCTTCGGGCTGTAGCGCAGGTGGTAGATGCCGCCGCGCGGCACCGCGTAGTTCTCGATGATGAGGTTGGCGAAGCTGAGGTCGCCGCCGAGCACGCGCAGGCTGATGAAGTCGCTGTCGATGGTGAACCGCGGCGTCTGGATGACGCCGGCGTGCTTCGACGACAGCAGGTGCGTGTAGGCGCCGCCGGGATAGATGCCGTTCAGCAGCCGGTCGCCGCGCCGCTCGATCGCGAACTCGCCGGGCGGCGACGGCACGTCGGGACGGCCCAGGCCGTGCCCGACGGTCGCCGCGTAGTCGGCGCCGGCGAGGTCCCAGGCCACCTCGAAGTGCTCGCGGTTGAATTGCTCGCGCTCGGCGAGCTCCGCCTCCCAGCGGGCGCGCAGCGCCTCCCAGGCGCGCGGCAGGTCCGCATCGTCCACCGCGGCCAGCTCCCGCCACGCGGCCAGCGCGCTGCCGTCGCGCCCGTCGCCCCGCGTCGCCGCCACCCCGGGCTCGGTGTCCGCCTCGACCGCGTCCTCGGATGCGGCCCTGGCCGCCTCCGCCTCCTCCAGCAGCCGCGACCCCACCGTCCCCGCCGCCTCGAGCCAAGCGTCGGCGAGCCCGTCGCGGATCTCCTCCTTCAGCCCCGCCAGCGCGTCCCGGTTGGTCTCGAGCAGGGCCGGATCGTCGATGGCGCGCTGGGTCGGCCGCGCGCCGTAGAGCGTGCCGAACAGCGAGTAGTAGTCGTTCTGGCTGATCGCGTCGAACTTGTGGTCGTGGCACCGGGCGCACGAGACGGTCAGGCCCATGAACGCCTTCGACACCACGTCCACCTGGTTGTCCTGCCACTTCACCCGGTCTTCCCACGGGTCGACGGGCTGATAGCCGTGCTCGATGAGCCGGTAGTGGGCGGTGCCGATGATCGACTCGTTGGTCCGGGTCTCCGCGTCGAGCCGCGGCACCGGCAGCAGGTCGCCGGCCACGTGCTCGCGAATCAACTGGTCGTAAGGCACGTCGCCGTTGAAGGCGCGGATCAGGTAGTCGCGGTAGCGCCACGCGAGGGGGATGTCGGGGTCGCCCTCGCTGCCGTGCGACTCGCTGTAGCGGAACAGGTCCATCCAGTGCCGCGCCCACCGCTCGCCGTAGTGGGGCGATGCCAGGTACCGGTCGACGAGGTTCGCATAGGCGTCGGGCGATGGGTCGCCGACGAACCGCGCGACCTCGGCCGGCGTCGGCGGCAGCCCGCGCAGGTCGAACGACAGGCGGCGGATGAGCGTGCGACGGTCGACGGGCGGCGCCGGCTCGAGCCCCTCGGCCTCCAGCTTGGCGAGGATGAACCGGTCCTCCGCGGTCCGCGGCCACGCCTCGTCGCCGACGGCCGGCGGCTCGGCCGCCTCGACCGGCTGCCACGCCCAGTGCTCGCGCCGCCGCTTGTCGAGGTCGAACGGCTCCGACGGGTCCGGCGTGCCGGCCGCCGACGCCGCCGCCTCGGGCCACGGCGCCCCCATCTCGACCCACGCGATCAGGCTCTCGATCTGCGCCGGGGCCAGGGCCCCAGTTGGCGGCATCAGCACCGGCCGTCCCTGCACGCGCTGCACGAGCGGGCTCGCGTGCGGGTCGCCCGGCACCACCGCGGGGCCGCTGTCGCCCCCCGCGAGCAGCCCCTCGCGGCTGTCGAGCCGCAGCCCCCCGAACGGCGTCTCGAGCGCCGCCCCGTGACACTGGAAGCACTGCTCCGCGAACAGGGGCCGGATCTCGGTCTCGAAGAACTCGACCTGCTCCGGGCTCGGCCCCGCCGGCTGGGCGCCGGCGTGGACGCCGGCAACCAGAGCGACGGTCACGCCCAGGAGCACCGCGTTGGATCTGAAACTCATCGTGCCCCGCACTTTAGCGCCGGGGCGACCCCGACGCAAGCGGCGGGACCGGGCTGCTCGGCTTGACAGGTACTCGACCGACTGGTCGGGCCGCGCGGGTGCGGCGTGACCGGCGGCACGATTGCGCGTAAGCTGTATTCGCCATGAAGAACATCACCCTGAGCGTCGACGAAGACGTGCTTCGCGCGCTCCGCCTCTGCGCGGCCAAGCGGGGTTCGGCTGTCGACGCCATCGTCCGCGAGATTCTCACCGAGTTGGTGAACCGAGAGGATCGAGGGGATCGAGTACGCAAGGCGCGACGGCGAATCGTCGAGTTGAGCGAGCGGTCGACCGCGCGAATCGGCTCTCGCACATGGACCCGCGAGAATCTGCATCAACGCTGACTGTTCCTGGACACATCCTTCGATGATCAGTCCTCAGGGCTGACCCTGCCGACATCGGACGCGGAGAGCAACGTGTCCGCAACGCGGCGGGCGAGGCTCCGCGAGAACCGTGCTTGTCCTGAGGGGCTGCCCCGGGCGAACAGGCGATCGAGATCGTCGATCGTCAGACTCGGGCAGACTGCACTCTCCTCGACAAGCCGGCACCCCGCGGCGGCTCCGGCGTCGGGCCTCCAGATGGCTGCACGTTCCAAGCGGTGGTTCGTCCAGACTTCCTCGACACCCATGCGGAAGTACGGCCGGAGCTTGTGTCGCGACCGCCGGCTGCGGTCGATCTCGACCACCAGGGTGGGCGGCAACAGGCCGGTGCGCACGTCGACATAGCCCTCCACCCGCTCCATCGCCCGCGCTGCCTCGGCGTCGAGATAGAAGCTGGCGTCGGCCTCGAACGCGCCGTCGTCGCTCAACAGGCGCGTCGCCCCGACGGCGCGCCACGAGACTTCGCGACCGCGGGCGGCGAGGGCGTCCTGAACGCCGCAAACGAGTTGGCCCGTCGCCATCCTCTGCACTTCGTGCGTCATGTCCGGCACGACCATGAACTCGGCGAGACCGGTGTGCGCGTCGTACCGACAGCGGGGGGCGTCGTCGTGGCCGGTCAGGCGGTCGAAGAGATCGCGCGGCATAGCGACCTCGATCCGCACCGGGGCGTCGAGCCCGCCGGGAGGCGCGGGCTCGCTGGCCGCCGGGCGAACGGCCTCGGGAACGAAGGTCGGCGGGGCCATGGGTCAACCGTAGCACATCACCGCGGCGGGCTCCCGTACACGCCCGTACACGCCGAGCCAACCAGGCAGCGAGACTCGCGCCTGCCGTCCTGCTCACCCAGCAGTGCCGCGTCGAGATCGGCCGGACGGATTTCGGGGACGTCGCAGAATGATGCCGCCTGCTCAAGCGGCGAGTGCCGCCTCGATATTGGCCGGCCGGATGTCCGCGAGCGTCCGCAGAATGATGCCGTCCTGCTCAAGCGGCGAGCGCCGCCTCCAGATTGGCCCGTTGCAGAAGCGCCGCGTCGGCCGGCCGTTCCAGGAAGGGCTCCACGTCGCGGATCAGGACGCCGGTGTCGAGGTCGGCGAGCCGTGTTCGAAGCAGGCGCTGCCAGTCCGCGGCCCGGTGGCGACCGGGGCCCTGCGTCTGGTCCAGGGCATGCTGGAGGAGCGCCACGTTCGGTGCGACCGGCGGGCGACGCGATCGGTACCACACAAGGTCGAACCAGTCGCGGCCCTTCGGGTACTTGCGGGTGAGCAGTGCGTGCAGCTTCCCGGCCATCAGCGACGGCAGGTCATAGTGACCGATCACGAACGTGAAGTGGCGGGTGACGACGGAGCGCCGGACCGCCGCCCCCGCTGGCGGGCGGGTGTCGATCTCGATCTTGATGGAGAGCTTCTGCTCCTGGTGACCAGACAGACCCGCTTCCGCCAGCAGCGACGCGGTTCGGACCCAGGCGACTTGCACCGGCTTGCGGTCGATCCAGCGCACCGTGCTGTCGAAGCCGGCGAGATGGAGGTCCCGCTTGAGCTTGCGCAGCCAGCGCACGGGCACGTAGCCGTCGACCGAGACCTGCGAGAAGTCGAGGTCTTCGGAGAACCGCGGCAGGTCCTCCAGAAACCGCAGGGCGGTCCCGCCGACGAACGCGACCGCCCGCGACGCCTCGCTCTCGTGAAGCGACCGCATGACGAAGGCCTGGAGGTACTCGCGCAGGGCGTTGAGCCTGCGCCCGGGATCGTCGAACCGTAGCGCCGCGTCGAGAGCCCGGTCCTTCACAGGTCCACGCCGTCTTCCCGCGCGTCGCAGCATTCGCGCCACACCCGCACGGCGCGCAGAATGCGGGGCTTCCCCATGCGCCGCGCGTAGGCCTGCAGACGGCGTCGGTCGACCACCCCGGTCTGCTGAAACCGCATCTCGATCATCCGCGGGCGATCCCATTCGCCGCTGCTCAGGTGAAACAGGTCGAGCAGCGCCTTCTCCGCCGTGGCGAGCACGACCTCTGCGCCGGCGATGGAGACGGTGCGGTAGCCGAAGAAGAAGCTCCGCTTGATGGCGGTGTAGTGGAATGCGCCGAACGGGTTGTCGAACCTCCGCGGCGTGCGCGTGGTGACGCTGGTGTAGGCGGACACGCCCTCCGGGATCAGGCCGAGGAACCCGAGCGCCCAGAGCCCGCTGATGTAGGAAGGCGTGTACAGCGCGTTGGCCAGGGCGGCCGGCGAGACGGGGACGCGGCGATAGCGATCGACGAACGTGTACATGCCGCGGCGAAGCGGCACCAGCTTTCCGGCCCGGCTCCAGCGGTGAAGCTGATTCACCGCGCCCGGATGCGATTCCTCCGTCAACTGCACGACGGTGGCGAGATCGAAGAAGGGCATCGCGCCCAGCAGTTCGACCGCCGTATCGAGACGCATCACTCTCGATAATCTGCAATAACGCCTATTTTTGTCAATGATTCACCGCGTTCGCACCACGGTTCCGTCGATATGGCTCGGCAAGGAGTCGACCCCTACGCCGTCGCGCAGAGGTCCGCCCGGTCCGACCCGTTTGTACTGCACGTCTCGGCAAGGAGCTCGACCCTGCGACGTCGTACAGAGGGGACATCGCATCCGCAACACGGCTCGCCAAGTCCCGTCCGCATGCAACGAAGGCGAAACGGTGCCCGCATCCGCGAGGGCGCCGGCCACCGGAGCCGCCGAGCGCCGCAATGGAGCACGCATCCGCAACGCGGCTCGCCAGTTCCGTCCCGCTTGCAGCGAAGCGGCGCCCGCACCCGCGAGGGCGCTGGCCACCGGGTCGCCGAGCGCCGCTACGGCGCCCGCACGTCCGGCGCGACCTGCAATACGAGCTGCGAGGGATGCAGGTCGTCGTGCAGCACCCGCTGGGTCGCCGTCCGCACCTCCGCGCCCTGCCCGAAGGGGGCGCCGGTGTTCGGGTTCCGGTCGAAGTGCGGGAAGTTCGACGAGCTGATCTCCAGCCGGATGCGGTGCCCGGCGCGGAACACGGTGGCGGTGTAGCCGAGGTCGATGGTGTAGTCGTGCGCGGCCCCCGGCGTGAGCCGCGACTCCACGTAGTCGGAGTTGCGGTAGCGCGCGCGGACGATGCCCTCCGACACGTTGTGGGCGTAGCCGTCGAGGTGCACGTCGACGAGCTTGGCGGTGAAGTCAGTATCGCGGGCCGACGACGCCGCCCACAACCGCACCTCCACCGGGCCGATGACGGTCAGGTCCTCGGCCAGCGGCTCGCTGGTGTAGACCAGGACGTCCTGCCGCCGCTCCACCTCGCGCTGGTCGAAGGCGCCCGAGGCGAGGAGGCCGTTCTGGCAGCACATGTTGCCGCCGACGGTGGGAACGGGGTCGGCGGGGTCGTAGACGTACTCGTCGGCCGGCCCGCCGGGCCCGTCGCCCGAGAGGACGCCGTCGCCGGCGGCCGAGTTGGCCCCGCCGCCGCTCTGCAGGTAGAACCGCGTCTCCACGGCACCGGGCAGCGGGAACTCGTCGGCGGTGATCCAGAAGCCGCCGCCGGCCGTGCCCTCGTCGGGCGGCGTCATCACGAAGAGCCGCACCGCCGGGTCGTCGGCGACGCCGTTGTCGACGCCCTTCAGCCAGTAGTCGAACCAGCGCGCCCACGCCGCGTTGAGGTCGAGCACGTTGTCGGGGCCGAAGTCGATGTCGCCGGCGGTGGTGTCGCCCGGGCAGGCGTGGCAGAGCGCGCGCATGACGAGCCTGGTGCCGTTGCGCGCGGCGTCGGTGCCGCCTTCTGCCCTCACGCCCATGAAGTTGCGGATGGTGCCTTCCTGGAAAATGTCGTACCAGCCGCCGGTGATCAGGGCCGGCACCTCGACGAGGGGCCACTTCGTCTCGACGTCGAGGTGGGCCCAGTAGTCGTCGTAGCTCGGCCGCGCGAGCCACTCGTCGTAGTAGGCGGCGATGTTGCCGCTGCGCCGGAACCCCGCGAAGTCGGCGAGGGGAAGCTGCCAGAGCCAGTCGTCGAGGAGCTTCTCCTGCCCCTCGGCGACGAACGCGCCGACCGCATCGAGCGCCTGCGCCCGCGGCATCCCCCCCGCCTCGAGGCGCCGCTGCAGGGTGTCGGGGGCGAGGGTCTGCGCCGTCCAGCTCATGGCGAACCACAGGTCGAACGCGCCGCCCTGGTACGTCCACCCCTTGTGGTAGTCCGACGAGCTGTAGTGGGGGGCGATGGCCACCAGGTGCGGCGGCTGCTCGACCGCCGCCTGCCACTGCGTGAGCCCGACGTACGAGCCGCCGATCATGCCCACCTTGCCGTTCGACCACGGCTGCGCGGCCGCCCACTCCACCGCGTCGTAGCCGTCCGCCGCCTCCTGCCGCATGGCGTCGAACTCGCCCTCGGAACGGTAGCGACCCCGTGTGTCCTGGTTGAGCGTGGCGTAGCCCCGCTCGGCGAAGTAGCGCCCGGTGCCCGAATCGCAGTCGCTGCCGGGGTTGGGCGAGCGCCGGTTGTAGGGCGTCCGCTGCAGGATCACGGGGAACGGCCCGTCACCGGCGGGCAGGTACACCTCGGTCGCGAGCCTGACGCCGTCGCGCATCGGCGCCCACTCGACCGCGCAGCGCACGCCGTCCGTGTCGCCGTCCTGCCCCTGACCCGCTGCCGCGGCCGGCCCGGCCAGCGCGACGATCAGGCCCGCCGCCACCGCGAGAACGACGCGAGCTGCCACGCACTGCTTCCACATCTTCGCCTCCCCAGAAGCCGGTGATGAAGTCTGGCAGCATTCTACTGGGGGACGCGTCCTGGGATGCGTCCCGCCTACCCGCGATGCGTGCGGCGTCGATGCGACGCTACGCGGTTGCTCGCCCCAACCGCCTCTGCGCCATTCCCTCCCGAGCGACACTTCAACCCGCGGGCGCCCTGGCCGCTCGTACGCTTCCGGTCGCGAAGGGGGGCTACCCGACCCGGGTGGGCAGGGACCGCGCAGGACACCCCGCGGAGATGCGCGTCGAGGACCGGGCAAGCCCCTTACGGGAGCTGAATGGGCATCCGCGCAGAACACCCCGCGGAGGTGAGGCCGTCCTTCCGCATCGGCAACAGCGCCCAGGTGGATTCGAGCGCGCCGACCGGGGCGGGCATCGCGGCCGGATCGGCCAACACCGCATGCGCCGCGGAGGCGACCGGATACACTAGGCGGACCGACAGCTTCCCGGAGGCGTCATCCCCGACCAACCCGAGCACGGCCCGCCGGCGCCTCCCCCGTCCGTCGACCGGCCGGTGTTCTCCCTCGCCCTGCTGTGCCTGCTCGGCGTCAGCATCCCGATCCTCATGGCGCCGGAGGCGGCCGGCGCCCTCGTGTCCGCCGCGTACGAGTGGATGGCCCGCGAGCTGGGCCTCGTCTACCAGTGGGCGACCCTGTTCACCCTGTCGTTCCTCGCCTGGCTCGCCCTCGGCCGCCACGGGACCCGCGTGCTCGGCCGCACGCCGGAGCCGGAGTACGGCAACGCGAGCTGGATGGCGATGCTGTTCTGCGCCGGCATCGGCGGCGGGCTCATGTACTGGAGCACCATCGAGTGGGCGTTCTACGTCGACCAGCCGCCGTTCGGCGTCGAGCCCGGCAGCCTGGCCGCGCGCGAGTGGGCCGCGACCTACGGCATCTTCCACTGGGGCCCGTCGGCGTGGGGCCTCTACGCGCTGCCGACCGTCGCCATCGCCTGGCCCTACTACCGCTACGACCTGCCGTGCCTGCGTTTCTCCGGCGCCCTCGTGGGCCTCTGGGGCCGCGACTTCCCCGACCGGCCGGCCGGGCGCGCCGTCGACTTCCTGTTCATCATCGCCATCATCGGCGGCACCGGCACCTCGCTCGGCCTGACCACGCCGATGCTCGGGGCGGTGGCGTCCCGGCTCTTCGACGTCGAGCAATCCCTCGGCCTGACCTGGGTCATCACCGGGGCCTGCGTCGCCCTGTTCGGCGGCAGCGCGTACCTGGGCCTCGACCGCGGCATCAAGCGCCTGTCCAACGCCAACCTCGTCCTCGGCGCCGTCTTCCTCGCCTGGGTCCTCGCGGCCGGCCCCGCCCGGTTCGCGCTCGAGCTGGGCACCTCGTCGGTCGGCCTCATGCTGCAGGAGTTCTTCCGCATGAACACCTGGACCGAGCCGCTCGCCGACACCGGCTTCGTCGAGGACTGGACGATCTTCTACTGGGCGTGGTGGATCGCCTACGGCCCGTTCATGGGGCTGTTCGTGACCCGCATCTCGCGCGGCCGCACCCTGCGCGCCCTCATCCTGGGCATGGCCGGCTTCGGCACCCTGGGGTGCGCCGCCTTCTACATCGTGTGGGGCAACACGGTTCTCTGGCTCGACCTGCACGGGGGGCTCGGGCTTCTCGACCTCGTCCGCGCCGGCGACGCGGCCACCGCCATCGCCGCCGCCCTCGGCGGGCTGGGCGGGCAACCGTGGCCGCTGCTGCTGTTCCTGGTCCTCGGGTTCGTCTTCATGGCCACCACCTACGACTCGGCCTCCTACGCCATCGCGGGGGCGGCGACCCGCGGCCTGCGGCCCGGCACCCATCCCCACCGCGCCCACCGCCTGTTCTGGGCGGCCGCGCTCGCCTTCCTGCCCGCGGCCCTGGTGGTCATCGGCAGCCTCGAGGCGGTGCGATCGGCGGTGCTCGTGGCGTCGCTGCCGATCCTCGTCGTCGGGGCCCTGACGGTGGTGTCTTTGCTGCGGTCGCTACGGGAGCGGGAGGACACGGCATGACCGGTGCTGCCGCACGGGGGACGGTCGCGGTGGCGGTGGCTGCCGCTCGGGACGTGCTGCGCGTCAAGCAATAGGGAGGACGCGGCATGACCCACGCCGCCGTCGGCGGTGCGGTTCCGGCCGGCCGTGCTGCCCGGCTGGGGGAGGACCCGGCGTGACCGGCCCCGCCGCGAGAGGTGCGGTTTCGGCCCCTGGCGCCGGGGCCCTGCGGAACCCGGAGGACACGGCATGACCAGCCCCGCCGCGCCCGGCCGACGGCTCGGCATCGGGTTCATCGGCAGCGGGTTCATCACCCGCTTCCACATCCGGTCCATGGTCGGGGTACGGGACGCCGACGTCCGCGGGTGCTGGAGCCCGCGCCGCGAGAACGCCGAGGAGGCGGCGGCGCTGGCCCGCGACCTCGACGTGGGCGACACCCGCGCGTTCCCCTCGATCGAGGCGATGGCCGCCGACCCGGCCGTCGACGCGGTCTGGCTGTGCGGGCCGAACCACCGGCGCATCGAGAACCTGGAAGCGGTGGTGTCCGCGGTCCGCGCCGGCGCGGCCCTGCGCGGCGTGGCCTGCGAGAAGCCGCTGGCCCGCACCGTCGCCGAGGCGAAGCGGATGCGGGCGCTCGTGGCCGAGGCCGGCCTCCCCCACGGCTACCTCGAGAACCAGGTCTTCGCGCCGGCCGTCGCCCGCGGGCGCGAGCTGCTGTGGCGCCGCGGCGCCGCCCTCACCGGCCGGCCGTACCTGGCCCGCGCCGCCGAGGAGCACAGCGGCCCCCACCGGCCGTGGTTCTGGCGCGGCGACCTGCAGGGCGGCGGGGTGCTGAACGACATGGCCTGCCACTCGGTCGAGGTGGTGCGGCACCTGTTGACCGCGCCCGGCGCGCCGCGGGCGTCGATCCGGCCGCGGCGGGTGACGGGGCGCATCGCCTCGCTGAAGTGGACCCGCCCCGAGTACGCCGCCCGCCTGCGCCAAGCCATGGGCGCCGAGGTCGACTACCGGACGCGCCCCGCCGAGGACTTCGCCAGCGTGACCATCGAGTACGAGGCCGCGGACGGCGCCCCGCTCGTCGGCGAGGCGACCACGTCGTGGGGCTTCGTCGGAGCGGGGCTGCGGCTCAGCCTGGAGCTGCTCGGCCCCGAGTACTCTCTCTCCGCCAACTCCCTCGACAGCGGCGTGAAGCTCTTCTTCAGCCGCGCGGTGCGGGGCGAGGCGGGCGAGGACCTCGTCGAGAAGCAGAACGCCGAGATCGGCTCGATGCCGGTGGTCGTCGACGAGGCGGCCGAGTACGGCTACACGGCGGAGAACCGCCACATGACCCGGGCGTTCCTGCGCGGCGAGGCGCCGGACGTCACGTTCGACGATGGCGTCGAGGTCGTCGAGCTGCTGATGACCGCGTACATGAGCGCCGAGCAGGGCCGCACCCTGCCGTTACGCCCTGACGGGCTCGACGCCTTCGCCCCGGCCGTGGCCCGGGGAGCGTGGAAGGGCTCGCCGCCCGCGCCTTGACCTCGACAGGCGCCTGTGCGATGTTTGCGCCTGGAGAGACGTGAATCGAGGAGACCGCGACGGCGCGGTCCCGACGAGGCCGCGCCGCGGTCCTGAAGGAGGTTCAGATGAGGAAGACACGGCTCCGTTCATTCGCCGTTCCCGTCCTGGCGTTCGTCGTCCCGGTCCTGGCCGCCGCCACCGCCGCCGGGCAGGCCCCCAAGACCCCGTGGGGCGATCCCGACATCCAGGGCATCTGGTCGTCGTCCGGGGCCACGCCCTTCGAGCGGCCCGACGACTTCCAGGGGCGCGAGACGCTGACCGAGGAAGAGGTCGCCGAGATTCGCGGCGCGACCGAGGCCCGCAACCAGGCGCTGCTCGACGCCTCGGCCCAGCGCACCCAGGCCGGGGGCAACGTCGGCGCCTACAACAACTTCTGGATGGAGCGGGGGGCGCGCTCGAACCGCACGTCGATGATCGTCGACCCGCCCAACGGCCGGTTCCCGGCCCTGACCGAGGCGGGAGAGATGGCCCGCAACAGCCGCCCCCGCGGCGACGACACCTGGGGCGACCGCCACATCTGGGAGCGCTGCGTGACGCGGGGCGGCATGCCCAACGCGATGTTCCCGCGGTCGTACAACAACAACATGCAGGTCTTCCAGTCGCCCGGCTGGGTCGTGATGCTCCTCGAGCAGGTCCACGAGCTGCGCGCCGTGCCGCTCGACGACCGCCCGTTCCCGCCGCCGCAGGTCGGCCAGTGGAACGGCCTCTCGCGCGGGCGCTTCGAGGGCGACACGCTGGTGGTCGAGACGAGGAACCTCGACCCGCGGGTGAGCGCGCTCCAGCCGTGGTCGGCGTTCAGCTCGCACGACGACGAAGGCTCGGGCGAGGGCCTCACCCTCATCGAGCGCTTCACCCGCACCGGCCCCGACAGCCTCGAGTACGAGGTGGAAGTCTCCGACACGCAGATGTACACGCGGCCGTGGACGGTCGCCTATCCCTTCGAGCGGATGACCGACCAGGTGATGTACGAGTACGCCTGCCACGAGGGCAACATCGGCATGGAGGGCATCCTCTCCGGCGGCCGCGCCGAGGATGCGGCGGAGGCCACCGACAAGCAGTAGCCGGGCAAGACGCGGGCTGTGGCCGTGCTCGGGCCGCCGTCGGGGGCGGCCCCGGCTCGCCGCCCCGAACCCGGAGGAGGGTTTCCGCCGTTCCCGCGGCGCCGACCCTCCGAGTCGGTCAGTCCGACGGCCGCCGGCGTGACTATCCGGTCGGTCTCGACGATCAGCTCGGGCAGCGCCGCCGACGCCAGCGACCGGCCGAGCGTGTAGCGGCGGGTGACGCGGCAGCCGTCGGGCGGGGCTCGAAGTCGGGCCGGTGCAGTCCTGCTCCAGGTCTTGTCAGCCACACCTCCCCGACACCCGCGGCGGTCCTGGTTTCCCTCCGTCACAGGGGCGTGCTGCGCCTGCTCCAGGTCTTGTCAGCCACACCTCCCCGACACCCGCGGCGGTCCTGGTTTCCCTCCGTCACAGGGGTGTGCTGCGCCCCCGCTCCCGGTAGCTCTCCAGCAGCGCCTCCAGCCGCTCGACCACCTCCGGGAACCCGTCGTACACGTTCCGTCTCTCCCCGACGTCCGCCTGCAGGTCGTACAACTGGACGGGCGGCAGGTTGCGCCGCCGCGCCTCCTCGGCGCTCAGGTTCCCGTAGCCGCCCGAGCTGGGGGTCAGCTCGAGCTTCCAGCGCCCCTGGCGGATGGAGAACGAGCCGTCGCCGGCCTGGTGGACGGTGGCCTCGCGGATGGGCGCGGCCAGCCGCTCGCCGACGAGGGCGGGCAGGATGTCGTAGCTGTCCTCGCCGGCGTCGGGGGGCAGCTCGGCGCCGACGATGGCGGCGCACGTGGCGAGGAGGTCGGTCAGGCACACCGTCTCGTGCGAGCTCGACCCCGCCCGGACCCGCCGTGGCCACCGGGCCAGCAGCGGGACGCGGTGGCCCCCCTCCCAGATGTCCGACTTGTAGCCGCGGTAGATGTAGCTCGGGTAGTGCCCCTGCTCGTTCATCTCCTCGACGCCGATGTAGGGGGCGCAGCCGTTGTCGGCGGCGAAGATGACCAGCGTGTCGTCCGCGAAGCCGCGGCGGTCGAGGGCGTCGAGCACCGCCCCCACCGACTCGTCGACCTCGATGCAGAAGTCCCCGTAGGGCCCCAGCGGGCTCCGGCCCACGTACCCGGCCGACGGCACGATGGGGATGTGCGGCGCGGTCAGCGACATGCACAGGAAGAAGGGCTCGCCGTCGGGCCGGCCCTCGATGTAGCCGACGCTGCGGCGGGTGATCTCGGGCAGCACCTCCTCGGCCACGAAGTCGGCGTGCGACGGCCCGGTGTTGTCGGCGTAGCGGGCCGGCCGGAAGTCGCGGGTGATGAAGAGCAGGTCCTGCGTGGTGGTGCACTCCCCCACGAACCGGTCGTCCTCGATGTAGATGTAGGGGTGCATGTCGAGCGAGGCCGAGATGCCGTAGAAGTGGTCGAACCCCACCGCGAGGGGGCCGTTGCGGATGGTCCCCGACCAGTCGACGTCGGCGGTGTAGGCACGCCGGTCGGCCTCGGCGTGAGGCAGCCGCGTGCCCCGGCCGTCGCGCGTCGGCATGTCCATCCCGAGGTGCCACTTCCCGATGCACGCGGTGTGGTAGCCGTGCGCCTTCAGCAGGGAGGGGACCGTGGTCCGCTCGGGCTCGATGAGGTGCCGGCTGTAGCCCCACAGCACGCCCCGCGTGACGCGGGTGCGAAAGCAGTAGCGCCCCGTGAGAATGCCGTAGCGGGTCGGCGTGCACAGGGCCGACGGCGAGTGGCCGTCGCTGAAGAACATGCCCTCGCGGCCGATGCGGTCGATGTTCGGGGTGGGGATGCGCGACTCGCGGTTGAGGTACGACAGGTCGCCGTAGCCCATGTCGTCGGCCAGCACGAACACGATGTTGGGGCGGTTCTCGCGAGTCTGCGCGCCCTCGACCGTCCGCGGCAGCGCGGCCGACGCGGTGGCGGCGCCCACCGTCTTCAGAAAGTCGCGTCGCTTCATGGCGTTCCCTCCGTTCCCGGCGCAGTATACCGGCCGCGTAGCGGCAACGGCGATGGCCGCGGCCTCCAGAGTCGGCGAGCAGGAGCCGTCCCGCGAGCGGGTCGGGGCATAGTAGTATTGGCGGATCGAGAGGACAGGCAGCATGCGAGGTCTACGAGCATTCCGGCGGCGGATGCTGGTCGTCGTCATGGCCGGGCTCGGCGTCGCGGGCGCCGGACCGGACGCGGCCGGCCAGGACGCGGGAGGGCAGGAAACCGCCCTCGCCGAGGCGGTGCGGCGCGGCGACGTCGAGGCGGTCGCGTACCTGCTGGAGCAGGGCGTGGACGTCGACGCGGCCGGCGACGACGGCGCCACCGCCCTCCACTGGGCCGCGTACCTGAACGACGCCGAGACGAGCGCCGCCCTCATCCGGACCGGAGCGCGGCCGGACGCCCCCAACAGCTACCGCGTGACGCCGCTGGCCCTCGCCGCCAGGAACGGCAACGCCGCCATCATCGGGCAGCTCCTGGCCGCCGGGGTCGACCCGAACGACCCGCGGCAGGCGGTGAACACCGGCGAGACGCCCCTCATGCACGCGGCGCGCTCGGGGCAGGTCGCGGCGGTGCGGGCGCTCGTCGAGGCCGGGGCCGACGTCGACGCGCAGGAGGGCTGGAACGGGCAGTCGGCCCTGATGTGGGCGGCGGCCGAGGGGCACGTCCCCGTCGTCGAGGCCCTGATCGCGGCCGGGGCCGACATCCGCGCCCGCTCCAACAGCGGAGCGACGCCGCTGCTGTTCGCCGCGCGCAAGGGCAGCATCGGCGCCGTGCGCGCGCTGCTCGCGGCCGGCGCCGACGTTAACGAGTCGCGCCCCGACGGCGCCGCTCCCCTCCTCGTCGCCGTCGTCAACGGGCACGAGGATCTCGTCGACCTCCTGCTCGCGGCCGGCGCGGACCCGAACGCCGAGGGCGGCTCGACCCGGCTGACGGTGCAGGGCATCCGGGCCCAGGCGATGCCGCTCCAGATCCGCAAGCTCGGCTACAGCGAGCGCGAGTCGGAGGGCATCGTCCGCGGCAACATCTTCGGCCGGCCCCTGCAGGCGGCGGTGCACGTGGCCAACTGGCACATCAGCGACCAGTTCATCTCGGTGAACATCGACCGGCTGCGGGTCGTGCGCGCGCTGCTCGATCACGGCGCCGACGTCAACGGGCGCAACTCGATGGAGGAGCCCCGCTGGTCGGGCGCGCGCTACCGCCGCCACATGACCGGGGCCACCGCGTTCATGCTCGCCGCCAAGTCCGCCGACGTCGAGGTGCTGCGCCTGCTGATCGAGTACGGCGCCGACCCCACCATCGACACCGAGGACGGCATCACCCCCCTGATGGCGGCGGCGGGCATCTCGTGGGCGTCGAACCAGGACCGCGCGAGCGAGGCGCAGGTGCTCGAGGCGGTCCGGATGCTCGTGGAGGAGCTGGGCCTCGACGTCAACGCGGTCAGCGACGTCGGCGAGACCCCGATGCACGCGGCGGCGTACCGCGGCGCCAACAGCGTCGTGCAGTACCTGTTCGACCGGGGGGCGAGGCTCGACGTCGTGGCCCTGGACGGCCGCACCCCCCTGCGGGTCGCCGACGGCGTCGAGTACGGCAACTCGTTCGCCGCGCACCCCCACACGGCGGTGCTGCTGCGCGAGCTCGGCGCGAAGGAGATCCCGTGTCCGGCGCCCTGCGCGGCGGCCATCCCGGAGGAGGCGCTGAACCGATGACGGACGTTCTCTCGTCACGCCCAATCGGCTCCTCGCACCTTGCTGCTGCGAAACCCGGCGTCGCAGCTCCCCGAGGAGGCGCTGAACCCATGACGGACGCTCTCTCTTCATGCTTGGTCGGGCACGGAGGCCGCACGGTCGGCTTGCGCCCGGCCACCGGCTCGCACCCTGGGGTCCCCCGAACCCTTCGCCGGCCACGGCGCACCACACGGTGCCTGCCCGGACGACTGGCCGCCGCCCTCGTCTTCGCCGCCGCCCTCGCGCCGGCTGAGGCGATGGCCGCCGGACCCGGCGCCGAGCCCCGGCTGGTCGGCGCGACCACGGCGGGGCAGGCCGCCGAGCCGCGCCCGGCCGCCACCGTGCCCGAAACGGCGAACGAGCCGGCTCCCCGCGCCGTCCTCCAGCGCTACTGCTTCGCGTGCCACAACGAGCGCACCCTGACGGCCGGACTGGCCCTCGACGTCCTCGACATGAACCGGCCCGGCGATCACGCCGATGTCTGGGAGGCGGTGATCAACAAGCTGCGGACCGGCGCGATGCCTCCGGCGGGGCGGCCCCGGCCCGACCGCGCGACCTACCACGAGGTGGTGACGTGGCTCGAGACCGAGCTCGACCGCGCCGCCCTCGCCGACCCCGATCCCGGCCGGCCCACGCTGCATCGCCTGAACCGGACGGAGTACCGCAACGCCGTCCGCGACCTCCTCGCGGTGGACATCGACGCGGCCCTGCTGCCCGCCGACAACGCCGCCTACGGCTTCGACAACAACGCCGACGCCCTCACCCTGTCGTCGTCCCTGACCGAGCGATACCTGGGGGCGGCAGCCCGGATCGCCGAGATGGCCCTCGGCCGGCCGCGCGGGACCCCCGCCCCCGAGACCATCCTCGTGCCGACCGACCGCGACCAGGGCGTCCGCATCAGCGACGACCTGCCGTTCGGCTCGCGCGGCGGGGCGGCGTTCCCGTGGTACTTCCCCGCCGACGGCGACTACCTCTTCCAGTTGCGGCCGAAGGAGAGCGGCGTCGCCGGCGGGTTCGAGGGCGTCACCGCCGAGCCCCACGAGCTCCACGTGAGCATCGACGGCACCCGGGTCTGGACCGGCATCGTGCAGCGGCCGGAGGGGGCGCGGGGCAACGAGCGGATCCGGCTGATCCTCGAGCGCATGCGGTTCCGGGCCCCGGTGACGGCCGGCTCGCACCTCGTGCAGGTGTACTTCACGGCCAAGACCTCGGCCTACGTCGAGGACCTGTTCGATCCCGACCTGCGCCGCGACCCGTACCGCGCCGCCAACGGCGAGCCGGTGGTGTCCAGCGTGACGATCACCGGGCCGATGCCCGAGACCGCGTCGCCCGGCGACTCGCCCAGCCGCCGCAAGCTGCTCGTCTGCACGCCGTCCCGCGACGCGACGACGGACGAGCAGGCGACCTGCGCCCGCGAGATCGTCTCGACCCTGGCCCGCCGCGCCTACCGGCGCCCCGTGACCGACACGGATCTCGAGATTCCCCTGAGCCTGTACCGCGAGGGCGCCGCCCGGGGCGGCTTCGAGGCGGGCGTCGAGCTGGCGGTGCGCGGCATCCTCGTGAGCCCGAGCTTCCTGTTCCGCTTCGAGGACCAGCCCGCGTCGGCCGAACCGGGCGCGCCGTACCGCATCTCGGACCTGGAGCTGGCCTCGCGCCTGTCGTTCTTCCTCTGGAGCAGCATCCCCGACGACGAGCTGGTCGACCTCGCCGTCGCCGGGCGGCTGCACGACCCCGACGTGCTCCGCCGGCAGGTGCGACGCATGCTGGAGGACCCGCGGTCACGCGCGCTGGTCGACAACTTCGCCGGCCAGTGGCTGCACATCCGCAACGTCGCGGGGTTCCAGCCCAGCCCCGAGCTGCTCTTCCACTTCGACGACAACCTGCGCCAGGCCTTCGAGCAGGAGACCAAGCTCTTCTTCGAGAGCATCGTCCGCGAGGACCGCAGCGTCCTCGACCTCCTCGACGCCGACTACACGTTCCTCAACGAGCGCCTCGCCCGGCACTACGGCATCCCCGGCGTGTACGGCGAGCGCTTCCGCCGCGTGACCCTGCCGGCCGACAGCGTGCGCCGCGGGCTCCTCGGCCAGGGCTCGATCCTCACCGGCACTTCCCGCGCCAACCGCACGTCGCCGGTCATCCGCGGCAAGTGGATCATGGAGAACATCCTGGGCACCCCGCCCCCGCCGCCGCCCCCGAACGTGCCCGACCTGGTCGAGGAGCGCGACCCCCGCAAGGTGCTCCCCATGCGCGAGCAGATGGCCGCCCACCGCGCCAACCCCGTCTGCGCCGCCTGCCACGCCCAGATGGACCAGCTCGGCTTCGCCCTCGAGAACTTCGACGCCATCGGCGAATGGCGCGACATCTACGCCTCGGGCCTCCCCATCGACGCCTCGGCCGAGTTCCCCGACGGCACCACCTTCGACGGCCCCGGCGAGCTCCGCGCCCTGCTGCTGAGCCACGCCGACGACTTCCTGACCACGGCCATCGACCGCCTCCTGACCTACGCCCTCGGCCGCGGCCTCGAGGCCACGGACATGCCCACCGTGCGCCGGATCAAGCGCAACGCCGCAGCCGACGACCACCGCTTCGCCGCCCTCGTCCAGGGCGTCGTCGCGAGCGCCCCGTTCCGGATGCGCATGGCGCAGGATCGGGCCGACTGAGGAGCCGCTACGCTCCCTGAGTTCCTCGTCCTCAACTGTCCTCAACTCCAACCCGGGGCGCTGTATGCCGGTCCCGTCAACCCCGTCCAATTCAGCAATGGCTGAGGCCACCGGCCCGGGGCTCGGGCGCGTGGATGGCCTCCGGAATGCAAACCGCACAGCTCGGGGGTGCGATGCTTCGCTTCATCAGACGACTCTTCGGACTCGATGCAACCGCGGGCGATGACGGACCCAATGACGAGGCAAGACCGGTCATCGGCCGCTCGCGCGGGCATCGAGTCAGTGATGCCTATTTCGACTCCATGTCTCGGATGCAGGCAGCTATCTCGAACCGAGACTACCACAGTGCGGCGCGGCTAGTACGGGAGAACCTCCAGCATATCCCCGCCTGGGTGAAGGAAACACGCCGCGACTACGGATCCTTCGACATTCGCTCGATTCCAGCCTTGCAGCAAGGCGGGACGATACTCGGCGTAGTCGGCGATGGTGAAGGCTTGGCTCGGATGCAAAAGATCGTTGCGTCGGTCCCGGAACTTGAGCCGTGGACCGAGGAGGTCGAGCGGCACCAAGGCGATCGTCGAGTACTTGAGTCCATCATGCAATTGGTAGCCGCGCGGCCCAACTGCCTACAGACCGAGGTCAAGGGACTGATCGGCGAAGAGGACGGTCGGCGCGTAGCGAACCTGCTGGCGTACCTGGACAAGGCTGGAAGGATCCGACGAGTCAAGGCGGGCCGCACGTACCGCATTCTGCCCCCCGACTCGCCCGATGTCCCCGTGCCACCCCCGAAGCGAATAGTCCGATCGCACCGGGCTGACCGGAAGCCACCGAGGCTGCGCGAAATCGACGCGGAGTCGCTCACGTACGTGCCATTGCCCCGGGCTCCGTTGCGATGGGAGGAAGCACAACTCAGCCGCGAAGCGGCACCTCCCCGGATTGAGGCTGATTTCGAGATTCGTGACGCCGACTGGCAAATCGCAACGGTTGAGAGAACACCGCTGGCCCAGCGTCCCGACACCGCCTTCCGCCAGATGCACCCGACCGATTCCGGGCTGGTAATGATCGACGACCTCGGCAAGGCCGACGGTCTCGGCCAAATTGAAGCGGCCGCGATGCGCTACGACCGTAGCGGCGAGGTAGCTGCCAAGCAGGGCCTCCAGCATGACATCTATCGTGTCGGCGTCCACCCACTCGGTCGGGGTCTGATTGCCATGTCGCGCGATTGCGTCGTCCATGCCTACGACGACCATCTCCAGCCGATCCTCGAAACGTCCCTCACTGACGCGCCCGAGATCCGACACCTGAGGCAGCGGTTCGAAGTCCCGGATGAGAAACTGAGAAGCCTCACTCGCTGTGTCGCGCTCTCCCGGGATGCGAGTCGGTATCTCTTCACAACGGCGGACGAGGCTTGGTGCGTAGATCTGTCTGGCCAGGGTCTCTGGGGTGTCAAGCTGCCATTCAAGGATGGATGGACGCGGGTGGCCACCACGACCGGCACGTACGGAACCAGCGCTGACGTGGATCGGGCGCTCGCCCTTATGGGCCTCGCCCTCCCATTCACTCCGGAAGCCCTGAAACGGCGGTATCGGGAACTCGCCAAGCAATGGCATCCTGACCTCAATCCCGGCGACCCGCGAGCCGGCGAGCAGATGAAGGCTCTCACCGCCGCGGCAGAGGTGCTGACCGGCGTCGAAGCGAGTGCGCTTTCGCGCTATACCGGTGCCACCTTCGTTCGCGAGATGGGGCGGACCGAGCTTCACACGGACGGAACCAGCTTCACCGTGAGCATCGGTATGGAGGTCGGCGAACTCCACGCCTCGGACTGGATCTATGCTGCTGGCTTCTCCGCTCGCTCGGACGCGGTCTACCTCGCCGGGTACTCCGGTCGCGTCGTTCTGGTCGACCAACACGGGGCGGGCACGCGGGCGTACGACATAGGCAGCGTGCCCAGCAGGATCGTGGACACCGGCGACTACCTCTACCTGCTGACCGATACACGGCTCTACGTGCTGCGTGACGAGTCTCTGCACGCTCTGGTCGATACCTTCGATGCTGGCGACGTGATCGTCACGCAGACCGCCTTCGGGCTGCTGGAAAAGAAACGCTTGCGCTGGTACCGCGAGGACGGCCGGTACTTGGGTGCCATCCTCGCGAGGGATCCGATCCGCCGCGTGTACGCAACCGATGGCGGAATGGTGGTGGAGACCCGCCAGCGCCGTGCTCTCGTCGAGGGTGTTCCCACTTGGTGGGAGTAGCGGAGGGGCCGGAACCACACTGTTGCCGAAGTACCTGCTTCCTGAGTTCGGGGGGAAACCGGATCTTGATCGCCGAGCCGCAGGCGCGGGCCAAGTCAGTCGACCGACTGCCGGCGATAGTGGAGCTTCCGTGCGGCCCAGGCGAACCCGAAGAAGTACCGGCTGAGCCCGCGGGCGGAGTCCGACGGAACGTCGGGATCGAAGAAGAGGCGGCAGAACTCCTCGCGTGCGCGCAGGATCTCCTGGCAGCGGTGGCCTCGCCAGCGGGGGTCCGCGGCTGTCAGGTCGAACAACTCCAGCGCCCGCTCGAGAGCGCTCTCGAACCGGTCCGGCCGGCCCGCCGCGTGGGCCCGGATCGCGCGTTCAACCTCGCTTCCCACGTTTCCGAGCTGCTCGACCAGCTCCAGCCGTGCCCAGCCCCCGTCGGCGGCGCTCCTGTGCAGGACTCTGGTCAAGGCGGGCCCCTCCTCATTCGGGCGCGACCAGGGATCCGACGACCTCGCGAATGCGGGCCCGGATTTGCTCGTCGTCGACGCCGCGCGAACGGTTGCCCTCGCTCGGGCGGAGGTTGATCATCGAGTCGAACTCGATCCAATCGCCGCCGGTCTCCGCCGGATAGAGGTTGATGCCCCAGAGGTCACGCTGGCGTGATCCGTCCGCGAGAAGCGCCGCCTCGTCGTCCGCGTGCAGATCCCCGCCGATGGCCATCACCTCGCGGGACACATCGACCACAGCCTTGATCCAATCCCCGAACCGCTCCTCGGCCATGCGCGCCAGCTCGGCACGCGAGATACGCTCTCTGAAGATTCGGCCCGTGGTCATCGCTTCCACGCCCTTGCGCGCCGGTCCCGCCTCCCCAGCGCCGCTCCTCAATGCCGACGCGCCCTGTGTAAGCGGCGCTTCCGTGGAGTGCACTCGCCCGTCGACATCGCGACGAGCCAGCTCGCCAAGTCAGACGAAGGGCGACTTCGGAAACGCAGTCTACGCGCCCGGCGTTCCGGCAGGAGTCCTCGCACCTATCCGTTTGGGCCGGCGGCGGATGCCGCCGCGTCGGCGCGGCCGGTTCGTTTCGGAGAGCCCGTCGTGCGTGCGCGATGCCGACGGTCCGTCATCGTGATCTTCAGCCTCTTGTTCAGCGCCCGCGCAATCCGTTCGAGCATCGAGAGCGAACGTCCGCCGTAGTCCGAATCCTCCAGCCTGCTGATTACCGACTGCGTCGTGCCCACCAATGCCGCCAATTCTCTCTGCGAAAGACCGGCATCCGTTCGCACGTCGTAGATCAACTGAGCCACGTCGGCGCTGACCTGCTCCTCATCGAGCCGGGCCAGTCGTTCGAGGTCGTCCCCGATATACCGCTCACGCAGCAAGGCCGAGGCACCGCTTCGCCGCTTCTCCTTCACGGTCACCAACTCCTCATCGTGTGTCGTTCGGGATTGCGCGCGAATTCTCTCCGGTTCGCGATGGCCCGGTCGACCTGGGCGACGGGCACGATGCGCTCCTTCCTGCACCCGTGACTGATCACCGCCCGTCGATCGTGGAAGAAGTAGAGCATCCTGTACTGAACACGCCCCCGATCGGACCCGCAATTCATGAATCCCGTCCCGCAGCAGATCCGCGTGAGGCCGGCGCAATTCGTGGCCCAAAGCCTCGAGCCGCTCGATCCGCTCCAGACACTTGTTCTGCACCGTCGCCGGAAGGCCATCCAGCCATCCCAACAACGGCGCGAAACGCGTGTCATCCACGAAGATGATGACTTCCGTTCTCGGCACCGCAAGTCACCGCCTCCCCAATATCGCACCAATGCGATATCACCGTCAACGGTCCGTAGGGTGCCGTCAGCACGATTCGCCGGACTGCCGCGCGCCTGTCGATCACGCCCGCTACTCCGCGGCACGGTCAGCCGCGAGGTCGCAACCGGTCCCCGATCACTGCACGGGCGGCCACGTTATCGGAAGCGGCCTTTCAATCGGCCGACGGCTAATCCTGCAATCAGCCGACGGCATCCCTTTCAGTCAGCCGAGCCATCGGGTTACAATCAGCCGCGTGCCGGACGCTGCTCTGTACCCGCGCTTCGTCGAGCCGCGCCTCGCGGAGGCGCTCGAAGACTCGCCGGCCGTGCTGATTCACGGACCGCGCCAGTGCGGCAAGACGACGCTCGCCCGAACCTCGGAGGTGTCCCGCGGCTACCCCTACGTCAGCTTCGACGACGACGCGCTGCGCGCCGCCGCCGCGGAGGACCCGGCGGGATTCGTGGCCGGCCTGCCCGAGCAGGTCGTCCTGGACGAGGTGCAGCGGGCACCCGCGATCTTCGGGGCCATGAAGCTGGCCATCGACCGCCGCCGGACGCCCGGACGCTTCCCGCTGACCGGGTCGAGCCAGGTGTTGCTCTTGCCGGCGCTCGCCGACTCCCTGGCGGGACGCCTGGAGACCCTGCGGCTGCATCCGCTGGCGCAGTGCGAGCTCGAGCGCCGGCCACCCGACTTCCTCGACGCCCTGTTCGGTGGCGGGTTCACCTTCGAGCAGCGCGAGCGGCTGGGCAAGGGGTTGGCTGAACTGATCGTGGCAGGCGGCTATCCGGCGGCGTTGACGCGCCCCCCGGGCCGGCGGCGCGCCAACTGGTACCGGGACTACCTCGACGCCCTGGTCCAGCGCGACGTGCGGGACCTGGCGCGCATCGGCAAGCTGGACGCGCTGCCGCGGCTGCTGGCGCTCGCGGCGGCCCGGACGGCGCAGTTGTTCAACGTGAGCGACCTGGCCGCGCCGTTCCAGCTCAGCCGGCCGACGATACGCGACTACGTGACGCTGCTCGAACGCGTGTTCCTGCTGGAGCGGCTGCCGCCCTGGCACACGAACCGGCTGAGCCGGCTGGTGAAGACCCCCAAGCTGCACGTCGCCGATACCGGGCTGGCCGCGGCGCTGCTCGGGGCGGACACCGCCGCGCTGGTCGCCAACCGCTCCTTGCGGGGGCAACTTCTGGAGACGTTCGTGTTCCAGGAGCTGCGGCGGCAGGCAAACTGGCACGAGGCGCCGACGGCGTTCTTCCACTTCCGCGACAAGGACGGCGTTGAGGTGGACCTCGTGCTCGACCGCGGCGCCGGGACGATCGCCGGCGTCGAGGTGAAAGCGTCGGGGACGGTGACCGCGTCGGACTTCCGCGGCCTGCGCAAGCTCGCCGGTGCGGCCGGCGCCCGGTTCGCCGGCGGGGTCGTGCTCTACGACGGCGAGACCAGTGTGAGCTTCGGCGACGGTCTTCACGCCGTGCCGGTCTCCCGCTTGTGGGCGAAACCGCCCCGCGAAGACGTCTCCGCGCGCCGCGCCGAAGTGCCGCCGGTCGAGCTCGATCCCCCGGCAGCCGAGGGCCTGCGCCGCGAGCGGCAGCGCTGACACGCACGCCGTTTTCCTCTATAATCCAGCCTCCGGCCGATTTCCGCTTGGCCGTGTCGCACGCTCGGCGCAGTGACGACGCGACCGGGCCGCGAGGTCGGCAAGGGTGTCTGGTAATGGACGTACTGGGTGTACTGGGTTTCGTCTTCGGACTCTCCGCGATGTCGTTCGCGATCACCGCGTTGAGTCAAGTCGCCAGTCTGAGGAAAGAGCTCGAAGACTTGAAGAAGCGACTGGAGACACCAGCGGAGCCTGGAGCGCGTTAAGGTCTCGCAGAGGAGTTGTGCGATGGTGATCACGAAGCTGGCGCTGCCGAGACGGACGTTCCTGCGCGGCATGGGGGCCACCCTGGCGCTGCCGCTCCTCGACGCGATGGTGCCGGCCCTGTCGGCGCGGGCGCCGGGCACGCCGCGGTTCGCGGCGGTCTACGTGGGCAACGGCATGAACATGTGGGACTGGACGCCGCCCACCGAGGGCAAGGGGTTCGAGCTCTCCCCCATCCTGCAGCCGATGGAGCGGTTCCGGAAGCACACGCTCGTCCTGAGCGGGCTCGACAACTACCCGGCCACCGACCAGGGCGACACCGGCGGGCAGCATCCGCGCGCCGCCCCCGCGTTCATGAGCTCGGTGCACCCGAAGCAGACCGAGGGCGCGGACGTGGAGGCGGGCACGACGGTCGACCAGATGATCGCCGAGCTCATCTGCCGCGACTCGAAGCTGCCGTCGCTCGAGGTCTCGGTCGACCGCAACGACGTCGTCGGCGCCTGCGACCACGGCTACGCGTGCGCGTACATGAACTCGATGTCGTGGAAGACGCCGACCCAGCCCCTGCCGGCCGAGACGAACCCGCGGTTCGTGTTCGAGCGGCTCTTCGGCACCGGCGACACCCCCGAGGAGCGGCAGCTCCGCGTCGAGGAGGACCGCAGCATCCTCGACGGGCTGACCCGCGAGATCGCGGCCCTGTCGGGGCGGCTCGGCGGCCACGACCGCACCAAGCTCGGCGAGTACCTCGACTCGATCCGCGACGTCGAGCAGCGCATCGCGCGGGCCGAGTCGACCAACAGCGACTTCGCCGTGCCCGAGCGCCCCGTCGGGGTGCCCGAGACGTTCCGCGAGTACGCCGAGCTGATGTTCGACCTGCAGGTGCTCGCGTTCCAGGCCGACATCACCCGCGTCACGTCCTTCATGATGGCCCGCGAGAACATCAACCGGTCGTACAACGAGATCGGGCTGCCCGAGGCGCATCACTCGATGTCGCACCACGGCAACAACCCCGAGAAGATGAAGGACTTCACGAAGCTGAACACCTACCACGTCGACACGCTGGCGTACTACCTCGACCGCCTGCAGTCCGTCCCCGACGGCGACGGGACGCTGCTCGACGGCACCGTGGTCCTCTTCGGCAGCGGCATGAGCGACGGCAACATCCACAACAACTACGACGTGCCGGTGGTGGTCGTGGGCTGGCCCGAGCGCGGCCTCGAGGGCGACCGGCACCTCGTCTACCCGAAGGGCACGCCGCTGGCCAACCTGTCGCTGAGCCTGATGGCCAAGTTCGGCGTTCGCGAGGAGGCGTTCGGCGACAGCACCGGGCAGCTTCCGCTGCTGTCGGGGGTGTAGGCGAGCTCCCACCAGGCGCGGGCCACGCCGTCATACCGGTCGCCGAGGACCGACGACGTGGCTCCGCCCGCACTCAATGAAGCGGGCGCTCCCCCTCGCCGACGACGGCCGCGCCTCCCCCAGCGTGATCGAAGACGACGCGGAGGGGTTCCTTCCGGCCTCGTCGAGGTCAAGCGACACCCCACGCTCTCCGCACGACCTGCACGTTGGACCGCCGGCAACACGTGCTTGACATGCCACCGACATGAAATCATCATGACAGCATGTCCAAGATGCTGCAGATCCGCAACGTGCCAGACGACCTGCACCGTCGTTTGAAGGCCAAATCAGCGCTCGCCGGCCTGTCGATGTCGGAATACGTCCTCCGCGAAATCCGGAAGTCGTTGACGCGACCGACGCGCGAGGAAGTCCTCGCCCGCATCGCCGCACTGCCTCCAATCGAGCTCGATCCGCCGGTCGCCGAGGTCCTGCGTGACGAACGGCGGCACCGCTGACGTCAGCGCCATTGCGGTGCTCGATGCATCCGCGGTGGTCGAGCTCGTGCTCGGCACCCCGGCCGGCGCGCAGATTGGCCGACGCCTCGCCGATCCGGCAATCTCGCTGCACAGTCCGGAGGTGGTCGATCTGGAAGTGCTCAACGTGATTCGACGCTACGTGCAGGCGAACCGGATGGCGCCCGACCGAGCGACCGCGGCCGTGCAGAGCTTCAGCGAGCTGGATCTCCAGCGACATAGCCACGGCCCGATGCTGGAACGGACTTGGGGGCGGCGCTCGAACCTGAGCGCGTACGATGCCGCCTACGTTGCGCTCGCCGAGATTCTCGACGGTCCCCTGCTGACCACGGACCGTCGATTGGCGCGCGCGCCGAACCTCCCGATTCCGGTCGAGGTGTACGCCGGCGATACGACTTGACGGGTGCCTACGCCTTCATCCGGCGGTTTTCGGGATCGAACAGGGCAGGGCCGGCAGCCACCGTCACCGGGTAGGGTTCGTTCATGTACAGCACCCGCAGCCTGGTGCCGGGCGCCGCGTGCTCGACCGGCAGGTAGGCGAGCAGCAGGTACTGGCCGACCGACGGCCCCATGCCGGCGGAGGTGACGCGCGACTCGCGGCCGCGGGCGTCGACGATGCGGGCGCCGTCGGGGGTCAGGATCGGTTCGTTGCCGCCGGTGGGGAATCGAGCTGTCCGCGACACGCCGGTGTGGCTGTCCATGGTGAGCGTGCACAGCTTCGCCACCGGCTCCTCGGCGCGCACCCGCAGATAGGCCGCCTTGCCGATGAAGTCCGCGTCCTTCACGCGCGCGTGCCCCAGGCCGGCCTCCACCGGCGAGTGCTCCGAGCCGAGATCCGCGCCCATGAGCGCGTAGCCCTTCTCCAGCCGGCCCGTGGTGCCGTAGACCCCGAGGCCCACCGGCCGGGCGTCGAAGGCGCG
>JAJEEA010000529.1 GCA_022821235.1 Vicinamibacteria bacterium
AGGCGCGCCGCGGGCCGCGACGGCCGAGCCCGTCGCGCGGCGGCCGGGACGCCGCCCGGGTCCCCCCGGCCGGGCGGAACGGTGAGCGACCGATGACGACACTCCCGCTTCTGCTCTACGCCACCGCGGGCGCCGTCTACACCGTGTTCTTCCTGCGGCGCAGCCCGCGAGCGGGACGGCTCGCGACCGCCTCGTTGTCCGCCGCCGCCTTCATCCACACGTTCGTCATCGGCATGCAGACGGTCGAGCTGGGCCACCTGCCGTTCGTGGGCACCGCCTCGGCGATCTCCGCGTTCGTGTGGATGCTCGCGGTCGCCTACCTCTACACCGAGGTCACCACCGACGAGCGCGCCCTCGGCGTCTTCATCGCCCCCCTGCTGGTGGGGCTGCAGACCATCTCGAGCCTGAGCGGGACGGTGCGCGAGCCCGCCCCCATCCTCGACAGCCCCCTGCTCGCCGCCCACGTGCTCTCGCTGCTGTTCGCCTACGCCGCCTTCGCGCTCGCGTGCGTGGTGGGCATCACCTACGTCCTCCTGTTCCGCGAGCTGAAGTCCAAGCAGCTCGGGTTCTTCGCGGCGCGGCTGCCGTCGCTGCACGCGGTGGACTCGATGAACGGCCGCGCGGTGGGCATCGGGTGGCTCTTCCTGACCGTCGGCCTCGCCGTCGGCGTGGTGTGGGTGCTGCGGCTCCAGCCCGGCACGTCGGACCCCCGGGTGCTCGCGATGTCGCTCTCCGACCCGAAGATCTTCATGGTGGTGCTGGTGTGGGCCGTCTACTCGTTCGAGCTCTACGCCCGCCGGGCCATCGGATGGACCGGCCGCCGCGCCGCCTGGCTGTCCACGCTGGGGTTCTCCATCGTCCTCGTGACCCTCGTGCCGGTGGGGTACTTCCTGACGGAGAGCCACAACTTCTGATCCGGGCATGAACCTGCTGCTGCTGGGCGTGAGCCACCACACGGCGCCGGTCGACCTGCGCGAGCGGGTCGACTTCTCGAAGCGCGGCGTCGTGACCGCGTTGCGGGAGCTCGCCCTGCGCCCGTCGCCGGCCGAGTCGGTGGTGCTGACGACCTGCAACCGGTCCGAGATCTACGCCGCCTGCCGGGACCCCGAGGCCGCGCGCGACGAGCTGACCGGCTTCATGAGCCGTTTCCACGACGTTCCCGAAGACCAGCTCGCGCCGCATCTGTACGCGCGGACCGGCGGCGAGGTCGCGCAGCACCTGTTCCGGGTGGCGGCCGGGCTCGACTCGCTCGTGGTCGGCGAGCCGCAGATCTTCGGCCAGGTCAAGGACGCCTACGCCACCGCGGCGGACGAGCGGTGCACCGGCACGCTGCTGAACAAGCTCTTCCCATGGTCGTTCACGGTCGGCAAGCGGGTCCGCGCGGACACCGGCCTGGGCGAAGGGGCGGTGTCGGTCGGCTACGCCGCGATCTCGCTCGCCCGGAAGATCTTCGGCGACCTCGAGGGACTCTCGGTGCTCGTGGCGGGAGCGGGCGAGATGGCCGAGCTGACCGCGACCCACCTGCGGTCGCAGCGGGTGCGGCGCATCGCCGTCGCCAGCCGCACGCTCGCGCGGGCCTCCGAGCTCGCCGGCAAGGTCGAGGGGGTCGCGTTGGACTGGTCGGCCGTCGACGACGAGCTGCTGCGGGTGGACGTAGTGGTGACGGCCACCGGCGCCGCCACCCCCGTCCTGACCCGGGCGCGGCTCGAGGAGGTCATGCACGCCCGGCTGAACCGGCCGCTGTTCGTCATCGACATCGGCCTCCCGCGCGACGTCGACCCCCACTGCGGCGAGCTGGAGCAGGTGTTCCTCTACAACATCGACGACCTCCGCACCATCGTCAGCGAGAACCTGGCGCGGCGGCAGGAGCAGACGACCCGGGCCGAGGCGATGGTCTCGGACGCGGCCGAGGAGTTCGTGGCCTGGCTTCGTTCGCGCGGGGCGATCCCCACCGTGGTCGCCCTGCGGCGCCGCTTCGAGTCGGTCCGGCAGGCCGAGCTCGAACGGCTCGAGCCGAAGCTGAGCCGCTTCACCCCCGAGGCCCGGGCCCGGGTCGAGGAGATCACGCGGCTGCTCGTTCAGAAGCTGCTGCTGACCCCGACCGAACGCCTGAAGTCGGCCGACGACGCGGCGACCGCGGCCCGGTACGCCGAGGCCGTGACCCGTCTCTTCGATCTCGACGGGAACGGTTCCGGCCCCGACGGGAAGGACTCCGCCTCCCGCGCCGTCGGGATCGGCGGGGCGCCGGCACCGTCCGCGTCGCCGAAGCCCCCGGTGGCGTCGTGAACCGGCTGAGGCTCGGGACCCGCGGGAGCGACCTCGCGCTCTGGCAGGCCGACGCGGTGGCGGCCCGCGTTCGCGCCCGGAGCGGACGGGAGTGCGAGCTGGTGGTCATCACCACCACCGGCGACCGGCTCCGCGAGGCCAACCTGTCGCAGGTCGGCGGCAAGCGCGTCTTCGTCAAGGAGATCGAGCAGGCGCTCGTCCGCGGCGACATCGACCTCGCCGTGCACAGCGCCAAGGACATGCCGGCGGAGCTGCCGGCGGGGCTCGCGATCGCCGCGGTCCTGCCGCGGGCGGACCCCCG
This sequence comes from Vicinamibacteria bacterium, assembly GCA_022821235.1. Lineage (GTDB taxonomy): Bacteria > Acidobacteriota > Vicinamibacteria > Vicinamibacterales > UBA8438 > JAJEEA01. The sequence goes on from JAJEEA010000529.1 coordinate 2,588, forward strand.
GGACGCGGTCGTGCT
>JAJEEA010000380.1 GCA_022821235.1 Vicinamibacteria bacterium
TCTGGCTCGTGCAGGCCCAGCAGACCACCTTCACCGGCACGTCCTTCCGCATCGAGGCGGAGGGCATCCGCGTGTCGTCGCGGGGCTTCGAGGCCGGCGCCCGCACGCACTGGCACACGCACAGCGAGCAGTTGCTGTTCGTCAGGGAAGGCCGGCTGCACTACCTGGTCGAGGGCCAGCCGTGGGGCGTGGTCGGTACCAACGAGACGGCCCACATGCCGCGCGGCGTCCGGCACTGGCACGGCGCCGTGCCCGACGAGCCGTTGACGCACGTCTCGGTGACCTTCCCGAACGAGGCCGGGGAGCACCTAGCCATCGAGTGGCTGGAGCCAGTCACCGACGACGTGTACGAGAGCGGCGCCGGACAATAGTCCGGCGATCAACCGATCCTTCAGCAGGCCGTGCCGTCCTGGCCCGCCCATCGTCGCCTCGCGGCTCCGATGGGCGCCCAACCAACCCTACCGCGTGGACGCCCCGACCGCGAGCGGCGGCGTCGGGGCGCGGTGACGGGCCAGGTCGGCGTCCACCATCATGCCGATCAGCCGCTCGAAGTCGACGGCCGGCGACCAGCCGAGCTCGGCCCGCGCCTTCGACGCATCGCCGATCAGGTGATCGACCTCGGCCGGCCGCAGCAGGGCGGGATCGGTGCGCACGTGCTCGCGCCAGTCGAGACCGGCGTGCCCGAACGCGGTCTCGACCAGGTCCCCGACCGAGCGGCTGACGCCGGTGGCGATGACGTAGTCGCGCGGGACGTCCTGCTGCAGCATCCTCCACATCGTCCGCACGTAGTCGCCCGCGAAGCCCCAGTCGCGATGCGCGTCGAGATTGCCGAGCGAGAGCCGGTCGGCGAGGCCGAGCTTGATGCGCGCCACCCCGTCGGTCACCTTCCGGGTCACGAACTCGAGGCCGCGCCGGGGCGACTCGTGATTGAACAGGATGCCGGCCACCGCGAAGAGGTCGTAGCTCTCGCGGTAGTTCACGGTGATGTAGTGGGCGAACGTCTTGGACACCCCGTAGGGGCTGCGGGGATGGAACGGCGTCGCCTCGGTCTGCGGCGTCTCCCGCACCTTGCCGAACATCTCGCTCGACGAGGCCTGATAGAAGCGAATCGAGGTGTCCACCCTTCGAATCGCGTCGAGCAACCGGGTGACCCCCTGGGCGTTGTAGTCGCCGGTCAGCACCGGCTGGGTCCACGACGTCGGCACGAACGACATCGCCGCGAGGTTGTAGACCTCGTGCGGCCGCACCTCGTCGATCACGCTCAGCAGCGACATCTGGTCGAGCAGGTCCGCCTGCCGCAGGTCGACGCGCCCGCGCAGATGCTCGATGCGCTCCAGGTTGGGGGCGCTCAGCCGCCGGGTCACGCCGACCACCTCGTAGCCCTTCTCGAGCAGCAGCTCGGCCAGATAGGACCCGTCCTGGCCCGTGACCCCGGTGACGACGGCGCGCCTCGGCATGAATCTCCTCGACGGCGGGTCTCCGGAGCCCCCCGCCCTCGCCCGCCAATCGTCGCCCTCGCCTCCGCCTGGCGCCCGACCGACCGGACTCCCGGCCCGATCGTACGGGACCGGGCCGGCCGGATCAACGTCATGGTAGGGTATCGCACCCCGCCGGGAGCTCTCGGCGCCGGCGGTCCGCGGCGAAGCTCCCGCGGCATTCGGGCGCCGCGCCCCGGCGCGTCGGCGGGGTCCATCGCGGGCGGCGGGGCGTTCCCGGGGCGGCGCACAGCGATGGAAGCGATCGATCTGGTCGTGGTCGGCGGCGGCGTCGTCGGCCTGTCGTGCGCGCACGAGGCCGCCCGCCCCGGGCGGACGGTGTGCCTGCTCGAGCGGCACGCGCGCTTCGGCACCGAGACCAGCACCCACAACAGCGGCGTCATCCACGCGGGCATCTACTACCCGCCCGGCTCCCTCAAGGCGCAGCTCTGCGTCGAGGGCCGCGAGGCGCTCTACCGGTTCTGCGCCCGGCACGACGTCCCCCACCGGCGCTGCGGCAAGCTGATCGTCGCCGGCGTTGACGAGGAGCGGGCCGAGCTCGAGCGCCTGCGCGCGCGAGGCGAGACCAACGGCGTCGCCGATCTCGCGATCGTCGATGCCGACGCCGTCCGCCGGCTGGAGCCGCACGTGGCCGCCCGGGCCGCCCTGTGGTCGCCCTCGACCGGCATCGTCGACCCCGAGGCCCTCGTCCGCACCCTGCGGCGCGAGGCGGCGCGGCGCGAGGTCGTCCTGCTGCCGGGCAGCCCCCTCGTCGCCGGCCGCGCCGACGACGCCGGCATCGAGGTCCGCACCCCGGCCGAGACCATCCGGGCGCGCGCGGTCGTGAACGCGGCCGGGCTCCACGCCGACGAGGTCTCGGCCCGGCTCGACGGGCGCCGGTTCCGAATCCATCCCTCCCGCGGCGAGTACGCCGAGCTCGTCGGGGCCGCCCGCGCCCTGGTCGGCCGGCCCGTCTATCCCGTGCCCGCCCCCGCCGGCGAACATCTCGGCGTGCATCTCACGCCCACGACCTGGGGCAACGTCACCGTCGGCCCGACCGTGCACTATCAGGCGTCGAAGGAGGACCACGAGCGGGGCCGGCTGCCCGTCGAGGCGTTCGTCGAGCCCACCCGGAGGCTCCTGCCGGCGGTGCGGCCCGACGACCTGCGGCCCGGCGGCACCGGCATCCGCGCCAAGCTCAGCCCCGACCCCGCCGCCTTCTCCGACTTCCTCATCGCGCGCGACCCCCGCCAGCCGAGGCTCGTGCACGCCGCGGGCATCGACTCGCCGGGGCTGACCGCGTGCCTCGCCATCGGCCGCCTCGTCGCCCGCCTCGTCGACGAGGTGCTCGACGGCCCGGGATGAGAGGCCGCCGCGCATGGCGTGGGGGCCGGGCCGACCGACGGGCGACCCCGGCTCGCCCGTTCCCGGCTGCCGCCGGTCGACCCCGCCCCGGAACCGGGCGCCAGCCCGGGCGATCACAGCCGCTTGATGGCGGCCCGGGCCTCGCGGTCGGCCTCGCGCCGGCGCAGCGTCTCGCGCTTGTCGTGCACGCGCTTCCCCTTGGCGAGGCTCACCGCCACCTTCACCCTGCCGCGCTTGAAGTACATGCGCACGGGGACCAGGGTCATGCCGCGTTCGACGACCTTTCCGATGAGCTTGCGGATCTCCCGCTTGTGGAGCAGGAGCTTGCGCCGGCGCATCGGCTCGTGGTCGGCGTAGCCGCGGTGGCTGTAGGGGCTGATGTGGACGTTGTGCAGGAAGATCTCGCCCTGCTCGATCCGGCCGAAGCTGTCGCGCATGTTCACGCGGCCCTCGCGGATCGCCTTCACCTCGGTGCCGAGCAGGGCGATGCCCGCCTCGAACGTGTCGAAGAGGGTGTAGTCGTGCCGCGCCTTGCGGTTCTCGGCGATGGGCTTGTCACCCCGCTGCGGGTCGGCCCCGGGCATGTCTGGCGGTGTCTCCTCTGACGAGCCGGGCCGCGAGCGCCACCGCCTGCACGAGGCTGGCGGCGTCGGCGACGCCGCGGCCGGCGATGTCGAACGCGGTGCCGTGGTCGACCGACGTCCGGACGATCGGCAGCCCCAGCGTGACGTTGACGGCCTCGCCGAACGCGGCGAGCTTGACGGGTATCAGCCCCTGGTCGTGGTAGCAGGCCACCACCGCGTCGAAACGGCCGTCCACCGCCTGGCGGAAGACGGCGTCGGCGGGAAGGGGGCCGGCGACGTCGATGCCGCGCCCCCGCGCCGCCGCCGCCGCCGGCGCCAGCACGTCGCGGTCCTCGGTGCCGAGCAGCCCCCCCTCGCCCGCGTGGGGGTTGAGGCCGGCCAGCGCGAGGCGGGGCCGGGCCGCCCCGAACCGCGGCAGATGGGCGGCGGCGAGGGCGATGACGGTCTCCACCCGGTCGCGCGTCAGCAGCCGCGGCACCGCCGACAGCGGCACGTGCACCGTCGCGAGCACCACGCACAGCCGCGGCGAGTGGAACATCATCGCGACGTCGCGGGCGCCCGTGAGGTCCGCGAGCAGCTCCGTATGGCCGCGCCACGGCGAGCCGGCGAGGGCCAGCGCCTCCTTGTTGACCGGCCCCGTCGCGATGGCGTCGAGCCGGCCCGCCAGCGCGTCGGCGACCGCCCGCTCGACCGCGTCGAGGGCGGCCCGCCCCGCCGCCGCCGACAGCTCCCCGGGCCGGAAGCGCGCCCGCTCGGCCGCGGTGAGGGGACCGTAGAGCACCGGCTCGCAGACCGCGGTGACCCGCCGGTCGGCGGCCGCGGCGAGGGCGATCTCGGGGCCGATGTCGGCCGGGTCGCCCATCGTCACGCCGATCCGCGGACGCTCCGGACCCCGCGGCGTGCGGTCAGGCGCGGCTCCCACATCCACCGCAACCACCCGACGCACAATCGCCGCCGCAGCCGCTGCCGCACCCGCCGGCGCTCCGGCTGCAGCTCGACTCGTGGGCGCATCCCGCGTGCTGCTCGCCGGCGGCGTTGGGCAGCTCGTACCGCAGGCAGCACTTCAGCCGGCCGCAGGCCCCGGACAGCCGCGACGGGTTCAGGCTCAGGTTCTGGCGCTTGGCCATCTTGATGGAGATCGGCTCGAACGACTGCAGCCACGTCGTGCAGCACAAGGGCCGCCCGCAGGTGCCGTACCCGCCGAGCAGCTTCGCCTCGTCCCGCGCGCCGATCTGCCGCATCTCGATCCGCGCCTTGAACTCGCTGGCGAGCTCGCGCACGAGGCCCCGGAAGTCGACGCGCCCCTCCGCCGTGAAGCTGAAGATGAGCTTCGAGTCGTCGAACATCTGCTCGACCCTGACCAGCTTCATCTGCAGGCCGCGCTCGCGGATCTTCAGCAGGCAGATGCGCCGGGCCTCCCGTTCCCGCTGCTCCTGGCGGAACCGGCGCAGCACGTCCTCGCGGGTGGCCCGGCGAACCACCCGCAGCGGCGACCCGGACGGCGGCGCGGTGCGCTCCGCGATGGGCGCAATCCGGGGCGCCAGGGTCCCGAAGGCCTGCCGCGACCCCATCTGCACGACGACCTGATCGCCCGGCTTCGGCTCGGGATCGAAGTCCACCTCCGGCAGCAGGAACGTGCGGGTCCGGCCGACCGGATCGAACTTCACGCTCATGCAGCGTGCAGGTTGGCGCTCATCGGAACCGTCCATGCCGTCCCTCCCCCCGGGCCGCGGCCGCCGTCACCCCCCGGGCGGCGCGGCGCCCGACCCCGCCGGCAGTGCGCGCCGGGCCGCGGCGCCCCGTTCGCGGGCTTCAGGGCCGGGACGCTGGTGGTGTGTCCGCGAAACGGCTCTGCATCGCACCGATGTGGTCGACGAGGCCGGAAGACCCCCGATTTTCGGGGGCCGACCGAGGGCGGCCGCGTCCGGCCCGCGGAAGCTGAACCGTAAAGTCACTCCAGTGGCACACCGCTAGATCTGCAAGGCCAGCCAGTCGACGACGATGCGGGGGCTGGCGTTCCGCGCCAACGCCGACACCGCGCGGTCCACGGTCTCGAATCCCCGCCCCGCCCGCGCCGCGCCGTAGGACGGCGACAGCGCCTCGAGCTGCTCGGCCAGGTCGGCGTTCGCCAGCCACGTCCGGTCGCCGCCGGACGACACCACCTGCAGATCGCGAAACAGGGTGCCGAGCGCGCGCAGGCGCCGGGTCAGGGCCTCCCGCTCGGTCGCCGGGCTCGACCTGGCGCGGCGCGCGCCGACGAGGTCCTTGCCCGCCTCGAGCCGGCGCTTCGCCGGCGGCGCCGGCGCGAGCGACCGC
>JAJEEA010000494.1 GCA_022821235.1 Vicinamibacteria bacterium
GCGGGGCGCGGAAGGGGTTGCCGGGGAGGTCGGCGGCGAGCGCCCGGCCAAGGCAGGCCAGGCTGCCGCGGTCCCGGTCCGCCGCGCACGCGTGCGCCCAGGCCGCCAAGCGCCCCGGCTCGACGAAGCGCCGGAAGCGCGTGCGCCGGCAGTCGTGCAGGCGCTGGGTGTGGCGCTCGCCCCAGCGGAACCCCCGACCGAGGAAGAGCCGGTCCGCGCTCACCGGGACCCGCTTCGCGGCCATCGTCCAACGCCGGCGGCGCCGGAGGTTGCGCTGGTAGCGCACGACGGTGAGCCCCCGCGCGAACCACCAGGCGCTGGAGAGCCCGAGCGCCGCCGCGGTCCACCGCCCGACGCTCGGCGTCATCATCACGTACTCGGGACCGAGCGCCGCCGCCGCCCCGCAGAGCACCGACACCGCCCCCGCGGTGAGCTCCACCGGAGGGCGGAGCAGCGCCTCGACCGGGTGGGCGCCCGTCACCGCGCGGGCTCCGCGACGAAGGGGTACGACGATGCGCCGAACGCCTCGGCGAGCGCCGCACCGGGGAGCGGGTCGAGGGTGAGCCCGAGCCGCGCCGTGTGCGCTCGCATCCGGTCGAGGGTCCCGGCGGTGTCCGCGCGCACGAGGAACCCCTGCGCGTTGCGGCTGCGGAGCGCGGCGGCGTTCGCATCGAGCCACACGAGCGAGGTGTCGTCCGGACCGATGGCGAAGATCGTCCGCCCGAGGCCCCGCACCCGCACCCGCTCCGCCCGTCCGGGGCGAAGCGGGGCGGCGCTCACCGGGTACGCGACCACGCTTCCCGCGCCGGGCGGTGGCCCGATTCCGGCGAGCAGGCCGCGAGCACGTTGCAGCGCTGCCGATACTTGCGCTTCGGAGAGCCCCGGGCGCTCGACGTACGGCGCGGCCGGCACCGTGCCGCCCGCGTCGTGCACCACGACCAGCCGTTCGCCGGCCACGCAGAGCCCGCCCGCGAGCGCGGCGCCGAGCAGGACCATCCCGCGCCCATGTCCACGCAGCCTCATTCGACCGGCGCCCACCGCCCGCCCCGGCGCGCCCACACCGCGGGCGCGGGGCCGGGCACGGACCCGTCGTCGTGGTTGACCGTGACGCGCCCCGCCCGAACGTCCGCCGCCCGCACCCCGTGGCTCCAGGCCCACAGGCGCAACGCCGCGTCGTCGCCCGCACCGCGCACGTACACGTCCACCGGCACCGCGCGACCTGCGTACGCCCGCACCGTCGCGCCACAGCCCTCGCAGTCCCGGTCGAACACCAGGGCGTAGCGCTCAGGCGGGACCTCGGCGGGAGATTGCGCCTTCAGCCGGAGCTCGCCCGGGAAGAGCCGGGCCCACGCCGCCTGCACCGCGCGCTCGAAGGCGAACTCGCCATCGACCCGCTCGTGCTCGGCGCGCACGAACGCCTCGGCGAAGCGGCGACGCTCCGCGGCCGTCCGCGCATGGGCCCCGAGCACGAGGAGCGGATCGGCCCCGGGGGTCCATACCCCCCGCCGGCCCCGCATCAGCGTCTCGTAGCGCGTCCAGTCCTCCGGCGAGAGCCGCCACACCGCGGCGGCCTTCCGCCGGCTCTCTTCGAGCGCCGCCTCGGCGACCGTGCTCTCGCCCGGCTCGGCGCCGTGCGCGAAGGCGGCGAAGCCCGCCAGGGCGAGCGCCGCGACGGGGCCGCGGAGGGTACGCAGGACGGCGAGCGCCGCGCCGAACGCCGAGGTACGGTCAAAGGGGCCGTGGAGCGCGGCGGCCGTCATCCGGGGAGCTCCACGTCGAACGCCGCGCGCGAGCTGAAGATCTCCGGATGACGCACCAGGGTCTCGCGCGGCACCGCGGCAAGGCGCCCGCCCGTGCCCTCGGCCACGCGCCGCGTGCTCGCCTCCAGCCGCGTCGCCATCATCGGGCTCGCGTGCCGGTGTCCTCCGGCGAGCTGGTACAGGTAGCCGACCGAGTCGTTGCACACGACCGCTACGTCCGCTCGCTCGCGCTTGGAGGCGCCTCGAAGAAAGTCCTTTAGCTCCACGCATAAGAACGTAGCAAAGCCTATTCCGGCCTTGCAATCCTTCGCGCCGTACTTTATGTTTACCCTTCCGCTAAACCGCCGGGTCCCGCACCCCCCCATGACCCGCCAGATCGACCGCAACCGCCTTGACAACCTCGCGCGCCTCATCGCCGAAGCCGGCTCCGCCGAGGCGCTCGCCCGGCGAAGCGGCTCGAGCAGCCCCTATCTCAGCCAGATCCGGGGCGGCACGCCGTACCCGAGCGGGCGGCGCCGGCGCATGGGCGACCAGCTCGCCGCGAAGCTCGAGCGCGCGATGGACAAGCCCGAGGGGTGGATGGACCAGGCCCACGACGAAGACGAGGGCGCGCCCGGCGCCCCGTGGACCGCAGGCGGCGGCTGCCCGCTCATCTCCTGGGTGCAGGCGGGCGCCTGGACCGGGGCGCCGGCGTTCCCCGACGCCGAGGCGCGCCTGCACTGCCCGGCGCGCTGCGGGCCGGAGACCTTCGTGCTCCGCGTGCGCGGGGAGAGCATGGCCCCGCGCTTCCTCGACGGCGACCTCATCTACGTCGATCCCGGCGTCGAGGCGCGAAGCGGCGCCTACGTCGTCATGCGCGACGGCGCGGGCGAGGCCACCTTCAAGCAGCTCGTCGAGGAAGACGGGCGGCGCTACTTGCGCGCCGCCAACCCCGACTGGCCGAGCCCCATCGTCGAGGCCCGACCCGACGCCGCGGTGTGCGGCGTCGTCGTGTTCCGCGGCGCTCCGGTCTGACGCGCCGGAACGAGTCCGACGCGTCCAGGACCCGCTACCCGGGCGCGGGCCGCTCGCTCGCCGCCTCGCGCGCGGCGAGCCACGCGTCGACCTCCGCGACGCGCCACCCGACGCACCGCGGCGAGAGCTTCACCCGCGCCGGGAACTCCCCGCGGGCGAGCAGACGGTAGATGGTGGCCTTCGAGAGACCGGTGACTTCGCACACCGCCGGCAGGCGGTAGATCGCGATCTGGGGCATGGAGACGCCTCCTTCTTCTTCGCTCGCGTGTCCCTCGCCCCCGCTGCGCAACACGATCGGCTTCGTCGGCCGCCCGCGCCGTCGTTCGGCGCTGAGCGGGAGCTGGACCGCGGGGGTGCGCCTTCCTTCCAGATCACTTGTTACGGTAGGCACCCGGCGCACGCGGTGTCAAAACGATTTGTTTAGCATCCCCGCACGTCGCGGCGTGCCGCGGGGTCCGGCGTTTAGCCCCGTGCTCAACACGCCGCGGTGGCGTGCCGTTCGAACCCGCCGCTAGACTGCCGGCATGTCCACAGCCCCACATTCCGACAGGCCGGCAAGCCGCGATCCCGGCATGTCCACACCCTCGCGCCCCGACATGCCGACATGCCGGAAAGCCGACATGACGGCACCCCCGCACACGGGCCGGCCGCCGCCGTGAAGACCGTCTCGGTGATCGCGCAGAAGGGCGGGGCCGGCAAGACCACGCTCTCGCTCGCGCTCGCCTGCGCGGCCGCGGCCGAGGGCCTGTCCGCCGTCGTCATCGACCTCGACCCGCAGGCGAGCGCCGCGAGCTGGGGCGATCGGCGCGGGTCCCACACCCCGGCCGTCGTGCCCGCGCAAGCACCGCGCCTGTCCCGGATCGTCGCCGACGCGGCCGGCGAGGGCGTCGCGCTCGCCGTCGTCGACACCGCGCCA
>JAJEEA010000444.1 GCA_022821235.1 Vicinamibacteria bacterium
GCGTCCCCGGCGGCGCGCACGAGGCGCCTCGCGCGCCCGAACACCGCCCCGCGCGGCTCACCGGCAGCATCAGCGAAAGTCGGGGGGCGCGGTGGAGAGGTTGGTCAGGTGTCCTTAGAGACTCCGCATCAGGTTCATCACCGCGAGCGGCCGGTCGGACTCCACGCTGAGCCGCCACTTGCCCGCCCCGTCGCCGAGCGCGCCGTCGAGCCCCTCGCCCGACTCGAGCTCAGGCGCCCACAGCCTCCGCGACGCCCCGGCGGGCAGCCGCAGCGTCACCGCCACATCGCCCTCACCCCCCGCGTCGTCGGTGCCCGTGATGGTCACCTCAGCCGCCTCGGACGCCGAACGGTTCACCAGCAGCAGCACGCTCGCCTGGTTGACGTTGCTCGCGGGGTTGAAGAACGCCACCTCGTAGCGGTAGCCCTCCTCCGTCGCCGACTCCGCCACCGCGTCGTGCACCGCGTGGGGGAACCCCGACGCCCCGTGGTTGCGCACGTAGCCGAGCACCCGGATGCCCGGGTCGCTCTCGAAGGCGAGGCGCCAGCGCCCCTGCCCCGGACCCGTCGAACCGGTCAGCCCCTTGTCCGGGTTGCCCGACTCGAGGTCGCTCGATTTGAGCTGCACCGCCGCGCCCGCCTCGAGGGCGAGCGTGAGCGGGCCATACGCCTCGCCCGTGTCGTCGAAGGCGCGGATCCGCACCTCGCCCGCCTCGCCGCTCTCGTTGACCACGCGCACGAACCCGTAGCGCACGGTGTTGGCCGCCGAGGGAAGCAGCCACAGCCGCTCCACCGCGCCCGGCGCGGTGGACAGGTTGGTGAGGTGCCCGTCGGGACCGCCCATCAGGCTCATCACCGCGAGGGGCCGGTCGGAATCGACGTTGAGCCGCCACTTGCCCGTCCCGTCGCCGAGCATGCCGTCGAACTCCTCGCCGCCCGACTCGAGCGCCGGCGCGCTCAAGGTGCGCGCCGCCCCGGCGGGCAGCGTCAGCGTCACCGCCTCCTCGCCCGGCTCACCCGCGTCGTCGGTGCCCGTGACGGTCACCGCGGCTTGCGCCCCGGAGCGGTTCACCACCCGCAGCGCGCTCGCCTGGCGCGTGTTGCTCGCGGGGTTGAAGAACGCCACCTCGTAGCGGTAGTCCTCCACCGAGGGCCGCGACTCCGCCACCACGTCGTGCACCGCGTTGGGGAATCCCTCCGCCTCGCGGGTACGCACGTAGCCGAGCGCCCGAAGGCTGAGCTCGCTCTCGAACACGAGACGCCAGTGCCCCTGCTCCGGCGCGCCCGTCGCCCCGGTGAGGCCCTTGTCCGCGTTGCCCGATTCGAGGTCGTTCGAGTTGAAGTGCACCACCGCGCCCGCCTCGATGTCGAGGGTTACCGGGCCGTGCTCGGCGCCCGCGCCGTCGAAGGCGCGGATGCGGACCTCGCCCGCCTCGTCGCTCTCGTTGACCACGCGCACGAACCCGTGCAGGGCGCCGGAGGCCGCCGGCAGGAACGCCACCTCCGCCGGCGCGCGCGTCACCGTCACCGTGTAGGTGCGGGTCGTGGTCCCGTTCTGCGCGGTCACCACTATCGGGATGACCGTCTCGCCCACCGCCAGCGCAACGGCCGCGCTCGGCTCCCCGCTCGCGGCCGCGGCGCCGTTCACCGTGACGGCGGCCCCGGGGTGGTTGACGGTGGGCGTCACCGTGACGCCCGCCACCGCGTGGGGCACCGCCGCCGCGTAGGCGCTCGTCTGCGGCGCGAAGGCCAGCGCGCCGGCCGAGAGCGCGAGCGCGCTCAAGCTCGCGTCGGACGACAGTCGAGGCGGCGGTGGTGGAGGTGGCGGTGCGACCCGTCCCTGCGTGACGGTCACCGTGTAGGGTGCCCGATTCCCCAACACCACCCAGAATTCGTTGGCGCCCCGCTCCAGCGCGACGAGCGCGCGGCTCGTGCCGCTCGTCAGCTCCTCCAGATAGGCCACCCCGCTCCCGGGGCGGGTCGCCCTGCCCACCCGCACCTCGTCCGAGGCATAGTCGGCCGTCGGCGCCGACACCTCCAGGCGCGTGGCCGACGTGGCCCCCGGCACCGTGTACGACCGGAACGCCGGGCCCAGCGTCACCCACCAGTTGAAGCCCGACCCGTCCGGGTCCGTGAGCCCGACCAGCACCCCGCCGCCGGAGGCCGACGCCGCCGGGCAGGTAGGCCCGATGCTCAGGCCCACCACGTCGCCGGGGGACCACAGGAAGCCGGGGGAGTTATCTTGAAGTACCCAAGTGCCTCCTCCTGAATCGTACATGTTCGACAAGGCGAAGGAAGTTGGGCCGACGCAGACGTTGAGGGAACTGAGCGCGGAGTTCGGTGCCGAGGTGAGATAAAGGTAAAATCTCGACTGCCTATTCCAAATACTGTCTATCGAATAACTCTGACCGCCGACGGAAAACTCGTCCTCCGACAGCGTCGTCGGCGTCGAGCACTTCTCTGCGGGCGCATCTCCTGAGTTGTCGCAACCGTTGTTGCTGGTGCCGGTCAGGTCCCGCACGGTCAGCGACGCAGACCAGACGGTCCCGGCGGGCGCGGCCCGCGGCACGCCCACGCCGAACGCCCAGGGACCGGCGACGCCTTCGTTCACCGCCCGCACCCGCACCCGGTAGGCCCTGCCGCCCCTCAGGCCGGTAATGGTCTGCGAGGCCGCCGTGGCGGCTGGGTGGCGGTCGACGGCCACCCAGCCCGCCGACACGTCGCCGCCCGACGCCGGCGCGACGGCGGCCACCGTCGTCGAGGACGTGTCGTGCACCTCGTAGCCCGTCACCGTGCCCGAAGGTGCCGTCCACGACAGGCCCAGTGCACCGAGACCGGACGCGGCGGCGGACAGGGCGGTCGGCGCGCCCGGAGCCGACACCGCGCCCACCCGCGAGCCGTTGACGCGGATGACGAGCGGGTTGACCCCCCCGCTGCTGGTACTTCTCGTCCAGGTCCCGGACGGCGGGCTCGCGGCGACATAGTACCGGCTGTCCGCAATGCTCCAGCCTGCCTCGCCGCCACCATCTTCGGCGGCCGTCTGCAACGCCCGGATACGGTCCTCCGCTTGGTCGTCTGGCCTGTACACGACCAGGTGATACGCTGTGTTCGCCGCGAGCCGGGTGTTCGACGGCGCCGTGAAGGCAACGGTGCGAGTGCGGTCGCTGAGGGAATCGGTGCCAGACACAGGATTGATGCTCGCCGGGGGCCTCAGGCTGGCGATTCTCGAACCCGGCGCGCCGTTGGCGGCCGAGGACCACAGCTCCAGCCGGAGGTCTGCGACGTTCTGGGCGCTCACGGAGCCCGCAAAGGCTATCCGCACCTCGACCCCGGAGAGGATATAGCCCTGGGAGAAGCCTCCGGTCGTGAACCCCTGAGCATATGAATAGACGACATGTCCTCCCGCCTCATTTACGCGCAAGTTAGCAGTAGCCGACATCACCGGCTGCCCGAAGTTGCTCACCAGCACGGCGGCGGCGGCCGGCGCGCCTTTGACGCGGAACCATGCAACCTGGTGATTTACAGCAGACCAGGCATTGGATTTAAATGAGCGAGCATTGTTTGCGATGCTCCAGCCGTCGGCGGCGCCGGAGTCTTCGTCGACGCTGCTGGTGTAAGTCAAATACGTGCTTTCGACATCATTTCCAACCTCGTAAATCACGGCATAGTAGGAGGTGTTGGCGGCGAGCGTCGTGCCCGCCGGCGCCGCGAAGTCATTGAAACCGACCTGTACGGTAGTCGACGGGGTCGTCAGGTCCGCGATTTTTGCGCCGGGATTGGCCCCGCTGGCGGACCACAATTCCACACGGACTTTGTTCGGGGCCCAGGTGGACATGCGGAACCCGATGCTCGCCAGCGCGTAGCCCGGAGCATGATCGCCGGTGGTGAACCCCTGGGCGAATCGGTCACCAGGGTCGAGCGTAATGGTCAAATTCCCGGCGGTGCTTTGCGCAGCGTTGCTCACCAAGGTGCTGGTCTGCGCCTGCGCGGGCGCGGCGGCGAACGGCGAGAGCGCGCCGAGCAGCAGCGCGAGGGCGGGGAGGAGACCGAAGAGGCGGACGCGGCGGCGCCTGGGGCGCGGGTCAGGCCTGGACGGGGAACCTCCCGAGGGAGCCGGCTTGCGCGCGCCGGCCGGGCGCCGGGCGCACATCATGCCGCCGG